>JAQGMO010000107.1 GCA_028292315.1 Herminiimonas sp. | reverse complement strand
AATAGGGCAGGCCAAGCGCTCTCGCCAGCCGCTGCCGAAAAGAAAGCGCCCGTGGCCAACGGACCCGGCGCCGCAAGCGATAATGTACCTTTGACGATAATTGAAGCCGAGTTCGAACGGCGCGCGCGAAATCGACCAGCAACTGCTGGTGCGAATGAACGAGACCCAGCATCACCGGGGGCCGGTGGAAGGCGACGTGCATATCGAACCAGGACTGGGGTTCGGGCACCGCAGGCTTTCGATCATCGATTTGGCGTCTGGCCAGCAACCGCTGTTCAATGAAGATCACAGCGTGGTCGTCGTGTTTAATGGCGAGATCTACAATTTCCTGGAGCTGATGGACGAGTTGCTCAAGCTCGGCCACAGCTTCCGCACCCGTTGCGATACGGAAGTCATCGTGCATGCATGGGAAGAGTGGGGCGAGGCCTGCGTCGGCCGTCTGCGCGGCATGTTCGGTTTTGCGATCTGGGACCGCAACAAGAAAACCCTGTTCCTGGCACGCGATCGTCTCGGCATCAAGCCTATGCATTGCGCCTACCTGCCGGATGGCCGCTTCATTTTCGGTTCCGAGCTGAAGTCGCTGCTGGCGATTCCCGGCTTGTCGCGCGAGATCGATCCGTGCGCGGTCGAAGAGTATTTCGCCTATGGCTATGTGCCCGAGCCGAGAACCATTTTCAAGGGCGCATTCAAATTATCTCCGGGCCACACGCTCACGCTGACTACCGGCGGCAAACCGGCAACCCAAAAGGAATATTGGGATGTGCCGTTCAAGCCGCTGGCGCCGATGTCGGAGCCGGAAGTGGAACAGGAATTGACAGCGCGCCTGCGCGATGCGGTAAAGAGCCACATGATCTCCGATGTGCCCCTGGGCGCCTTCCTCTCGGGCGGAGTTGATTCCAGCGCGGTGGTGGCAACGATGGCCGGAATGACCGATGAACCGGTCAACACCTGCTCAATCGCTTTCAATGATCCGGCCTTCGATGAATCGAGCTTTGCGACCCAGGTCGCGAACCAGTACAAGACGCGGCATTACACCGAGACCGTGGACAAGGATGATTACGGCTTGCTGGACAAGCTGGCGGGCCTGTACGACGAGCCGTATGCCGATAGCTCGGCCATCCCGACTTACCGGGTATGCGAGCTGGCCAGGAAACGCGTAACCGTGGCGCTGTCCGGCGATGGTGGCGATGAAAACTTCGCCGGCTACCGGCGTTACCGGTATGCCATGGCCGAACAGCGGGTACGCTCGGTCATGCCGCTATCGCTGCGCAAGCCAGTGTTCGGATTTTTGGGCCAGCACTATCCGAAGGCTGACTGGGCACCGCGCATGTTCCGCGCCAAGACCACCTTCGAGGCCTTGTCGCGCGACTTGGTGGAAGGATATTTTCACGGTGTATCGATCATGCCGGACCGGGTCCGGGACCAGCTCTTCAGCGCTAAATTCCGCCAAAGCCTGCAAGGCTATCGGGCGATCGAAGTGATGCAGGGCCATGCCGCGAACTCGCCTACCGATGATCCTTTGTCGATGGTGCAATACCTCGACCTCAAGACCTACCTGCCGGGCGACATACTCACCAAGGTCGATCGTGCCAGCATGGCGCATGCGCTGGAAGTCAGGGTGCCGCTGCTCGACCACGAGTTTGTCGAGTGGGTGTCCGGGCTGCCGTCTTCGCTGAAATTGCGTGGGCAGGAGGGTAAGTATATTTTCAAGAAAAGCCTCGAGCCGCAGCTCTCGGACGACATTCTTTACCGCGACAAGATGGGATTTTCGATTCCGCTGGCCGCCTGGCTGCGCGGACCGTTGCGCGAGCGGCTACGTGAAGCGGTGCTTGGACCGATATTGGCCGATACCGGCATTTTCAACATGGCGTTTCTAAAGGAGATGGTCGATCAGCATCAGTCCGGTCGACGTGATCACGCCGCTTCATTGTGGACTTTGCTCATGTTCGAGGCGTTTCTGCGTAACGTGCTGGAACACCGTGTTGTTGATGCTAATATTGCAGCATGAGTCGAGAAGATTACTCGACCGATATTGTGCGGCTGATTAATCTGTCAACCGCAGCTGTCAGCAGCACCTGATAATTATACAAAGAACAACGATGCGAATTCTGCATATACTCGATCACTCGATCCCGCTCCATAGCGGGTACACCTTTCGTACCATCTCTATCCTCAACGAGCAGAGGGCGCTTGGCTGGGACACCAGTCATGTGACAAGCCCGAAGCAAGGGGAGTGCAAGACGATGGAAGAAGAGTCCGACGGCTGGCATTTTTTCCGTTCGAACCATATGGCCAAATGGCTGGCCCGGGTGCCGCTGCTGAATCAGCTTTCCGTTATCAGCAGCCTGACGCGACGTCTCACCGACGTAGCGCAGACCGTCAAGCCGGATATTCTCCATGCGCACTCGCCGGCACTGAATGCGCTTGCCGCATTGCGCGTCGGCCGCAAGCTGGGGATTCCGGTCGTGTATGAAATCAGGGCGTTCTGGGAAGACGCGGCAGTGGATCATGGCACCAGCAAGGAAGGCGGGATTCGCTACCGGCTTACACGTGCGCTTGAAAGTTACGCGATCCGGCATGTGGATCGCGTGACCACAATTTGCGAAGGATTGCGTGGCGATATCGTTGCGCGCGGCATCCCGGCGTCAAAGGTGACAGTGATTCCGAATGC
>JAQGMO010000301.1 GCA_028292315.1 Herminiimonas sp. | reverse complement strand
ATGGCCGCATCGACCATGGCGCCGATGGCGATTGCAATACCCCCAAGCGACATGATGTTGGCATTGACGCCCTGGTACCGCATCACGATGAATGCGGCAAGAACCCCCAGCGGCAGCGACACAATCGCGACAAAAGCGCTCCGCAGGTGGAACAGGAAAATCGCGCAGACGACGGCAACCACAATGAACTCTTCGATGAGCTTGTCGCGCAGATTGGCCACGGCGGCCTTGATCAGGTTGGAACGGTCGTAGGTGGTAACGATTTCGACGCCCTTCGGCAGCGAGCCTTGGAGCGTAGCGAGCCTGGCTTTCACAGCCGCGATGGTTTCCAGAGCGTTCTTGCCGGAGCGCATAACCACCACGCCGCCGGCGACCTCCCCTTCGCCATTGAGCTCTGCGATGCCGCGGCGCATTTCCGGTCCGAGACGCACCGTCGCCACGTCCCTGAGCAGCACGGGCGTTCCGGCTTCGCTGGCGCTTAACAAGACGTTTCGAAAGTCTTCCAGCGAGCGGAGATAGCCGCGTGAGCGCACCATATATTCGGTCTCGGCCATCTCGACCACCGAGCCGCCGGATTCCTGATTAGCCTTTGCCAGTGCGTCAAGCACCTTTGCATGGGATATGCCGAATGCGCGCAGCTTGTCCGGGTCCAGCACCACCTGATATTGCCTGACCATCCCGCCGATGCTGGCAACTTCTGCGACATCCGGGACGGTTTTCAGCTCGAACTTCAGAAACCAGTCATTCAATGCCCGCAATTGGCTCAGGTCGTTCTGTCCGGTGCGGTCGACCAGCGCATATTCGAAAATCCAGCCAACTCCCGTGCCATCCGGGCCAAGCTCGGCCCGTACGCCTTGAGGCAGCCGGCTTTGCACCTGGTTGATATATTCCAGGACCCTCGAGCGAGCCCAGTACAGGTCGGTGGCGTCATCAAACAGCACATAGACAAAAGAGTCGCCAAAGAATGAATAGCCCCTGACAGTCTTCGCCCCCGGAACCGCCAGCAAGGCGGTGGTCAATGGGTAGGTGACCTGGTCCTCGACAATCTGAGGGGCTTTACCCGGATACTGTGCACGAATGATGACTTGCGTGTCCGATAGGTCCGGCAGCGCATCCAAAGGGGTTTTGGCGAGAGACCACAAGCCCCACGCAGCGATTCCTGCAGCCGCAAGCAACACCCAGAATCGGTTGGCAATGGACTCGCGAATAATCCGGGCAATCATTTCCTGGCTCCGCCAACCGGCATCACGCTTTCAAGCACGTATCCTTCTTTGGTCTCCCTGAACGAGAATTCGATATCCTGACCGGGCTTTATTTCCGCGAACGCGTCAGGGCGCGGCTTGTTAAAGTCCATGGTCATGTTTCCCCACTTGAGCTCGGGAATCGGTTTGTGTGAGAGGGTAAGGGCCTCTGGCGCTACCTTTTCGACCGTCCCGACCCCGCGATACACCGGGCCCGCACCTGGCTGAGCAGCTGGCTTGGCTTCTTCACCAGCGAATTTAGGCAACACCGACCTCAAATTCGCTTCTGAATCGATGAGGAACTGCCCTGACGCGACGACTTTTTGCCCCTCGGTCAGTCCGCTTAAAATTTCGGTGTCATCCCCCATGTCTCGCCCGGTCGTTACGACTACCGGCTGAATGCTGTTGTTTTCGCCGGCAACCAGGACAACCGAACGCTTACCGGTCGTAATTACTGACTCAGTAGGCACCAGCAGGCGGGAAACCGGTTTTTCGGCGCCCAGGCGAACGCGCATGAGCATTCCCGGCGTAAGGCTCCCATCCCGGTTGTCCAGCTCAAGACGGGCCTGTACGGTTCGGGTTGAGGTACTGACACCTGGCAGAATTTCGCGGACTTTGCCGGTATATTTCCGATTCGGGTCCCCGGAGAATGTGGCTCCGACCGCCATTCCTGTGCGCACCGAATTGGCCAGCACTTCCGGGACTTCCGCAACCAGCCATACCTTGTTGAGCCCGGCCACCTTCGCGACGGTCATGCCGGGTGACACCATAGCGCCATCGCGAACGGCTAGCTCGGTGATGACTCCGGTAACCGGCGAGGTAAGGGTCATATGCTTCTGCGCTTGCCCAGTACGGTCGGCTTGCGCAATCAGTCCATCCGGGATAGACATTACCCGCATTCGTTGACGCGCCGCGGCTGCCAGGTCGTTATTGCCGCCGCGCTTAAGTGCCAAATACTCTTCCTGTGGCGCAATCCAGTCAGGGACAAACAGGGACGCGACTGGCTCACCACGCTTAATCCGCTGCATTGGCGCACGGGCATAAAGCCGGTCGATATAACCAGTGACGCGACTTTGGACGACTTCAGCAATGCTCTCGTCAAACTGCGTTGTGCCTACCATCTCGAACGAATCGCGGGTCTCTTCGCGCCGTACTGTGGCAAACCTGATTCCCAGATTTTGCTGAAGCGACGGATTAATCTTGACGCCGCCGTCCGCCGAGCCTTCGTCCGCGTACACCGGAACCAGCTGCATATCCATAAAGGGACTCTTGCCTGGCTTGTCGAACTTGTGGCCTGGCACCATGGGGTCGTGCCAATACAACACCCTGCGGCCGGTCTTGGGGTCAATCTTGTCACCGGCTTCTGCGCTGGAAGCGGTGGGCGTCGGCGCTTTGCTGTCATGCTTCTGGATGCCCAGCCAGTAGCCGCCAAATGCCAATCCAGCGCCAGCGAGTGCCAAAGCAGTGGCTTTAAGTGCGAAATTTGTTTTCATCGTGCTGTCACCTGTGCAGACGCCAAGTCATGTGGAACCACGTGATGCTCCAGTTTTGCCCAGGTCAGCGCAGCTTCTTTTTCAATCTCAGCCACCTGAAGCCGCCGTTCCAACAGCATCTTCCTGGCATTAAAGACCGCACTGAGACTGCCGGTGCCAGCGCGGTAGGCAGCAGTTGCCAATTCGGCCTGCTGAGTGGCCGACGGGAGTAGCCGGGCGTTGAGCTGTGCCACCCGTTCTTTAAGACTGTGCAAGGTTGTAGACAGACTCTGGATTTCGGTTTGCAACTCGCGCAGTGCATCGTCGTATTGCAGCCGGGCTTTTGTGCCCAGGACAGACTTTTCAGCAATGTCGCGGTCCTGCTTTTGAGCACGGTTGACTGGGAGCGGGATACTCACGCTAACGGAGACCATGTTGGAAAACTGAGGGCGCTGGCTGAAACCGGCTTCAACAGACCAGTCCGGACGGCGTTCGCGTGTCGCCAAGGTGGTGTCGGCGTCGGCAAGCGATACCGCCCGTCGCGCGGCTAGTAACATCGGGTGATACTTTTCCAGCTCGTCCACCGGTAAATCCGGAACATGGGAAACCAGCGGCGGCATCTCGTCGGCGACAGACTCTACGGGAGCAGTAGTCCACCGGGCCAGTGCAAGTCGGGAATTCCTCAGGTCCTGCTCGCATTTGCGTGTAGCATCCTGCGCTTGCGACAAAGCCATCTGGGCTTGCGTCACGTCGCTTGCCATTGCCCTGGCGCCCCGATGCGCTGCCTGCACTGCAACCAGGTCGTCGGCTGTCTGCTTTTCTATTCCTTTAAGAAATGCCAGCGCGCGCTGCCCGTAAAGGACGTTCACCCATGCTTTAGCTGTCTCCTCTCGTACCTTGGCCAGCGTGGAAAGATGACTGCCTTCTTCCATTTCTACAGCGCGTTGCGCACGGTCTGACCGTGCCGCGCGCTTGTCGGCGGAGACCCACTGCTGCTCAATGCCCACGCGGCGCATGGTCATGAAGTCACGCGTTGTGCTGAAGCGGTCCTGGCCGTTCACTGGGACATTATCGATTCCGACCTTGAGTGTCGGGTCCGGCAACTGGTTGGCTTTTGCCGCGGCTTCCTGGCTGGCCCGAACCGAGGCGCCGGCGGCCTTACTCAAAGGAGAGCGTTGCAAAGAAAGGCGCAAAGCCTCGGTTAGAGTGAGCCCGGTGGATTGGGCATGGACAAGCGATGAGACAAACGCCAGCATGATGAGAACGCTGAGTCGGCATAGAAAACGCGACTGATTATTGCAAATCAGTGGCGTTTCAATTCTTGAAAACATAAAAACCCCCTGTGAATGAGACGAACACCGGCCTCGGCGATATGCCGGCCGGCGAAGCAACAGAGGGTCAGGTCAAATACGCAGGCGCTGCGTTCGGAGGTAAGGCGGGTCGGCCCCAAGTTCCGAGGGGACGTCACACCAGAAAGAAGTAAGGACAGGAGGAACAATCGACGCGAGTACCGGAATGACAAACGCAATCGTGGGCGGAGTAAGAGTGGCTGCCGCTGCAAGGTGTTCAAGCGCCAACTGTGCGCCCGATTGATATTCGGAGCAGTGAACGGGCTTTTCCTTGTCCATCCCGGCACAGGGCATGTCGCCCATTGCCATCTCTTGCGCGGGTGCTTTTGTCACCTGCGGACAGACGTACGCAGCCATCGCGATTCCAGAAGTCAAAACAGTCATGACCAGGAAGCTGGCTATCAAACGACAAAAAGAGGAAACGGAATGGCGCATTGGCTGCAGGTTTATCAGACATCCCTAGTTTAGCCTGGTTTTTAAGCGCATCCAACACTGCAGCGCCTTACTCGCGTAGCGATTTTCCCTGCCTTGCCTTGTCGGCCGGTCAACCGGCATATTGAACCAGGCCGCCACACATCGTCGACGATGCAAGCTTGCATTGCTACAATGAATTAATTCATTGTTCATGAACTTTTCATGAACAATTTTACTTGACCTTCCCGCCGTGGGAAGCTGTATGCTGATTCTTACTTTGTTGTCAGGCGTCATTTCGAGCAACGCTGTTTCGGGTGGTATACTCCTTCCCATACAAATGAATCGTTTCCTTAAGACATTTCTGATTTGGCTTTTAATCGCTGTGCTGCCGCTACATGCGGTTGCCACAACTATGAGCACGTCTTGCGGCCCGATACACCACAAGGCAATGCAAGTTGTCATGTTGGACCATGCGCATCAACATGACAGCGTTGCGACTCAAAGCCACCATCATGGCGAGGCTGAGGCAATTAGTTCAAGCGCGGACATGTCAGCGGCAGATGACATCGCATCCGAAACACCGAATACACACCGGCACGCCACTTGCAGTGGCTGCACGGCCACCTGCGTTGGCGCTGCTGCGCCGCCGTCAGCTTCCAACGCAATTCCTGCCATTAGCGGTTCGGAGATGGTTTTCGTCTCCCCCGCCCCGCTGGTCGCCGGGTTCATCCCGGGCGGCCTTGAACGACCTCCCCGAAACATCTTCGCTTAATCGATATAAGAGCCAAGCGCGACGGCCGTCGCTCGTCCGCTATTAACTCTCACGCATAGCTTGCGTGCTCTCGCACGCCCGTTCTATCAATTTTGAGAATAAACATGACATTAAAACAATGGACCGCCATCGGCGTGCTGGCGTTATTGCCGTTTGCCGCCAGCGCGCAGCAGGCGTCTCGACAGCCGAATCCTCTTGATATGAACGCTACCGTTCCAGTATCAATCTATGAATCCGCGTTCACGAGTTACCAGGCTACAGCTGACGAACAAGCGTCGCCGGACAAAGTTTGGCGTGCGGCCAACGATGAGATGGCCAGGCTTGGTGGCCATGCTGGCCATGTGAAGGAAGAAGCCACGGCAACGTCGCCGCTAGTTCCGAGTGCGCCCGCGCCCGGCAAAAACACATCTGCACCGGCCCAGGCTATGCCTATGGACCACAGCAAGCACCACTAGCGCTAAGGACTACAACAATGGTTTCCCAACGATATTTCCCGTTCCTCAGGCCAATTGCCCTTGGGGTCGCAGCTCTTGTACTGACAGGATGCGCGACGTTTTCCCAGGATGGAGGCCTCGACACCGTTTCGGCCATGACCAAAGAGCGCACCGGGCAGTCGGTGCAGTTTTCCAGGCCTGGCAGCAATACAGAGTCTGTCGATAACAGTGTTAATCAGCTGTTAAGCAAGCCGCTGAATCCTGATACCGCGATTCAGGTTGCGTTAATGAATAACAAAAATTTACAGGCGTCCTTAGCGGAATTGGGTATTGCGGAAGCTGATTTCGTGCAGGCCGGCCGCATGCGCAACCCGAGCCTTTCCTTTGGCAGGATGGCCGGCGGCGGTGAAGTCGAAATCGAGCGCAGCATTATGTTCGACATTATTGGACTGCTGACCATTCCTGTTCGAAGCGATATCGAGGGTCGTCGCTTTGAGCAGGCGAAACTGCAGGCTGCGTCCCAGGCGGTACGGCTGGCCTCTGACACGCGTAAAGCCTTCTTCAGTGCGGTAGCGGCCCAGCAAACGGTCCAATACACGGAGCAAGTCCGTTCCGCCGCCGAAGCCAGCGCAGAACTCGCAAGGCGAATGGCGCAAGTCGGTAACTTCAGCAAGCTTGACCAGGCGCGTGAACAGGCGTTTTATGCGGATGCGACTGCCCAAATTGCGCGTGCCAAACATAATGCCACCGTGGCGCGCGAACAGCTATCCAGACTGATGGGACTGTGGGGCCAGAAGACGGCATTCAAGCTGCCGGACCGGCTGCCGGATTTGCCAAAGAATCCCGACACGATTAACGACATCGAGTCGCAAGCGATGCAGCAACGGCTAGACGTTCAGATGGCCAAGCGCGATACAGAAATGACCGCAAGTGCGCTCGGATTATCCAGAGCGACCGGGTTCATCAATGTATTGCACGCTGGATATGTGAACAAGAGCACCAACGATGCACCGCGTGAGAACGGTTACGAAATCGAGCTGGAGTTGCCAATTTTCGATTGGGGCCGGTCGAGAACATGGAAGGCGGAAGCGATTTACATGCAGTCCGTCCATCGCACCGCGTATACCGCCATTCGCGCCCGTTCCGAAGTTCGGGAAGCGTACTCGGCATACCAGACTTCCTATGACCTGGCAAAGCATTACCGCGACGAGGTTGTCCCGCTGCGCAAGAAAATTTCGGATGAAATGCTGCTCCGCTATAACGGCATGCTGGTCGGTGTTTTTGAGCTGTTGGCGGACTCGCGCGCCCAAATCACCAGCGTCAATACGGCCATCGAAGCCCAGCGCGATTACTGGTTAGCCGAGACCGATTTGCAGGCAGCCATCAATGGCACCGGCGGCGCTTCCACATCGATGCGCGGACAGGCTTCAGGCGAAGCCGCGCAAGCACACTAATCAAAGGAATAGAAATGGTTTCACGTAGAAATTTTTTCACAGGCGCAGCTGCATTAGTCGGCGCAGGAGTCGTCAGCCGTGTCGGAGCCGCTTCGCTGCCTGAGGCGCCAATGATGAGCAATGCAGTTACACAGCCGTCGCCGGCGCCGCCCAATGGCCGGCCGTATAGCCCGGTGGTGACGCTCAACGGATGGGCGCTGCCTTGGCGCATGAAGAATGGCGTCAAGGAGTTCCACCTGGTGGCAGAGCCGGTCGTGCGCGAGCTTGCTCCCGGCATGAAGGCAAATTTGTGGGGCTATAACGGCCAATCGCCGGGCCCGACCATTGAAGTGGTCGAAGGCGACCGCGTGCGTATCTTTGTGACGAACAAGCTGCCAGAACACACCAGTATTCACTGGCATGGACAGCGCCTGCCTAACGGCATGGACGGCGTCACCGGCCTCACCCAACCGGGTATCCCTGCAGGTAAAACGTTTGTCTATGAATTCATCGCCAAACGACCGGGCACTTTCATGTACCACCCTCACGCGGATGAAATGACGCAAATGGCGATGGGGATGATGGGGTTCTGGGTCACGCACCCGAAAAACCCAAATTTCATGAAAGTCGACCGGGATTTCGTTTTCCTGCTGAACAACTACGACATCGCTCCCGGCAGTTTTACGCCCAAGGTCAACACGATGCTCGACTTCAATCTGTTCACGTTCAACAGCCGCGTTTTCCCCGGAATCGACTCCATGAATGTGCGGCAAGGCGACCGTGTTCGTATTCGCTTCGGCAACCTGACCATGACGAACCATCCGATTCATTTGCATGGACACGAGTTTGAGGTAACAGGCACTGACGGTGGCTGGACACGGCCCGGATCACGCTGGCCGGAAGTGACCACCGACGTCGCCGTTGGTCAGATGCGCGCAATCGAGTTCGACGCCACCGATTTGGGTGACTGGGCCTTTCACTGCCACAAATCGCACCACACGATGAACGCGATGGGCCACAACGTCCCCACCATGATCGGGGTGGACCAGCGAGGCATTGCGCAGAAAATCAGCAAGCTGATACCCGATTACATGGTCATGGGGGAGCGCGGCATGGCTGATATGGGTGAGATGGAAATGCCGATTCCAGAGAACACTTTGCCAATGATGGGCGGTCAAGGCCAGTTCGGCGGCGTAGAGATGGGCGGCATGTTCACCGTCGTCAAGGTGCGTAAAGACCAGAAGCCGGGCGATTACAAGGACCCGGGCTGGTACAAGCATCCGGCCGGGACCGTCGCTTACGAATGGAAAGGAGAAACCCCGGCGCCCACCCGCAGCGATTCGGCCGGCGGCCAGTCCATGCCTGCCGCAGGCAAACCTGCAAATGTCGAAATGAACGTACGCAAGCCATCCGGCCATGGCAGCCATCACTAATAGCACTGACAGCATTAACACATGGAGTTTAAATGAAGAAGCAAGCAACCATCAAGGCCACTCTGCGTACCGCACTTTTCGCACTTGCTTTGGGCGCTGCGGCGCCGGCGGCGTTCGCGCACGGCGAAGCAACGCATGACAAGCCGAAGGCCGCTGCGCCAGTTTCAAGCGAGGAGCACGCTTTCGGCAAACAGGGGGATCCGAAAAAAGCAAGCCGTACCGTCGTGATTGATATGAACGACATGATGCGTTTCACGCCGCCGGAAATCACGGTCAGGCAAGGCGAGACCATTCGATTCGTCGTGGCGAACAAGGGCAAGCTCATGCATGAAATGGTGATCGGCTCGATGGAGGAATTGAAAGCCCACGGCGAACTGATGAAAAAGCATCCGGGGATGGAGCATGACGAGCCGTACATGGCGCACGTCAGCCCCGGCAAGAAAGAGACGCTGGTCTGGCAATTCACCAGGGAAGGCGAGTTCAACTATGCCTGCCTGGTGCCGGGCCATTTCGAAGCCGGCATGATTGGAAAAATTAAAGTAACCAAGTGATAAAAATCGAAAGGAATCAAGTATGAACATACTATCAAAATCGTCATTTTCCGCTGCAATCATTTTTTCTTCGGCGTCGCTGGCTTTCGCGCAGGAGGCACATAACGCTCAAGCCGGGCACGACGAACATAAAGCATCCGCTTCGGCGCATTCTGCCGGTGGCACCGAAGCCTCCACCGTAGACGGCGAAGTCAAAAAGGTCGACAAAGAAGCTGGGAAAATCACCATTCGTCACGGCGAGTTGAAAAATCTGGGCATGCCGGCGATGACCATGGTATTTCGCGCGAAAGACCCGGCCATGCTTGACCGGGTAAAGGCTGGCGACAAAGTCAAATTTATCGCTGAAAAGGTGGGCGGCGCATTCACCTTGGTCCAGCTGGAAAACGTCCGGTGACTGATAACTACGGTAGAGTCTGCCTCGAAAAAGCGGGTATTCTTTATCGGCTGGTGACACGATATTGAACCGGGCTTGCTGTAAATAAGGCTTGACCTTCCCATGATGGCAAGCCTTAAAGTAACACTGCACTTTTATTTAAGGAGCTAACACCATGTACGAATTGCAAGTTGAAGGCATGACCTGTGGCGGTTGCGTCAATAGCGTGAAGCGATCGGTGCAAGCGCTCGATAAGGCCGCAAAGGTCGATGTAGATCTGGCTAGCAAGAAGGTCCGGATCGAAACCGGCGCTGACTGGGATGCTGTCAGATCCGCTATTGAAAACGCCGGCTATCAAGTCACGACGGGTAGCGCCGCCTGATAAATTATCTGCGGGGCGGCGCGGTTGCTCCGCAGATAAGTCGCCACAATGGTCCTGGTGATGAAAAAAGTCGGAAATCATCGACCATCTTCAGCCCGAATTTATTCGCCTGGTTTTATTCAACCGACATGCCATTTTTGGCGCCCATGGCTAATGCGGCGCCGCGGGTTTACTCCACGCTCAGCGGTGGGCGTCGAGGCGCTGTTTTGGCCAAGCCGTCAAGAATCGGGCACTCCGGCCTGTGATTGCCTTGACAGCAGTCGGCCATGTGCTGCAGCTGATCGCGAATCGACTGCAGCTTCTCGATATCCTGGTCCAGTTCCGCAATGTACTGGCGAGCCAGCGTTTTCACATCCGCGCTCTTCCGCGTCCGGTCGTCCCATAGCGCCAGCAGGATCTTGATGCGCTGAACTGAAAAGCCCAGTTCGCGCGAGCGTTTGATAAAACGGAGCGTTTGCACTTCATTCTCGCTGTACTGACGATATCCGGCATCAGTCCGGTTCGCCTCCGCGATGAGCCCGATGCTTTCATAATACCGGATCATTTTGGCTGTCACGCCCGACGCTTCGGCTGCCTGGCCAATATTCATGATTTGTCTCCTGTAATTGCCACCGGCTTCCACCGGCGGAGAAGCAGGGAGTTCGACACCACGCTGACGCTGCTGAGCGCCATGGCTGCACCGGCAAGCATCGGATTCAGATAGCCGAACGCCGCCAGCGGAATACCGACAAGGTTGTAAATGAACGCCCATCCGAGGTTTTGCCTGATCTTGCGATAGGTTTTTATCGAAATATCGATCGCTTCCGGCACCAGCAGAGGGTCGCCGCGCATGAGCGTGATGCCGGCTGTATGCATCGCCACGTCGGTACCCGTGGACATCGCTATCCCGACGTCGGCCGCCGCAAGCGCAGGCGCATCATTGATGCCGTCGCCCACCATCGCCACCGTGTGGCCGCCCTGTTTCAGCTCCGCGATGATACGGGCTTTATCCGCCGGAAGCACTTCCGCCATGTAATCGGTGATACCTGCCGCTTCGGCGACCACCCTGGCAGCGCCGGGATTGTCGCCGGTCAGCATGACTGCGCTGATGCCCGTCTGCGCAAGCCGCGCCACCGCTGCCCTGGCGGTTTTCTTTACCGTATCGCCGAAGGCAAGCAGGCCGGCCAATTCCACGCCATGTGCGTTTTTCACCGCCAGCCAGGAAACAGTCCGGCCGGCGTCCTCATGCTTTGCCGCGACCTCGTCCAGGCCCGCAGTCGGCAATCCGATTTCTTGCATCAGACGTTTGTTCCCGAGAAAAACGGTAACAGCGCCGACATCCGCCTGCACGCCGCGTCCCGGAAGCGCCTTGGCATTTGACGCCGGATACAGGGCGACTCTGCGTTTGGAAGCTTCGGCCTCGACCGCTTTGGCCAGCGGATGGTCACTGTATTGCTGGACCGCCCGCGCCAATTCCAGCACACGCCGTTCCGACTCGGATGCGCTTTCGATGGCAACGACTGCAGGCTTTCCTTCCGTCAGCGTGCCGGTTTTATCAAAAGCAACGACTGACACGGCATGAGCAGTCTCCAGTGCCTCCGCATCCTTGATAAGAATGCCGTATCTGGCGGCGACGCCGGTGCCAACCATGATCGAGGTCGGGGTCGCCAGGCCAAGCGCGCAAGGACAGGCAATCACCATCACCGCGACGGCGTTCAGCAGGGCTTGCTGCCAGTCGCCGGAGACGACACCCCAGCCGAGGAAGGTCATCACCGCTATGACGAGCACTACCGGCACGAACACTGCGCTGACCCGGTCCACCAGGCGTTGGATTGGTGCTTTGACAGCTTGCGCGTCTTCCACCATCTTGATGATTTGCGACAGCATCGTCGCGCCGCCCACGGCCGTGGCTTCAATTAGAAGAACCCCGTCGGCATTCACTGCGCCGCCGGTCACTGCGTCGCCGACCGTCTTCGTAACCGGCAAGCTCTCACCGGTCAAAAGCGATTCATCCAGGTGGCTGCTTCCTTCGATAATCACACCGTCGAGCGGCACCCGGTCTCCAGGACGTACCACCACGAGGTCTCCGGCGCGTACTGCCGAAACCGGCTCCTCTTGCTCTACGCCGTCGCGCCGGACAATAGCCACCGTTGCGCGTAGCGACTCCAGGGCGCGGATTGCCGCTACGGTTTGATACTTGGCGCGTTCTTCCAACCATTTTCCAAGCAATACCAGCGTAATGATGACTGCGGAGGATTCAAAATAGAGATGCTGGGTCATTTCATGGTCGCGATGCGCCCACAGCAAATACACCGACAGGCCATACGCAGCGGACGTTCCAAGGGCCACCAGCAAATCCATATTGCCCGAGCCGGCGCGCAGCGCATTCCAGCCTGCCTTGTAGAATCGGGCGCCGAGCCAGAACTGCACCGGTGTCGCCAGCAGAAGTTGCAGCCAACCGGGAAGCGCCCAGTCCAGCCCGAACGGCATGGCCAGCATTGGCAACACCAGCGGCAGGCTAAGTAGCGCTGATGCAGCCACCGGCCACCATGTCGGCAACGCCGTGCTTTTTCCTTTCGCCGGCGTCGCCTCTTCGGCAAGGGCTGCTTCGTAGCCTGCTTTCCTGACCGCGCCAATCAACGCTTCCGTAGTGACGCCGCCGGCTGCCTTCACCTGGGCTTTTTCAGTTGCCAGGTTCACGCTGGCGTCCGTCACCCCTGGCACCTTTTTCAGTGCCTTTTCCACACGACCGGAACACGAGGCGCAAGTCATTCCCGAAATGGAAAGCGAAATATTTTCTACCGGCACTTCGTAGCCGGCTTTCTCGACGGCGTCATACAAGGACACATAATTCGTGTCCTGTCTGGCGCGCACTGTCGCCTTTTCCGTTGCCAGATTGATTGAGGCGCTTTCCACGCCAGGAACGGATTTGAGTGCTTTCTCGACCCGCGCGACGCAGGAGGCGCAAGTCATGCCGTTAACATTAAAAGTGATGTCGGCAAGGTGGCCATCGGTTCTTGTAACGGTATCCATAGATTTCTCCAGCAGCTATAGCACTAAGATAAACCTTCCAACAATGGTAATGTCAAGCACAATTTAAGCGTTCAGTATTGCGGCGAAAATCGATCTTCATTAAAAGCTTTTCAAAAGCAGAACCAATCGATTCAACCGGTACCCAATTAATTAGGCCGAAAGCGATTTGAGGGGAAGTTTGAAATGACTACTGCATCAACAATCGGAAGGATAGCGCTGATTACTTTGGCAGTACTTGGTGGCTTGATGTTATCAAGCGTGCTTGGCATGCTCTTCATGCATTCGTCCATGATGGGCGGCGCTTCCCTCCATGGCTTCATGTCCACCATGTTTCAGACATGCAGCGGCATGATGGGGCGCTAAGCCGCTTTGTCCGGCGGGCCGGGTCCTTGGCCCTTTTTTATTCCAGCTCATCCTTGGTCTCGTCCTGGCTGGCTTCGTGGCACATCGCCGCGGCTGCCAATGTCATCGCCGGTTCCGGCATTGCTTCCTTGCGTTCGCTGTATCGGCTGGTCAGGTAGCCGGAGCGGTCACGAATGAGCAAGGTGAACTTGTAGAGCTCTTCCATCACGTCTACCAGGCGGTCGTAATAGGCCGAGGGCTTCATCCGGCCGTGTTCATCGAACTCCTGGTACGCCTTTGCTACCGAGCTCTGGTTCGGTATCGTTACCATACGCATCCAGCGACCCAGAACACGCAGTGCGTTGACTGCATTGAATGACTGCGAACCACCGGAAACCTGCAAGACGGCCAGCGTGCGGCCTTGCGTCGGGCGAACGCTGCCGATTTCGAGCGGGAGCCAATCGATTTGCGACTTGAAAACGCCTGTCATTGCGCCGTGCCGCTCAGGACTACACCACACCTGGCCTTCGGACCACTCGGAAAGTTTGCGTAGTTCCTGCACCTTCGGATGATCGGATGGAACGCTGTCAACCATCGGCAAGCCGTGAGGGTCAAACATGCGGGTGTCCGCGCCGAAGTGTTGCAGGATGCGCTCGGCTTCCAGGGTAAGAAGTCTGCTATAGGATGTTTCACGCAATGACCCGTAAAGCAACAGGATGCGGGGCGGATGGGTAGCGGCGTCCTGTGGCTCAAGCTTCTTTCGTGTCGGCACATCCAGATGCGGACTACTGATGTTCGGCAGATTGGACAGGTCCTCAGCCATTCTTTGCTATCCTCCGGCCGTTGGCACTGCATGTTAATGCGACTGTATTGCGAGACGTGCCGCAGTTCGGGTTGTGATAAATCTTAATGTCCATATTGTTATACCTTTGCTTCGTACCAATGCTGGGAGAGCGGTTCACGATGCCAACAACCAAAAGCATCTGCACGCCATTGACTTCTAACCTGCGCAAGCGCGCCAAAGTCAATTTTGATAAGCATCGGAATGAACATTACCCAGATGAGTATTCTGACCGGGATATTGACTCGTGCCACGTCAAGCCCTGCGATGGATTGAAAAACCCCGGGAAAGACCCGTCCGAATAAGATGCCTGCAACAATGCAAAGCGCTACCCATATCGTCAGGTAGCGTTCAAAAAGCCAGGAGCTGGCGCGGCGCCGCCGGCAACCGCGGTGGTGTGGGGTGTTTTCATCAACTGGCTCCGACCATGGAGGAATCGGCAATACGGACAGGAGAGCACACATTCCCGCCGCAGCAGTTTTCAGTCAGAAAGCCGATAAGCCCATTCATGGTTTTAAAATTTGTTGAATAGATAAGCGAACGACCGGCTTTGGTTTGAACCACCAGATTCGCGTGCGCCAGTTCCTTGAGATGAAAAGACAAGGATGACGGTGCCAGATTCAGCGCTTCAGCAATCTTTGTGGCCGCCATGCCTTCCGGCCCCGCTTGTATGAGAAGTCGGAATACCGCTAATCGGGACTCCTGCGCCAACGCGGCCAAAGCGCTAATTACCATTTTAGTTTCCATAATTCGATAATACTAGAATTATAGGATTAATAAAAATTATTATACGAGCCTGCTTCTGTTGCGGGAATAAGCGAATGAGAACTTCTAACAATCTGTAGCGACTCCTGCATATATGGTTGCTTCAAGGATCTACCTGGTTTCCATAGCGGGAGCCAGATCAATATTTCGGGTTTGTCGGCAATGCTGTATGTGTGCCAGGATGAATGGCGTAGGGACCAGGCATCGATTCTTGTCTAAACTTTAGGCAGTTCGGGCCTATGGACAGCCTGCATCTCGGATGGCGGGAATGGTCTGGAAATATAATAGCCCTGTATCTCATCGCAATGAAGCGACTTGAGAATCAGGATTTGCCGTTCATTTTCAACACCTTCGGCCACGACGCGCATTCCGAGCGCATGCGCCATCGTGATGATGGCGGTGAAAAATACCTTGCCCTGTTCGGTCCGGTCGATCTCTTCCGTGAACGCCCGATCGACTTTCAGCACGTCGAATTCGAGCCGCTGCAATTGCGACAACGATGAATAGCCTGTCCCGAAATCGTCGACCAGCAGGGTCATACCCATTCTCCGGATCGCGGTCAGAGCACTGGTAACTTCGGCCTCTCCTCCCATCATCAAGGATTCGGTCAATTCAACTTCGATCAGGCGTGGTTCGACATTGTGACGTGCTAACGCTTGTGTCAGGATGGCGGCGACATCGGTCTCATTGAACTGGCGCGATGAAACGTTGACCGAGACTGGCAACAGCTGTTCGCTGCGCTGCCCCCATTGCGCCAGCTGCATGCACACCTTCTCGATCACCATTTCACCCAAGCCGAGAATGAGGCCGCTTTCTTCCGCCAGCGGGATGAATTCAAGCGGCGCTATCAAGCCGCGCACCGGATGCTGCCACCGTACCAGCGCCTCCATGCTTGAAACGGCGCCGGTTTCAAGGTCGACCCGCGGCTGGTAGTACATGATGAATTGATCCTGTGCGATCGCTTGCCGCAGATCGGATTCCTGGGCCAGGCGCGCGCGCAAGGCGTCATAGAATTTTTGATCATAAAAACGGTAAGCGCCCTTACCGCTGGTTTTCACCGAATACATTGCAATGTCGGCTTTTTGCAGCAGGGTTTCTGCATCGCGACCGTCCACGGGGAAAATACTTATGCCGATCGACGCGCCAAGCGTGTGCACGCCGTTGATCAACCGGAAACCTTCCCGGAAAGCGTGGACAACACGTTCCGCTACATGCGCCGCATCCTGACTCTGCTCGATCTGTTCAATGATGATGATAAATTCGTCGCCGCCCAACCTCACTACATGGTCGTGCGGCCGAACCGCATCCCTCAGCCTGCGAGCGGTATTACGCAATACTTCGTCTCCGACAGCATGTCCCATCGTGTCGTTGATTTTCTTGAATCCGTCCAGATCGACATAAAGGATTCCCAGCATGGAATGCTGTTCTTCCGCGTGCCTGACCGCGCGCGGCAGATAGGCCCGTGCCCAGTGACGATTCGGAAGGCGGGTCAGCTCATCCTCGTTGCTGCGGCGTTCGAGTTCTTCTACATGCGCCTTGCTCGCGGTGATATCAGTCAAGGTGATGGCGAGATTATCATCGGAGCGCACAATCCTGAGATGCGCCCACCGTATCGTGAGCGGGCTGTTACCGGGGATTTCCACATCGCCTTCGAAGAAGCCCTTCTCCATTGCCTGGCTTAGCCATTCCAGCAGGCGCTCCGGGTTCGCTCCCGCATACAGCGTCGATACTCTTGCGCCGATCAATTCCTCACGCCGCTCGCGGAAGAATTCCGCGCCACGATGATTGGCATCGACCACTTCGAAATCGACGGCGGTGGCGTCGCGGTCCCGCACCGGGCGAGCAATATAAAATCCTTCCAGTCCTTCCTCGGTCGCCAGCCGATAGGTGGCATGAGTCAGATCGAGCTGGTTTTTCCTCCATGCAAGACGCAATGAAAGGGCCATGGCAATCAATGTGAATACCATCAGGGCAATCGTGGCCCATATCGCACTGTTTATCGACGTATCGCGCCTGGCCTGATAGGGCGCAAGGGCTTGTTCCTGGTCTAGTCCGGTCAGCGCATAAGCTTGATATCCGCCCAATTGCGCCCAACCGAGATAGCGAGTGCGCTTATCGATAAACCATTCATTCCCATCGAGCAGTTTGCTGCCGCTTGCCGATTCGAAAAACGGAAGCGCCGTCAGTGCGGGCGCTTGAGATTGATAAACCGTAGAGCCGATGCGCGACACCCATATGCCATTGTCGGCACCCGCCACAGCCTGTAAACCGGCCTTTCCCAACGTTGTTTCATCATAGTCGGCGGTAAAGTAATCCGGGACCATGCCGAGCACCACGATGCCGTCAAAGCTGCCACCCGGAGCGGATAACTTGCGGGAAATAGGAATGATATTCCTGCCCGATATGCTGCTATAAAATGAGGGCCCGATAAACAGCGCATCTCCCGCCGAATTTTCTTGTGCCGTGAAATAGGAGGTGCTACTTACATTGACTTTTTTCACATCAGGGATTGCACTTGTCACGAGTGTGCCATTGCGATCCATAATCGCTATGTTCCCTAATGAGGCAACCGGAAATAATCCGCTCTCCCTGATGGTTTCGAGACGTAAGCTACCCTTGGACAGTAGCCATTCATACCGGACGTGCAGAAGAATCTGGTCCATCGACCGGATCGTGCGCTCGAGATGACCGGCATAGCCGCGGGCTAGCGCGGAGGCTTGTTCCAGCGCATGCAGCTCAGCCTGCAGCCTTTCGTTTTTTAGATGGACAAACAAACCACTCCATCCAACGGCAATCAGGAACAAGGCGCCGAGCGGCCAGATAGCCAATAAATGAAGATTCTTGCGAAGAAAGCCGGAATTCTCTCGCAAATTGGCAAAACGGGTTGAAATGTCAGCGGCAGTCTTCGCTACTGTACTCATTGCTTTCACATGCGCTATCCTTTACCGCCTGTTACCGTATTGCCCGACCCACCGATCAACGCGGCAGATCGCTTCGCTACCCGCAAATCGAAGCATGACGAACTACTAGTTTAAGCCTTATCGAGCCGCTGGTCGTGAAGGTAAAGGCATAGCTGCAAAAAGTTTGATGCAGACCTGCCATGGTGGAAGTTCATGCTGGCATGGCGCATTATCGCGGCGAATTTAAAAATCCGGGCTCGTAAAACCGATAATGTCCTTTGCCTTTCGATTTCGCATGATACATGGCGAGGTCTGCGCACTTGAGCAATTGCTCCGGCTCTTTTCCATCGCGAGGATAAAGGCTGATCCCGATCGATGCGCCGACCGCATTTCTGCCATGCGACAACTCGAACGGATTCTTCAGCACGTCAGCCATGCGGTGGGCGACATGCGAGGCATCGCTTTCACTGACGACCTGTTCCACGACAATAATGAATTCATCGCCGCCATGGCGCGCGATATTGTCGCTTGGCTTAAGTACCGATTTCATGCGCAAGGCGGCGGCGCGCAGCAATTCATCCCCGGCAAGGTGCCCCATGGTGTCATTGACGATTTTGAAGCCGTCCAGATCAAGATACAAAACGGCAAGCATGCGATTGTTCAGCCGAGCCTGCTCAAGCGCCGCCGGCAAGTAATTCATTAGCCAGTTGCGATTCGGAAGTTCGGTCAACGCATCGTGGTTGGCGATCCGGGCCAGTTCGCGCGCATAGGCTGTCGATTCGAGCGCATGGCGTTGCGCCTGGTCCAGGCGACGGTTCAGTTTGGACACTTCTGCCGTGTGGTAGTCGGCCAATTGCTCAAGCTGGCTACGCATCAGCTCGCTCACTATGCGTCCTGTCTCGAGCGCTGCCGCCTGCTCGACGCCGATGCGGCGTAGCCTTTTGATTTCTTCCGCCCGTACCAGTGCGGCTTCAATGGCGGGAATGATGTGCCTGATGTTGGCCGGCTTGACCAGGTAACCGATTGCGCCATGCGCCGCCGCCTGGCGTGCGGTGTCGGCATCCTGGTAAGACGAAAGGAACATGAAGGGAATCGAGGTTTGCTGGCGCAAATGCCGAGCCAGATCAATGCCGGACATGCCGGGCATCGATATATCCAGTATGGCCAAATCCGGTGTTCGATCAGCGATTAGCGAGAGCGCTTGTTCACCCGAGCTTCCCTGGATGATTTCGTAACCCGCTTCCCGCATGCCCTTGTTCAGTTTGGCAAGCAGAACACGATCATCGTCTACCGTAAGTATGCAGCGTTTTTGGTTTTCATGAGCATTGCTCACGGTTGCTCTCCCGTTGACGAGCCGATCCAATCGCCGGGCCCGCTGCAAATGTATCGCCTGCTCTTCAGGCCAGATTTGATTTATGGCAAATCACGGAAACCTTTATCGACAAAAAGTATTTTCCCCAAAGCTCCATTTGGTTATTGTACGCTTTAGACTCGCGTCGACACACTGATTCCAGTAATGCGTTGCGGTTTTGCAATACCTTGCGGTCAGGTCATCGATGCATTATTTGAGGCGGGAGGGCAGGACCGGCGCATAAGTGAAGCGCGCCGGCTCAGATTTCAACTTGCGTGCCGAGCTCGATCACGCGGTTGGTCGGCACCCGGAAGTAGTCTGCCGCATCACGCGCATTGCGTGACATTGCGGCAAAAAACACTTCCCTCCAGTGTGCCATGCCGCCCCCGACACGCGAAATCACTGTCTGGCGTGCGATGAAGAAGGACGTCTCCATCATGTCGAACTCCAGGCCATCCCGCTTGCATAACTGGAGAGCGAGCGGGATATCGCGCTCGTCCTTGAACCCGTAGTGCACATTGATTTGAAAGCACCGGTGCCCAAGCGGGATTACCTGGATTCGGTCCTCGGCCGATACGGTCGGAATGTCGGCATTGAACACTGTCAGAAACACGGTCCGTTCGTGTAACACCTTGTTATGCAAAAGATTATGCAGCATTGCATGGGGCACGCCATCGCCTTCGGCGCGAAAGAAGATGCCCGTGCCCTCGACGCGATGCGGCGGGCTGACGAACAAGGATTGCAGGAAATCATTGAGTGGAATCGCGTGAAGTTTCAGATTGTCAAATACCAGTTCACGCCCGGTTTTCCATGTCAGCATGAGCGTCACCATGAATGCGCTGATCACCAGCGGAAACCAGCCACCGCTGACAATCTTCAGCGAAGTCGCGGAAAACAACGCGATATCGATGATGAAAAAGAATCCGGTGGCAGCCCAGCATAGCAGCAGGTTGTAGCGCCATTTGTACCGGACCACGAAGAACGTGAGGATGGTCGTAGTGAGCATGGTCGCCGTCGCCGCGATGCCGTATGCGGATGCCAGGGCTGAAGAAGATCCGAAACCGACAACGGCAAGAATCACCGCAGTAAGCTGTACCCAGTTCACTAGCGGTATATAGATTTGTCCGATCTCGCGGTCCGAGGTATAGATGACACGCATGCGTGGCAGGAATCCGAGCGAAATCGCTTGCTGGGTGATTGAAAAAGCGGCGGAGATGGTCGCCTGCGATGCGATGACCGTTGCCATGGTTGATAGGACCACCAGGGGATAAATACTCCATGGACCGAGTTGCTGGTAAAACGGGTTGGAAACAGCGTCTGGATTCGACAGCAACAGCGCGCCCTGTCCAAAGTAATTCAGCGACAGGGCTGGAAACGCCACCATGAACCAGGCAAGGCGGACCGGCCTTTTGCCAAAATGGCCCATATCCGCATACAGCGCTTCAGCGCCCGTGACCGCCAGCACAATCGCGCCAAGCACGACAAAAGCGAGCCAGCCGTTACGGCCTAAAAACTGTAAGGCGTAAAGCGGATTGACTGCGTGCAGAATTTCGGGATTCAGAACAATGTTGACGATACCCATGCCAGCAAGGGTCGTGAACCAGACTACAACGATCGGACCGAACCATTTACCAATGCCGGCAGTGCCCTTGAACTGCAGCATGTAAAGCGCGACAAGAATCATTATTGTCAAAGGCAGCACATAGGGCGTGAGCGCAGGCGTGGCGACTCCCAGCCCTTCGATCGCCGACAATACCGAGATCGCCGGGGTGATGACGCCATCGCCATACAGCAGCCCGGTCCCGACCATACCAAGCAGCATTACCGGATAATGCCAGCGCGATTTTTGTGTCACCGAAGACATGGCAAGGGCGGTCAGGGCCATGATGCCGCCTTCACCCCGGTTATTCGCGCGCAAGACCAGCGTCACATATTTCAGGGACACGATAATCGTCAGCGCCCAGAAAATCAGGGAAACCACGCCCAGCACATTATCGTAATTGAGGGCGATTCCATGATCTTTCGAAAATACTTCTTTCATTGTGTACAAGGGGCTTGTACCGATATCCCCGTACACGATGCCGATAGCGGCGATAGTGAGCGTTGCAAGACTGCTTTTTGCTGATTTCGAAGCCAAAGGACACCTTAATTCTTTTTCTCGGCAAGATCAGCATCTTAACGGATTGACGCCGCGGATTCTCAATAATTTTCCGACCCTCACAGTTGCAAGGAAAGCGCGGCATTCCTGCCGCCGCCGAGTCGGCGCATTACAGCCATTCTAGTCTTGCAAGCGTGCCCGGTAAGGATTTGCTAACAGGAGGATAATGCCGGGTTGCCACCCGACAGCTGAGTTTCAGGCTAATCGCGCGGCACGCTAGAGCGGATTGTGCATTGGGGTGCGGAAGGCGCGTGCTGATTTGGGTGCAGGGCAAGAAGGGAGCGTTCCCTTGCAAGGGAACGCCGTTCCGCAGGCGGGCAGCATGCTGCCCGAATTCCCGTGGGACGGAACATCGCCTTGTAAGGCGATGCCGCTCCGCAGGCGGGCAGCATGCTGCCCGAATTCCCTGCTGCGCCGTTCGGCGTGCCGTGTGGCGAGCCGCACAAACGACGAATAACGCCGCCATGCGCCTTAAAGCGGCTTGCGACGTCGTACACCAATGCGCAATCCGCTCCAGGTATGACGAAACAAGCGCCGCCGATTACGCGAAATTCTTGGCCGCAAAATCCCAGTTCACGACATTCCAGAACGTCTCGATATACTTTGGACGCGCATTGCGGTAGTCGATGTAGTAAGCATGCTCCCACACGTCGCAGGTCATCAGCGGCTTGTCGGCGCCGGTGATAGGCGTGCCGGCGTTGGATGTGTTGACGATGTCGATCGAACCATCGGCTTTCTTGACCAGCCAGGTCCAGCCTGAACCGAAATTGCCCACGCCGGATTTGGTGAATTCTTCCTTGAACTTGTCGAACGAACCCCACTTGGCCTTGATCGCATCGCCCAGCGCACCGGTCGGCGCGCCGCCGCCGTTAGGCTTCATGCTGTTCCAGTAAAACGTGTGGTTCCAGACCTGTGCCGCATTGTTGAATATGCCGCCCGACGATTTCTTGATGATCTCTTCCAGCGAAGCGTTCTCGAACTCGGTACCCTTGATCAGGTTGTTCAGGTTGGTGACATAAGCCTGATGGTGCTTGCCATAGTGGTACTCAAGGGTTTCTTCCGAAATATTCGGCGCCAGCGCATTCTTTGGATACGGCAGAGGAGGCAGTGTATGTTCCATGATGAGTCCTTTTCGTTTGTTCCAGGGTGGATTTACTTCGACAAAGTTCTCATTGTAAATCGGATAAGCTTTACATGCATCGCGGTAGGCGCAAGGTCCAGCAAATTCATCCCGGTTTACTCCAGTGCGGGCTGCACACTGGCAATTCCGACCTCGGCCGTGCCCTCGGCCAGCCGAATAGTTACTGCCTTGCGCGGATGTATATCGCGCGGCGCGCGCACGATCCGACCCTTTTCATCGGTCACGATGGCATAACCGCGCTCCAGCGTGCGCTGGGGATTCAGCAGTTCCAGCTGCGACGACAGGGATGCCAGCGCCTGCCGGCGTTGCGCCGCATCGGTGCCCATGAGATGCGTCATGCGACGCATGTTTTCCGCGAGGCGCAGCCGGTGCGCGCCGGTGTCGGGCAAATGGGCCGCCAGGCGAGTCCCCAGTTGCGTCAGGCTGAAGCGTGCCTGGTTCAGCGGCAGGCGAGTGGCGTGCGCCAGCCGCAACTGCCTGCTGCGCAGTTTCAATCGCTCATGGGAAATATGGCTGGCCGGACTTACCAGTCTGCGGGATAACCAGTCCAGGGATTGCGCGCTGTCGCCAAGGCGCCGCCGCATGGCCCGCATCAAGGCATGCGCGTGCGTTTCAATGGTCGCTATCCAGTCGGCCAGCGGAATCGCCGCGAGTTCGGCCGCGGCGGTCGGGGTCGGCGCCCGTAAGTCGGCGGCAAAGTCGGCGATCGTAAAGTCGGTTTCATGGCCGACACCCGAGATCACCGGCATCACGCAGGCCGCAATAGCGCGGGCAACCGCTTCATGGTTGAATGACCATAAATCCTCGATGCTGCCGCCGCCGCGGCATACCAGCAGGATATCGCACTCGGCGCGCGCCGATGCGGTCGCTATCGCTTGCGCGATTTTTTGCGCCGAACCTTCGCCTTGGACCGGTGTCGGGTACAGCACCACGCGCACATGCGGCGCGCGGCGGCGCAGCGTGATCAGGATATCGCGCAACGCGGCCGCCTGCGGACTCGTGACGATGCCGATGGTACGCGCGAACTGCGGCACCGGCCGCTTGCGGGCTGCGTCGAATAAGCCTTCAGCGGTAAGCTTCTCCTTTAATTGAAGGAACGCTTCATACAGATTGCCGACGCCTGCGCGCCGGATTGACTCGACGTTGAGCTGGTAGTCGCCGCGCGGCGCGTACAGTGTGACCAGCGTGCGCACTTCAACCTTGTCCCCTTCGCGCGGAATGAAATCGGCATATTGGGCACGGCCCCGGAACATCACCGCACGTACTTGGGCCGCATCGTCCTTGAGCGTGAAATACCAATGTCCCGACGCGGCCCTGGTGAAATTCGAAATTTCTCCGGACACCCAGGCAAGAGGGAAGTTGCGCTCCAGCATGCGCGCGACGGCTTGATTTAAAACAGATACAGTCAGTACAGGCGGCATGTCATCGCGCTGTTCCGGGCTTTTGTTAATATTCACACAGTCTTTCAAAGGGATTCTGTCCACAGGACATACGCTTTGGTAACAATTTGGTCATATAACCGATACGACTTGAACGTTTACAGCTAACTATTTGATTTTAAAAGAAATCGAACTTTGCCTTTTCCTTGAGCATCAAGAAAATATCCTTTTGAATCAAGTACTTTGCCGGTAGAACCGAAATCTATTCACAAAGTTATCCACTGAAATTGTTAGTAAAAATTCTGGGATTGACCACCGAACAACAATCCCTTAGTGTTATTTGGTTTGGAAACTAGCAAGTATTCACCAACATTATGCATTCTCAAACATTGGCAAAATGGTTTCAGTAACCAAATTTCACACGCTTGACGCTTGCCCGCAGCGCCTCAACAAGTTACATTCTGCATCCGGATATTTGATTTCCATCAAGGAGTTTGTTTTGTTTGCCATTATTCAAGCGGCAGGTTGGCCAATCTGGTTCCTGCTCATTGCTTCGGTAGTCGGGTTGACGCTTATTATCGAGCGAATATTGTACCTGCGCCGCAATCGCATTTTGCCGCCGAACCTGTTGCAGGAAGTAATACGGGTTTATCACAACGGCAAGATCAGTAATGAAGTCATTTCAAACCTCGAGCAGAATTCACCGCTGGGGCGTGTGCTTGCGGCCGGATTGCGCAATGTTGACATGCAGCGCGAATTGATGAAAGAGGCGATCGAGGAAGCCGGCCGAGGCACCGCGCATGAGCTCGAGCGGTTTCTGACCACGCTCGGTACGATTGCGACGCTGGCGCCGCTCATGGGTTTGTTCGGCACGGTGGTCGGCATGATTGAAATTTTCGGAGCGCAAGACGCGACTGGCACCAATCCGGCCCAGCTGGCACATGGGATATCGGTCGCCCTCTATAACACCGGTTTCGGTCTGGCCATCGCGATGCCGGCCCTGGTTTTTTATCGCCACTTTCGCGCCCTGGTCGATAGTTTCATTGTCGATATGGAGCAGCAGGCGGTGAAGTTCGTCGATATCGTGCATGGCGCGCGCCGCTAGCATGCAGCGAAAGTAATCGATATGAATTTTCGTAGAGGCAAAGGCCGCGACCATCCGGAAATCAACCTGATCGCATTCATTGACGTGCTGCTGGTGATCCTGATCTTCCTGATGGTCACCACGTCATACAGCAAGTTTACCGCGCTCCAGGTGACCCTGCCGACCGCCGACGCCGAAAAGGCGATGGATCGTCCGCCCGAAATTAACGTGGTGATCGATGCCCAGGGTCGCTATGCGATTAACAATGTTCAGGTCGCATTCCACGATGTTGCCGGACTGGCCGGCGATCTCAGGGATGCCGTGACCGCTATCGGCAATGCAAAGGAAGAACCGGTCCTGATCATCAATGCGGATGCGCTGGCGACGCATCAGACCGTGGTCAATGTACTTGAAGCGGCGCGCCTGGCCGGCCTGGCCCGATTGACGTTCGCCGCGCAATCAAGCGGGAAAAAATAACATACTTGAGGAACCATCGTTTGCCTCCGCAACGCGCCTCTGTTGAATCCATTGTGGCGCGTGCCTGGATGCGGCGTGGCTTGCTGGCCCGGATATTGTGGCCGCTTTCCCTCCTGTTTCGCTTGCTGGTCGCGGCGCGCCGCCGTCTTTATGCGGCCGGCATCCTGAAGACCGTGCATTTGCGGGTGCCGGTCATCGTGGTCGGCAATGTATTTGTCGGCGGCACCGGCAAGACTCCCCTGACCATCTGGCTGACCGATGAACTGCAGCGCGCCGGCTTTGTTCCCGGCGTGGTCTCGCGCGGTTATGGCGGGCAGCAGGAGGTGCCGCGCCTCGTTACTGCTGTCTCGCTGCCGCGCGAGACCGGCGATGAACCGGTGCTGATTGCGCGCCGTACCGGGGCGCCGGTGATGGTCGGCCGCGACCGCGTCGCGGCGGCGCAGGCGTTGCTTGCTGCCCGGCCGGATGTCAATATCCTTCTCCTGGATGACGGATTGCAGCATTATGCAATCGGACGCGATATTGAAATTGTCCTGTTCGATGCGCGTGGCGGCGGTAACGGCTGGCTGCTGCCGGCCGGGCCGCTGCGTGAACCATTGTCGCGCCCGCGCGATTTCACGGTGGTAAACGGCACGCAATCCGTGGACGGGATGCCGCACGATGCAATCCGCATGCAACTGGCGGGAGAGTCGGTCGAACGGCTGATCGACCGGTCGCACCGGATGCCCTTGCGAGCCCTGTCGGGTGCCGCCCATGATGGCGACGGGCCGCGCATTCTCGCGGCGGCCGGTATCGGCAACCCCGATCGCTTTTTTGCCATGCTGGAGGCGGCGGGCCTGACGTTCACCGCCATGCCGTTGCCGGATCATTATGATTTCGCGCAAAATCCCTTTGCGGGCGCGGCCGCCGATATCATCCTGATAACAGAGAAGGATGCAGTAAAATGTGTCCAGATCGATGCACTCAAAAACGACGCGCGACTATGGGTCGTGCCGGTGACGGCAACCATCGATCGTGCGTTGGCTGAAAAAATTCTGGAGAAATTACGTGGATACCCGATTGCTTGATATTCTGGTCTGTCCGATTTGCAAGCGACCGCTTGACTACGACAAGAAAGCGCAGGAACTGATTTGTCAGCCGGACAAGCTTGCCTATCCGATTCGTGACGGCATTCCCATCATGTGGCCGGACGAGGCGCGCGACCTGAATGCGGCGACCCTGGTTGGGCCGGCGGCCGGCGCCTGATGACGTTTACAGTTATTATTCCAGCCCGGCTCGGATCGACCCGGCTGCCCGGCAAGCCGCTGGCCGACCTGGGCGGCAAGCCGATGGTGGTGCGGGTGGCGGAGCGTGCCGCGCTATCCGGCGCGCAACGCGTGATTGTCGCGGCCGACCACGCCGATATCCTGGTCGCCTGCAAGGCGCATGGCGTGTTCGCGCAAATGACGCGCGCCGACCATCCGTCAGGCTCCGACCGCATTGCGGAGGTGGCAGCCGCCATCGGGCTGGCGCCGGATGCGGTTGTGGTTAATGTACAAGGTGACGAACCGTTGATCGATCCGGCGTTGATTGCCGCTACAGCGGCGCTGATCAGGGCGGATGTGCCGATGGCAACTGCGGCGCATCCCATCACGGAGGCTGCCGAATTGTTCAATCCGAATGTCGTCAAGGTCGTACTCGACCATGCCGGCCATGCGATCTATTTTTCGCGGGCGCCGATTCCCTGGCATCGTGATGGATTCACACAATCCACGGAAAATCTCCCGGCCGGCGACGGTTACAAACCATTGCGGCATATCGGATTGTATGCATATACCAATGCATTTTTACAGGCGTATCCTACACTTTCAGTGTCGCCGCTCGAACAGATCGAAGCGCTGGAGCAATTACGGGTACTGTGGCACCGGCATTCGATCGCGGTACATATCACGTCTGCGATTCCACAAGCAGGCGTCGATACCGCCGAGGATCTTGCGCGGGTGCGGAAGCATTTCTCCGCTTGAATTAACGGAAATATGCGCCAAACCAGCGCTTGGATGAAATTCTGTGGTAAGTTTCATGCAAAGTAAATATGATAAAAAGCATATCTCAACGTGGCGCCAAAAAATCGGCCTGATCAGCTTGTTCGGCTGCCGCAACAGATTTCAAAACTCGTTAGGAAATACTCATGCGCCTCATCCTGTTAGGAGCGCCTGGTGCCGGTAAAGGTACGCAAGCTACTTTCATTAAAGAAAAATTCAATATTCCCCAGATTTCAACCGGGGACATGCTTCGTGCCGCCGTCAAGGCCGGCACGCCGCTCGGCATCGAAGCAAAGAAAGTAATGGACGCCGGTGGACTGGTGTCGGACGACATCATCATCGGCCTGGTCAAAGACCGGCTCAAGCAGCCGGATTGCGCCAACGGATACCTGTTCGATGGATTTCCGCGCACGATACCGCAGGCGGAAGCGATGAAGGATGCCGGCGTTGCCATCGACTATGTGCTGGAAATCGATGTGCCGGACGAGGCGATCATTGATCGCATGAGCGGTCGGCGCGTGCATCCGGCGTCGGGCCGCTCATACCACGTCAAGTTCAATCCGCCTAAAATCGAGGGCAAGGACGATGCCACCGGCGAGGAGCTCATCCAGCGCGACGACGACAAGGAAGAAACGGTCAGGAAGCGCTTGGCCGTCTACCATGATCAGACTGAAGTGCTGGTGGACTACTACAACAAGTGGGCCAGCTCGGGGCGGCCGGGCGCGCCGCAATACCGCAAGATAGCCGGGGTCGGACCGGTCGAAACAATCCGCGATAATGCCTTCGCGGCACTCGCAAAGTGAAATGAAGCGGACTGCATGTCCGCTTTTTTTTTGTCAGAAGATTCCGCCAGCCCGGGCATATAAAAACAGAGGTTTAAAAAGGGCAGCGTAAAGTTTTGTAGTACGCGGTAATCGCAGGACGGGCGGGACAGGGTTCATGGCAACGAACCCTGTCCCACGCGTCCGGCGACATGTCGGGTAGTTATAACTTTGTCGTGATAACAAGGAGGAGTCAATATGGCAGCAGCAGGTTTGTGGTTCGCCGTAGCATGCGGCATTATCGCCGTCGTCTATGGTTTGATGTCCCGCAGCTGGATCCTGAAGCAGGATCCTGGCAATTCCCGGATGCAGGAAATTGCCAGCGCCATTCAGCAAGGCGCGGCGGCTTATCTGGCCAGGCAATACCGCACCATTGCGATCGTCGGCGTGGTTCTTTTCCTTGTTATCGCTTTTGTCCCGGGTCTGGGATTAACCACCGCCATGGGTTTCCTGATCGGCGCCGTGCTGTCCGGCGCCTGCGGCTTCATCGGCATGAACGTGTCGGTGCGCGCCAACGTGCGCACGGCGCAAGCGGCGACACGCGGAATGGATGAGGCGCTCAATGTTGCGTTCAAGGGCGGCGCGATCACCGGCATGCTGGTCGTCGGGCTGGGCTTGCTCGGTGTGGCGATTTTTTACTGGATACTGACCGCGACCGCGCCGCATGGCGCCGGGGCCACCTTATCCCAGCACGACGTGATCAAGCCCATGATCGGCCTCGCCTTCGGCGCTTCGCTGATCTCGATTTTCGCGCGTCTGGGCGGCGGCATCTTTACCAAGGGGGCCGACGTCGGCGCCGATCTGGTAGGCAAGGTCGAGGCGGGCATTCCCGAAGACGACCCGCGCAATCCGGCAGTCATTGCCGATAACGTGGGCGACAACGTCGGCGATTGCGCCGGCATGGCGGCCGATCTTTTCGAGACGTATGTGGTGACTCTGATCGCGACCATGCTGCTCGGTACGCTGGTGATTACCGGCTATGAAATGCAGGCGGCGATCTATCCATTGCTGCTGGGCGGCGTTTCAATTATTGCCTCCATCATCGGATGCATGATGGTCAAGCATCATCCGGGCAAAAAAATCATGTTGGCACTTTATATCGGGCTATGGTGGGCCGCCGGACTTTCCCTGATCGGCTTTGCGGCGGTGACCTGGATCGTCATGCCGCCCGAGATGCGGGTTCCAATGATGGGTTCCGCGGTGGTCGGCATTGTGCTGACCGGCCTGATGGTCTACATCACTGAATATTACACCGGGACCGAGTTCAAGCCGGTGCAGCATGTTGCGCAAGCCTCGACCACCGGTCACGGCACCAATATCATCGCGGGTCTCGGCGTGTCGATGAAGTCCACCGCCTATCCGGTGCTGTCGGTGTGCGTGGCGATCCTGGCTTCCTACTGGCTCGGCGGCCTGTACGGCATTGCCATCGCCGCGACCTCGATGCTGTCGATGGCCGGTATCATCGTGGCGCTCGACGCTTACGGCCCGATTACCGATAACGCAGGCGGCATTGCAGAGATGTCCGGCATGCCAGAGTCGGTGCGCGCGATTACTGATCCGCTCGATGCCGTCGGCAATACGACCAAGGCTGTCACCAAGGGCTATGCAATCGGCTCGGCCGGCCTGGCCGCGCTCGTGTTGTTCGCCGATTACACCCATGCGCTCGACGCGGTCAACAAGAGCACTTCGTTCGACTTGTCGAACCCGATGGTGATCGTCGGCCTTTTCATTGGCGGCCTGATTCCTTACCTGTTCGGCGCGATGGCAATGGAAGCCGTGGGGCGCGCCGCCGGTGCGGTGGTGGTCGAAGTTCGGCGCCAGTTCCGCGACATCAAGGGCATCATGGACGGCTCGGGCAAACCGGAATATGACAAGGCGGTCGATATGCTGACCACCGCCGCAATCAAGGAAATGATCGTGCCATCGCTGTTGCCGGTGATTGTGCCGATCCTGGTCGGCCTGATTCTCGGCCCGGCTGCGTTGGGCGGCGTGCTGATGGGGGCGATCGTTACCGGCATCTTCGTTGCGATTTCGATGACGACCGGTGGCGGCGCCTGGGATAACGCGAAAAAATATATCGAAGACGGCCATCATGGCGGCAAGGGTTCCGAGGCGCATAAGGCAGCCGTGACCGGTGACACGGTCGGCGATCCTTACAAGGATACCGCGGGCCCTGCGGTCAATCCGCTGATCAAGATTATCAATATCGTCGCGCTCCTGATCGTGCCCTTGCTGCCGGCGACCGGCATGCAATTCTCTGCCGGCGGCCATGGCGCTGCTACCCCGCCGGCGATATCCGCGCCGGCAGTCAGCGCACCTGGCATAAAGGCGCCGGATAAATAAAGTAGCGTTCAGCCTCCTGCGTCGGGCCCCGTGCCCGGGGCAGGGTAGGAAAGTGCCGCTTGCCATCCGGTCGGCGGCATTTTTTTTTGGCGCTGATGCTCAGCCAGGCAGCCGCAGGTTGTATCGCACGGACAGCAGACGGATTACGCAGGTCACCACGATGCCAACGCCAACGGCGGCGGGTTCGGGCGCCTTCAGCCAGTTCAGCAAAAGATAAATCCAGCATCCCGCGAACGAGCAGGTCGCATATAAATGCCCGCGTCGCAAGACCAGAGGAATCTCATTGCATAACACATCACGCAGGACCCCGCCGAAGATGCCGGTAATCACTCCCATCATCACGCACACGAATACCGGCATTCCCGCATCTTTTGCGATCGACGTGCCTAGCACGCTGAATAATCCAAGCCCGAGCGCATCGGCGAAAATGATGATTTTTTCTGAAACGGAGGAACGCAGGTAACGGTTGAATGGCGTGATGATTATGGCCATTGCAAACACCAGCACGGCGTACTCCTGACGTGCGACCCAGAACAGGGGCCGCTGGTCCAGCAACAGGTCGCGCAATGTTCCACCGCCGAAGGCGGTAATGAAGCCGACGGTGAATACGCCGACCACGTCCATGTTTTTTCGGTGCGCCTCGATGAAGCCGGAACAGGCGAATGCCACGATGCCGCACGCTTCGATTGCGGTCAGCAGGGTGCTTAAATCGACTTGTACAGTAATTGCCATTGTTAATTACATCAAGAATAAAGGTTGGTGGTAAATTGTATAGAACTTAACAGGGCAATTATTTTCAGAGTGAGAATTGGCACGTTCGTTGAACAAATTGTTGATTGAACTGTAACTGTTAACGAATTATTGGCAGACGCGGTCTGCATGGTTCATGTTTTATTATTCTTTGCTTAAGGAAGCCAGATGCAAATTCAGGACAGCGTATTCATCGTCACCGGCGGCGCATCCGGATTGGGGGCCGCCACGGCGCGCATGATATCCAAGGCGGGCGGCAAAGTCGTGTTGGCAGATGTGCAGGCTGAGGCCGGCAAGCAACTGGCAACTGATTTGAACGGCACTTTCGTCCAATGCGATGTCACATCTGAATCCGATGGCAAGGCGGTGATCGATGCCGCGCTTACATTAGGGACGTTGCGCGGATTGATTAACTGCGCAGGGATTGCGGTTGCCGCGAAAACAGTGGGCAAGGATGGCGCGCATCCGCTCGAACTATTTCAGCGCACGGTGAATATCAATCTCGTCGGCACTTTCAATATGGCGCGCCTGGCCGCGGAGGCAATGTCGAAAACGGAAGCCAATGACAGTGGCGAACGTGGCGTCATCATCAACACGGCGTCGGTGGCCGCCTACGACGGCCAGATCGGTCAGGCCGCTTACGCGGCCTCCAAGGCTGCGATCGTCGGCCTGACATTGCCGCTGGCGCGCGACCTCTCGCGTAGCGGAATACGGGTAATGACGATTGCGCCCGGCATCTTCGAGACGCCCATGATGCTGAACATGGATCAGGAGGTGAGGGATGCGCTAGGCCGCATGGTGCCGTTCCCGCCGCGCCTCGGCAAGCCTGAAGAATATGCGCACCTGGCAAAAGCGATTATCGAAAATGTCATGCTCAACGGCGAGACGATCCGGCTGGACGGTGCGATCCGGATGCAGCCGAAGTAAGTGTGCCCATTGTGTAACCGGCCGGCGAAGCCGGTGCCCGCATTCCCTTTCAAGCGTTCCGCCATGTTCAGATCGAAGCTAGTCCTGATTGCCGCAGTTGCCGCTGCAGCCGCACTCGGCGGTTGCGCGGCCAGCCCGGACCCTGCGCGCCAGGTCCTTAATCTGTTATTAAACCCGCCATCAGACGCGCTCCGGGCGCCGGAAGCTGGCACCGGCTACACCGCGAAGCCGGGATGGATCGCCAGGAAGTTCATGGTCGGCGCCGCCAATCCGCTCGCTGCCGACGCCGGCTATGAAATGCTGAGAGCCGGCGGTTCCGCGGTCGACGCCGCGATTGCGGTCCAGATGGTGTTGACGCTGGTCGAGCCGCAATCGTCCGGGATCGGCGGCGGCGCGTTTCTCATGCACTTCGACGGCGCCACCGTCAAGGCATTCGATGGTCGCGAGACAGCGCCGGCTAGCGCCACCGAATCGCTGTTCCAGGGCGCCGGCGGAAGCACGCTTCCCTATTACGAAGGTCTGGTCGGCGGCCGTTCAGTCGGCGCGCCGGGCGTATTGCGGATGCTTGCACTGGCGCACAGCCAGTACGGCAAGCTGCCATGGGCCAGTCTTTTCACGCCGGCAATCAAGCTTGCGGAGCAGGGCTTCGTAGTCAGCCCGCGCCTCGCCGCGCTAATCGGAAATGACCGCTATCTGAAATCCGACCCGGTTGCCGCCGCTTATTTTTTCGACCGGGACGGCAAGCCATGGCCAGCCGGGCATGTGTTGAAAAACCCGGAGCTGGCCGGCGTACTACGTGAAATAGCCGTTGGCGGCGCCGATGTTTTTTATCGTGGACAGATCGCGCGCGATATTGAAGCCAAAGTGAAAAATCATGCGTCCAATCCCGGCCTGTTGAGCGCGGCCGATATCGGCGCATACCAGGCAAAAATGCGCGAACCGGTTTGCTCCGACTATAAATCCTGGACAGTGTGCGGCATGCCGCCGCCATCTTCCGGCGGTATTGCTATAGCACAGATGCTGTCGATGCTCGAGAGCAGGGATATCCGGCCCTACGCGCCGGTCAATGGCGCGTTGAATGCGACAGCCGTCCATGTTTTTTCGGAGGCAGGCCGGCTGGCTTACGCCGATCGTAACCGTTACGTGGCGGATCCCGATTTTGTACCGCTGCCGGGCAATAGCGTGAAGCCGCTGCTCGATAAAAAATACTTGGCGGAGCGCGCGGCACTGATCACCGAAACGGCAATGGGCGTCGCGAAGGCCGGCACGCCGCCCTCCTTGGAGCTTGCGTGGGGAAGCGGCAACGCACCGGAGTTTCCATCGACATCGCACATCTCCGTTGTCGATGCCGACGGCCATGCGATATCGATGACGACTACCATAGAAGATGCGTTCGGCTCGCGCCAGATGGTGCGCGGATTCCTGCTGAATAACCAGTTGACCGATTTTTCTTTCACGGCGCTCGACGCGGATGGCCCGGTTGCGAATCGCGTGCAAGGCGGCAAGCGTCCGCGCAGTTCAATGGCGCCGACCCTGGTATTTGAAAAGGGCACCACCAACCTGGTGATGACGCTGGGCGCGCCGGGCGGTCATGCCATTATCAACTATGTCGCGAAAGTGCTGGTAGGCGTGCTGGACTGGGAGCTGAATCTGCAGCAGGCGATCAATCTGCCCAACTTCGGCAGCCGAAACGGTCCGACCGAACTCGAACAGGGGCGGGTCTCCAATATACTGGTCGAGCAGCTTCGGGCTAGGGGACACACTGTCAGGCTGATGGAGCACACGTCAGGCGTGCAAGGAATCATGCGCATGCAATCGGCCGGCGGGCCGGTCTGGTTTGGCGGCGCCGACCCGCGCCGCGAGGGTGTGGCGAAGGGCGACTGAGACACCACGCCGCTCTTTTTTATTACATATAGTTTGCCATGAGTATTAACTGAATGTTACTCTAAGTACATGGGAAGCGAAACGAAAGTCGGACTGATCCTCAGTGGCGGTGGCGCCCGCGCCGCGTACCAGGTCGGCGTTTTGCAAGCGGTGGCCATGATTTTACGGGAAGCCGGCTGGGCGCCTGAGCGCTGTCCGTTTGATATTATTTGCGGCACCTCGGCCGGCGCCATCAACGCCACGGCACTGGCTTGCCGTGCCGATGATTTCGCGGAGGGCATGCAAAGGATTTCGCAGGTCTGGGAAAATTTCACAGCCGACCAGGTATATCGCGCCGATTCACTCGGCGTGCTCCGTTCCGGAGCGCGCTGGTTGTCGTTATTGTCGTTTGGCTGGCTTTTGCGGAAGTGGCGCGCCAATCCTCCCGCCTCCCTGCTTGACAACACGCCGCTGGTGACACTTCTGCATCGCCTGCTCGACCTGCCGCGTCTCGATAACGCATTGACCAGCGGCGTGCTTCACGCGCTGGCGGTCACGGCATCGTCCTACACGGCCGGACATCACATCACGTTTTATCAAACCAATTCGGATATCGACGCATGGAAACGCAAGCAGCGGTTTTCGGTAAAGAGCCAGATTGGCGTCGAACACTTGCTGGCATCCTCGGCGATTCCGCTGGTCTTTCCGGCAGCGCCGATTTATTGCGAAGGAACGCGTCAGTATTTTGGCGACGGTTCGATGCGCCAGTTGGCGCCAATCTCCCCTGCCATCCATCTCGGCGCGCGCAAGGTGCTGGTGGTCGGCGTCGGGCGGCTTGCCGAGCCGCCCGAGGATGTCCCTGAATTCGCGGCGTATCCCAGTCTCGCCGAGATCGCCGGCCATGCAATGTCGAGCATATTTCTCGATAGCCTGGCAGTCGATATCGAGCGGCTCATGCGCGTCAATCAAACCGTGTCGCTATTGAACCCGGAACAGCTTGCCGCCACCAGGCTGCGGCCTGTCGAGATGCTGATAATTTCGCCGTCCGAGCGCTTGGATGACATCGCCGCGCGGCATATAGGCAGCTTGCCGCGCCCGGTGCGAACCCTGCTGGGGGGCATAGGCGCCACCGAAACGCGTGGTTCCGCGCTCGCCTCGTACCTCTTGTTTGAATCGAGTTTTACCTGTGAACTGATCCGGCTGGGACGTGCCGATACGCTGGCGCGACGCGACGATGTACTGGCGTTCTTTGCAGCGCCGCAGCTGACATTGGGGATATGAGGCGGCTAACGACGGTACTGCCGGCCATCATGCCGGTAATGATGCGGGTTCCGGTGGTCAAAATGGTGGAATCGGCGGCCGTGGTCCGGATAGTACGCCTGATATCCCGGCTGATAATAATAAGTGCTTCCAGGCTGATAATAATAAGTGCTGCCAGGCTGATAATAATAAGTGCTGCCATATTGAACAGGTGGAGCAGGCTGAACAAATACCGGTCGGGGCGGGACATAAACCACGGGCGGCGGGCCATACATCACATGAGGCGGAGGCGCTACGCCAATGTTGACAGACCAGTTGACCCGGCCCCGGTCATGAGCCGCTGCAAGCGGTGCCGCCACCATGAGGATCACTGCGGCCAGCACGGCGGCCGATAAGGTCAACGCTTTCTTCATCATGTATCTCCAGTATCGAAGATCTGGTATTACGCATGGTTTTATATTACACGCCGGAGCGACGAAATCGAAGACAGACGATCTCTGAATGCGGCAGGAAAATTGAAACAATTTGTATTATTAGAGGCAGTGAGCCGGTCGGATTGATGTTGATTCAGAACCTGCAACACGTTACCCTATGGTATGGGGTTTGCCAGAGAATTATGTTATTTGCAACAACAGAATAATGAGGAAATAGATTGATTACGCAGTTTTTAAAACACTGTTTACTCATTTTTGCCGGATTGTTATTTATTGGTAATGTCAATGCCAGAAACGCGCCGGGGCTGGAGACAATCAGCGCCGCCGGTTTACCTGGTGAAGCGCAGCAAACATTACTATTAATCAAGCGCGGCGGTCCATTCCCTTATTCGAAGGATGGAGCGGTATTTGGTAATTATGAGGGTCTTTTACCAACACAAAAGCGCGGGTATTATCGTGAATTCACCGTTAAAACCCCTTGGGTCCGCCATCGTGGTGCACGCCGGATCGTTACCGGAGGCGAACTGGCCGCCCCGCGTGAATTTTTTTATACGGACGACCATTATGCGAGTTTCAAGCGAATCAACGAGTGAGAAGTGAATATCTATAACCTTCCTCCAGTACCCGACAGGCCACAAGACACCGCGCTTGCGTCGGGAGAGATGAGTTTGTTCAATACCGTGCCTTCCAACGTAGTGCAATCGATACGCGCTTTCCGCGTTACGGATTTGCAGGCTGAAGCGGCACGCCTGGGCCAGCATTTTCTATATGCTCACTGCGAGCATGCGATAACGAAGCAACAAGTTTTGGGGGTTATTGCGGAAGCCTTTCATTTTCCCCGGCATTTCGGCAAGAATTTTGATGCGCTTTACGACTGCCTGACCAGTCTTGTTTACAAATCCGGCAAGCAACCCGGCTTTCTTGTCGTTCTCGAGCAATTACCCAACACCCAGAAATTCGATAGGGAAGCACGCGAAACACTGCTCGACGTATTTCGCGACGCCACCGATTTCTGGGCGGATAAAAAAGTGGCTTTTCGGGTGTTTTACTCCTTTCAATAAGGCCGTCCGAACGCTGGCTCGTGCAGCTTCTTTTCAGCTGGTTCCTGTTAAGCTTGCCGGTAACACGCATGGGGTACGGTACAATGCGCGCCATGAAACGCATTGTTATATTGATTTCCGGCCGAGGCAGTAACATGGAGGCAATTGTCCGGGCCGCACAGCGCGAGCGATGGCCGGCCACAATTGCAGCAGTGATCAGTAATCGTCCCGATGCCGAAGGCTTGCACTTCGCAGCCGCACACGGTATTCCGACCGAGGTGGTGCCAAGTAAACTCTATCCGGCACGCGATCAATTCGACAACGCGCTACAGCGGGCAATTGACCGGTATGCGCCTGACCTGCTGGTACTGGCCGGTTTCCTGCGTATTTTGACCGCGCCATTCGTGGAGCATTTTGCGGGTCGGATGTTAAACATCCATCCTTCACTGCTGCCGAGTTTTCCCGGACTGCGCACCCATGCGCAGGCACTTGCCGCGGGAGTCCGGCTGCACGGCGCCACCGTGCACTTCGTTACCGCCGATCTTGACCATGGCCCGATTGTTGAACAGGCGGCCGTCCCGGTGCTGGCGAGCGATACGGAAGCGTCGCTGGCTGAACGTGTGCTGGATCAGGAACATATTATTTTCCCGCGCGCGGTGCGCTGGTTTATCGAAGATAAACTCACGATTGACAATGGCCGGGTGCAGGTGGCTGCATGAACCCGCTTGTCTGACTATTTTTTGAAGGAATCCGCATGAGATTGCCACCCGCAATCATTACCCATACTGAAGAAGTGCTGCGCGAGATACTGCGCTTTACCGGTCCGGCCGATGGCACCTTGTCACGTTATTTTCGCGAGCATCCCAAGCTTGGTTTACGCGAGCGCGGCGTGATTGCCGAAGCAGTATATGGCTTATTGCGCAATAAGGCCGTCTACACCAGTTTCGCCGAATCCGGCGCCGGGGCCACCATGCGCCGCGTGACGCTACTCGGCCTGGCCGATGCAGTCGGCGTGGATGCGCTTGGTGGATTGTCGGAAATGGAAACCGAATGGCTTACGCGTGTAATGCAGATTGATCGCAACGCCTTGCCGGCTTCGTTGCGTGCCAACCTGCCGCAATGGCTGTACGACAAGCTGGTAGGCCGCGTCGGCGAGGAAGAAACCCTGCGGCTGGCCGAAGCGCTGAATACGCCGGCGCCGCTCGACCTGCGCGTGAATTCGATCAAGGCGGGGCGTGAAGAAGTCATCGCGGCACTGGCGGCGGCGCCTGTCGTATGCGAGCCCACTCCTTATGCGCCGCTGGCACTGCGGGTCCAGAAAAAACCGGCCCTGCAAAATCTGCCGCTGTTCAAAAACGGCTCGATCGAGGTGCAGGATGAAGGAAGCCAGGTGCTGTCGCAGATCGTCGGTGCGAAGCGCGGCGAAATGGTCGTCGATTTTTGTGCCGGGGCGGGCGGGAAGACGCTAGCGATCGGGGCGATCATGCGCAACACGGGCCGGCTTTATGCATTCGATGTATCGGATAAAAGGCTGGCAAAATTAAAGCCGCGCCTTGCCAGGAGCGGGTTGTCGAATGTTCATCCAGTGCAGATCGCGCATGAGAACGACGCCAAGATCAAACGTCTGGCTGGCAAGATCGATCGTGTGCTGGTCGACGCGCCGTGCAG
>JAQGMO010000082.1 GCA_028292315.1 Herminiimonas sp. | reverse complement strand
CCCATGTGGTACTGGTTGTACACATCCCACAGGCCGTCGACGATCATGGTATCGACCAGCTTCGCATCGCCCATCCGGAAACCGTCGCGGGAATTATTCAGTACATGGGGGGAGGCACTCATGTTTTCCTGGCCGCCAGCGATGATGATGCCGGCGTCGCCGCATTTAATCGCCTGTGCGGCAAGGTGGGTCGCTTTAAGCCCGCTGCCGCATACCTTGCCCACTGTAAACGCCGGGACCATGTCCGGCAGGCCGGCTTTGAGCAGGGCCTGCCGTGCCGGATTTTGGCCGCAGCCTGCCGTCAGCACCTGGCCGAGAATGACTTCGTTGACCATGGCCGGATCGATTCCGGTTTTGGCCAGCAGGCCTTTGATTACATGAGCGCCGAGGTCGGCTGCGGGAATTTTAGCCAGCGAACCGCCAAATTTTCCAACGGCTGTTCTCATTGCCGCGACAATAACGACGTCATCCATATTCATCTCCTAGTGTTCGTTGGCTATCCCAATCGCGCCGCTCCGCTGCGTGCTTCGCTGCTTTGGTTTTGATGCTTCTCCAGGGCCTTGCCTCGCAGGGCAGACCCCATCCTCTCGCTCGGCCACCATCATAACTTCCGGCTACCCGGAAAATCTGACCGCAATCAAACCTCTGATCCGTCTGTCTACCTGCAGCAACCATACAATATGGCCGAATGATTAACAAATATCATATCGCTACTCACGCTGTGCGGCGCATTAATTTTTTGCGTGGCACGCAATACTAAAAATATTTTTTCACTGATGCACTATGCACGGAACAAGGCCTTCGCCATGCATCAGAATTTGAATTCAAGGACAGCGTGGGCGCCGGCCGTCAAAAAATTTAACCTTGCGTTGCACAAATATTTTATTGAGTTTCATCAATCGCTTACCTAAAATATCCCTTATTGCAACGCACCAAATTAACGCCGCATCAGTGGCGTTTGCTGTTGAAAATTGGTGTTCCATATAGAACCTTCCCGAAGGAGAAAACCATGTTTCCGATTCAAGACCAGATTTCAGTCGCGACGAAAGCAAATATCGACACCCAGGTTGCCCGATTAAATGCGTTGACGCATGCGACCTTCCAAAGCGTGGAAAAGCTGTTCGACCTGAACGTCAATCTGGTAAAGGCGTCGATGGACGAATCGGTAATCATTGGCCAGCAGCTGATGGGGGCGAAAGACCCGCAGGAATTCTTCACGATGCTGGCGCAGCAGGTTCAACCGAGCTTTGAAAAAGCGCTCTTTTATACCCGTCACCTGGTCGGCATTGCATCCGGTACGCAGGCGGAATTTGCCCGGGCGGCGGAAGACCAGTTAAGTGAAGCGAGCCGCAACATAAGCAAGATGGTTGACGACGCCACCAGAAATGCCCCGGCCGGTTCGGAAAACGTGGCGGCGCTGGTGAAAACAGCGCTCAATACCGCCAGCACCAGTTATGAACAGCTGAGCAAAACCACAAAAGATGCGGGGGAGGCGATCGAGGCCTCGATTATTGCTGCCGCAAGCCGATTGGCGCCGGACGCCGCAAAGCAGTCCTGAACCATTCATGGCGTGGCTCCGGGCCCTGGTTAAAGAGTCCGTGCCGAAAAGGTGTCGCACGCGCTGACCTGACCGCTCTCGATGCCGCGCTTGAACCAGCGTACCCGCTGTGCCGAAGAGCCATGCGTGAATGAATCAGGAACCACATAACCTTGGGCCTGCTTTTGCAGCGCATCGTCGCCGATGGCGGTGGCGGCGCTGAGGGCCGCGTCGATGTCGCCCGCCTCAAGAATATTGCGTGCCTGGTTTGCATGCTTCGCCCAGACGCCGGCAAAGCAATCGGCCTGCAATTCAACTCGTACCGAAAGGGCGTTGGCCTGCGCCTCCGACGCGCGCTGACGAGCGCCGTCGACCTTTCCCATAATGCCCATTACGTTCTGTACATGATGTCCCACCTCGTGCGCTATCACATACGCCTGGGCAAACTCGCCGGTGACATTGAAGCGCTGTTGCATCAGGCGGAAGAAGCCAAGATCGATATAGACGCGCTGATCGCCGGGACAATAAAACGGTCCGGACGCGCTTTGGCCGGTGCCGCAGGCAGTTGGCGTGCGACCTGTAAACAGGACCAGCTTCGGCTTTGGATAGTTGGCGCCGCCGGCACGGAACACTTCGCTCCACACATCTTCCGTATCGGCCAGCACGGTGGAAATAAAGCGCGCCGTCTCATCGGTGGCCGGCGGTTGACGTGCCGGCGATTGTTCCTGCTGTGTGACCTGGCCATCGCCGCCGCCAAGCATGCCGAGCACGACGCCGGGGTCGATGCCGAAGAAATACGAGGCAACCAGTGCAATCGCCACCGTGCCGATGCCGATCGAACCGCCGCCTATCCTGAATCCGCCACCGCCACCGCCACCACGCCGGTCTTCCACAATGTCGCTTTCGCGATTGCCTTCCCAATTCATATTGGCTCCTGTCAGCAATGCGTTCGCCACCAGTGTAGCCCGAACGGCGCGGCATGAATGTACGTTAGGGCACTTATCGAACGCCTTCACGAACTTATTTGCATGACTTATTCACGCGACTTATTCATGCGACTTATTTACGTGGCTTATTTACGTGGCTTATTCACGCCAATTAATTTCGTAAATTGATTGTCCAAATTGTGCGCGTGAACCGAGTGTGACATTGCACTCCGCAGGCGTCACGGACCCGTATCAGGCTTTGTCTTCTTTCACCTCGATGCGCAAGTCGCCAAGCGTGACGACTTGTCCGGCACGGATCTTGTTGGTTTTGCGCAATTCGACTTTGCCATCTACCCGGACTGCGCCGTCAGCGACCAGCTTTTTACCGGCGCCGCCGCTATCGCACACGCCAGTCAGTTTTAAAAGCTGGTTCAATTCAACATACTCGCCTTGCAGGCGGAATTCAATTTTTTGCATTGCGTGATTATAAGCGCACGTCGTCGACGCAGTTGCATGTCGAAGACAAAATTCCTCGCTATCGTGGACGTTTAACGCACCAATTGCTATCAATGACGTGATACCGATTTGTGACGCTTGAAACAGAGTGTAACTGTGTTCGATACCGAACAGAGAATCGAGGCATTTCTCTATATTCTCATTTTACGAGTTACCGGATTAGCAATTCAACTGGTTCGTCCGGTTCATCGCACCGTGGCATTCACGGTCCTTATACTACTGAAAGGATTCCAATGAAAAACGTTCGTAATTTGCTGATTGCAACTACCTTCCTCGCTGCTTCCAGCGTTGCGTTTGCACAATCCACTTCCAGTGGTACCGTAGTCGTTACGCCTGGCGCATCGACCACCACGACAACAACGACCACTCCGGGCGCAACGTCCACTCCGGGTCTGGCGAATCCCACTGCAGGCGCAACCCCAAAAATGGACGCCTCCGGCTCAGCCGGCGCCAGCGCTTCAGGTTCGGCGGGCGCTAGCACTTCCAACGATCCATTCGTTCAGAAGCGCAGTTCAGACAAGGCGTCCAAGGACGAGTACAAGGCTGAGAAAAAAGCGGCCAAGACGAAAATGAAGGAAGAAAAGCGTGAAGCGAAGGCTGAAATGAAAGCCGAGAAGAAGGCTTCGACCGCGGCGCGGAACGAAGCATTGGCCACACCGACGAAATAATCGGCTGATGCAATAACGCTGCGGAACCGATTCCTCTTCCCGAACCGGGCGGAGAAGGTTCCGCGGCATTGATCCGGCGTACGGCTGTACAGCCGGGCTGTGAGGCGCACGGATAAACCGGTGCGCCTCTCTTGCTTTGCAGGTCCCGGATTATTTCGCGGCCGACCACGAATCCTTCAGTGTCACGACCCGATTGAACACTGGCTTGCCCGGCGTCGAATCGATACGATCGGCGACAAAATACCCATGCCTTTCGAACTGGTATTTTTCATCGGGCTGCGCATCGCGCATTCCCGGTTCAAGATAGGCATTGACTACTTGCTTTGAATCGGGATTCAGCGCCAGTTTAAAATCCTTGCCGCCCGCGTCGGGATGCGGATCGCTGAACAAGCGGTCATACAGCCGCACTTGCGCTTCCAGCGCATGCGCCGCGCTGACCCAATGGATATTGCCCTTGACCTTGTAATTCGCCGAGCCCTCGGTGCCGCTCTTGCTATCCTCGAAATAATTGCAGTGGACCGCGATCACGTTGCCGGCTTCATCCTTGTCGCAACCGGTGCACTCGACGACATAGCCATAGCGCAGGCGCACCTTATTGCCCGGGTAAAGGCGGAAATATCCTTTGCCCGGCACTTCCATGAAGTCATCGGCTTCTATCCACAGCGTTTTCGTGATCGGAAAATGCCGAACGCCGCGCTCGGGTAGGTGGGGATGAACCGGCGCCGCGCAATCGATGCTGGCGTCTTCCGGAAAATTATCGATGATCAGCTTTAGCGGTTTCAGCACCGCGATGGCGCGCGTGGCTTTCGGGTCGAGGTCGTCGCGCAATGCGCCTTCCAGTGTGCTCATATCGATCCAGCTGTCGGCCTTGGCGACGCCGATGCGCTCGCAAAACAGCTGGATCGCTTCCGGCGTGTAACCGCGGCGACGGATGCCAACCAGGGTCGGCATGCGCGGATCGTCCCAGCCATCGACGATTTTTTCCTCAACCAGTTGCAGCAGCTTGCGCTTGCTGGTGTTGGCATACGTCAGATTGAGTCGCGCGAATTCATATTGATGCGGCAGCGGCTTTTTGAAAAAGCCGCCTTCAGCCAGGCGCTCGAGTACCCAGTCATAAAACGGCCGGTGATCCTGGAATTCAAGGGTGCAAACCGAATGCGTGACATTTTCCAGCGCATCGGAAATCGGATGCGTGTAGTCATACATCGGATACACGCACCATTCATCGCCGGTGCGGTGGTGATGGGCGTGGCGGATCCGGTAGATCGCCGGGTCGCGCAGGTTCATGTTGGGCGACGCCATATCGATCTTCGCGCGCAATACATGTTCGCCATCCCTGAACTCGCCTGCCTTCATGCGGTGGAACAAGTCCAGCGATTCCGCCGGCAGGCGCTCGCGGTAGGGCGAGTTCTTGCCGGGCTCGCCGAAGTTTCCGCGGTTGGCGACCATTTCTTCAGCACTCTGGCTATCCACATACGCATGCCCGGCAGTGATCAGGTACTCGGCCATCGAATACAGCAGCGGAAAATAATCGCTGGCGTAATAGAGATGTTCGGCACCATTTTCACGCCAGTCAAAACCGAGCCACTTGACGCTGTCGATGATGGTGTCGACGTATTCCTGATCTTCCTTGGCCGGATTGGTATCATCGAAACGCAGGTGGCAGCGGCCGCCGAAATCACGCGCCAGACCGAAGTTCAGGCATATCGATTTCGCGTGTCCGATATGCAGGTAACCATTCGGCTCCGGGGGGAAACGCGTGACCACCGGCGGCAGCGGGTTGCCATTCGCGTCAGCGCGACCGGCATGAACGTTGGCCGCCAGATCGGCTTCGATAATGCCTCGAAGAAAATTGGAAGAGGCTGGCGCCGTACTTTTTATATCATTGCTCATGGATGGTTGCAGGAGTAACTTGCAGTAGAGGAGATTGCTGCCATTTTACCGCAGGTCCGGGCTTGCTTCGCCGTCTTGCCGGGATGCATAAATTTTACGCAACAGTTGATTTAAATCATTAACCACGAGAAAAAAATCGCTTACATATATCTCTGTAGCGTTTTCACCAAAGGTTTGAGATATATCAAGTTTACAATTAAGTCTGCATTGAAGTTCTGTTCCGCAGTGCTATGCACGGCGGTGAAGGAGGGAAAAATGACAATAAGACGAGAAGACCTGCTGGCAGCCGCCGAAGCGGGAGTGGTGCAGTACTCGCAGATCGACCACATACTGATCTTTCTTTTAAATCGGGACATCCAGTCTCAGCGTTCCGCCGTTCAGACCCGCCGGAGAAGTCCGCGTCGCACCGGACTGTATTATATGCTGGCGATGCTGGCGATCGGCACCGCGCTGGCATTGATTGCGTGGTCGCCGGGGCTTTATGGCCAAATTGCGCTTCAGGCGCATATAACAGATCGCCTGATGTGGCCAATCGGATTGTGCGCACTGTTTGCCGTGGCGATCGCAGCCTGGTTTGAACGGCGGCGGGCCGGCTTGACGGTGCGCGTTCTGGCTGCCGCGGTGATCGCGCTGGTTCCGCTGGCGTTGTTCCTGTCGCAGCGCATGGTGGTGCAACCGGGCGTGTAAGGTTCGGAGCGGGTGCCGGGACGATGCGTATCGTCCCGGCCCAAGCCTGAACGGGGAAGGCCAGGTATTTCCGGGACTGCAGAAGTTGGAACGATGAATCGGCGCCGCGAATCTGCCACGCCGCGACACTACCCGATTTGCGTAAAGCGTTCCCGAATCGCTTCCAGACGTTTCCGATTGACGCCGAAATCCTTGCTGCCCAGCCTGGAAGCCGACCGCATGTGTATTACACCAGCCGGTTCGTCCAGCAGGAATTCGACGTCGTCTACAAATTTCAGGAGCGTGGTCTGAAACTCGGCATACAGATAGCCGGGCTGCGAATCGATCACGGTCGCGCCATCCATTCCCCCCACCTGCGCAGTGAGCCTTGTCATCGCCGCCTCGCCGTCGCCGGTGAACCTGAGCGGTTTGATCACGTGGTACGCGGTATGCGGATGCTGCGCCGCCTGGCTGGAAACCACATTCCATTTTTTTTCCACCGGCGCTTTCAAGCGGCCATTGCGGGCGCCGAGATCGGCCGGACGTTTCCCGTTCAGGAAGCCGAGCTGACCCGCCAGCACGATTGCGGCGGGCAAGGCAATAAACACGATGATCGCAATGGCGCCGGCGGTTTTCAACATGGAATCTCCGTAGTTACAAGCCTGGTATCGGCGGAGCATACCAGATCAGGGACGGCGCAGCGGACGTCTACATCTGCCTGAACAAGTGGGCAAATACGCGGCTGACCGGCAGGATTTCGGAACGAGCCCGCAGCTTCAGCGACAATTTTCCAGCCTCGTCGCGCACTGCCGCCGCCACGCCGTTGATGTTGACCACCGTGCCACGATGGATTTGCCAAAACTGGTTGCCATCGAGTTGCGGCAGCAATTCCCTGAGGGTAGTGCGGATCAGCGATTGACTGTCGGCCGTTACAACGCTGACGTACTTGTCCGTGGCTTCGAAATAGAGCACATCGCCGATCGGGATCAGGCGGACCTGGTTGCCGACCGCCGCACGTATCACGGTCAGGCGTTCGCTTGCAGCGGCGGCCGGCGCCATGGCGCGCAACTGGCCGACGATGCGCTCCAGTTCGGCGTCGCGCTGCTGCGGCAGGGCTAGCCGTTCCTTCAGACGCGAAACGGTTTTCGCCAGACGGATGTCGTTGACCGGCTTCAGAACATAATCGGCGGCCGCCTGTTCGAATGCTTGCAGCGCAAAGTCATCATAGGCGGTAACGAAAACCACTAATGGAAACGGCGTGCCGTCCGGCCAGTCTTCGGCCAGCGCCTGCGCGGCTTCCAGCCCGGTTTTTCCAGGCATCTTGATATCGAGGAAAAGCACATCGGGATGCAGTGCGAGCGCCTGCTCGATCGCGGCGGCGCCGTTGTCGACCGTGGCGACGATCTTCAATTCCGGCCACAGTCGTTGCAGCGCCTGTTTCAACGCGAGCGCGAGGATCGGCTCATCTTCCGCTACCAGGGCATGAAAATCGGTCATGATCGAATTGGAATGAAAATTTGGGCAATCGCCCCGGCTGGGGCATTCCGCTCGAGCGTCAGGCTCGCCGTGGCGCCGTGCAGCGCGCGCAGACGGTCGCGCACGTTGGCCAGACCGACCGCGGTCCCGCCGCCGCCGGCGGCATCCAGTCCGAGTCCGGTATCGGTCACCGTCAGCCGAAGCATGCCGTCTTCCAGGCTCGCGGCAACGTCGATATGGCCGCCATCGATCTTCGGTTCGAGCCCATGTTTGACCGCGTTTTCCACCAGCGGCTGCAACAGCATCGGTGCAATCCGCATGTCGCGCAGGGAATCGGGCAGGTGGAGCGTGCGCGACAGCCTTGTTCCCATCCGCACCGACATCAGGCCGAGATAGGCTTCCATTAATGAAAACTCATGTCCCAGCGTGGTGGTTTCGGCGCGTGATGAAACCAGTGTGGCACGCAGGTAAATGATCAGTTGATCGAGCATGTTTTGCGCTCGCGCCGGATCGACCGCGATCAGACTTTGCAGATTGGCCAGCGTGTTGAACAGCATATGCGGCTCGATCTGCGCCTGCAACAACTGCAATTGCGCCTGAGTGGCCTGTTTTTCGACTGCGGCGGCGTGCGCTTTCTCTGCTTCGGCGCGCGCCATCAGGGCGTGCAGATTGCCCCGGCTCCAGAAGAACCAGCTTGCGAACAGGCTGGCCAGGATCGTCAGGACCAGCAGCCCGACGGCATTATTGGTCTGGCTGGCGATGACCTGCTGCGCCGGCAAATCGAGAATCCAGACTGCCAATGTGCTGCCAATGACGTACGCAAGTGCCGCCGCCACCACCAGCATGGGAAAAAACATCGGCTTTGGCGGCGCGCTGTCGCCCCAGAGTAACAGGCGCGGACCCTCGATCAGGATCAGCGCGGTCGTACCGATACATAGGGAAAACACCAGGTTCACAGAAAAATCGCTGCCTATGCGCATCAGGTAGGTGACCACCGCGGCGCAGGCTATGTCGAAGACTGTGACGAGACCCAGACGCACCATAAAACGGCGTGCCAGCAGACGGGCCTCGACGGCGTCGGGCAGGTGAAGTGTCATTCTGCGCGTTTCATTCTTCGTGGCCGGAACGGTATTTATGCATTTCCCTCTCGATCATGCGCTGTTTCCATGTTGCGCCCGGTGCGTGCAGAAAAACCGCCAGGCCGTGAAACAGCAAGCCGATTCCCCAGCCGAGCAGCGGTGCAATTGCCCAGAACACGGTGGGCCGGACGGTAAGGTTGAATAATATCAGCCCGCTATTGACAACGATATAGACAATCAGGTGGATCAGGAAACCGATCTTGCGTTCGACGTGGCGCCGGATGTCGTGAGGGGTGATGGTTTTTTCCATTGCAGTTTCTCCTATATTAAATTGAATGTACGCCATACCAGGTAGCCGAGCCTGCGGTCCGGCATCAATGCGAACAGGCCCGCGGTCACCAGCCCGACATAGGCGCCGGTCATCCAGCGCTTATGGGCATCGATATTGCGGCGATAAATCGAGATTACAGCCATGCCGATCACGGCCAGGGTCACGACCGAGAGCAGGTGAATCCATGAAAAGTGTCCCTTGCTCCGGATGCCGAACGAGATCAGCGCGGCGAGCAGCATGAGCACCACCCATAGACGCCCGCTCAGGCGGTGCGCCAGGGTGCCTTTTTTCGAAACGAACATGAGGCCGCCGATCAGCACCGCGGCGACTGCTGCATAGAGGTGAGCCAGGATAAGCGGGGAATAGGCCATGGTGCGTCTCCGAAAGAAGTGGCGATGGAGACATTGTCGGGCTGGGCCTGGGGCGCGGCCAGCGAATTGCGACGATATGGCGGATCCGAAGCGCAAACCGACGGATTTCGGGCGTGAACGGCAGGCTGAAAAGCCTGCGTCGTTACTGGATAAAAGGAAGACCGCCCGCGCTCAGATAATGCCTTTTTCCCGCATCCCGGCAATTTGCTCCGGGGTTCGTCCAAGCAGATCGCTCAATACTTCTTCCGTATGCTGTCCCAGCGTCGGCGGCGGCAAGTCGACCTGCGGCGGCGTGGCCGACATTTTCATCGGGCTGCCCACCAGCCTGACTTGACCGCCGGTCGGATGCGGCAGGTCGATCCGCATGCCGCGCGCATTGACCTGCGGATTGTCGAATACTTCATCAAGATTGTTGATCGGACCGCAAGGCACCCCGGCCGCCTCCAGCAAATTGATCCATTCCTGCTTGGTTTTGGTCTTCACCATGTCGGCCAGCAGCGGCACCAGCACGTCGCGATTGCGCACGCGGGCGGGATTGGTGGCGAATCGCTCATCGGTTCCGAGATCGGGACGCCCGCCCGCCGCAAGGAATTTTTTATACTGGCCGTCGTTGCCGACCGCGACAATGATATGGCCGTCCGCCGTGGCAAAAGTCTGGTAAGGCACGATATTCGGATGCGCATTGCCCCAGCGGGTAGGCGGCTTGCCGCTGGCCAGGTAATTGGTATTCATGTTTGCCAGCATCGCCACCTGCACATCGAGCAAGGCCATGTCGATTGCCTGGCCTTCCCCGGTACGATCGCGATGGGTCAGGGCCGCCATGACCGCTACGGTGGCATACATGCCGGTCATCAGGTCCGAGATGGCGACCCCGGCCTTTTGCGGTCCGCCGCCCGGCATATCATCGCGCTCGCCCGTAATCGACATGAAACCGCCCATGCCCTGCACGATAAAGTCATAGCCGGCGCGATGCGCATACGGGCCATCCTGCCCAAACCCGGTGATCGAGCAGTAAATCAGGTCGGGCTTTTCCGCGCGCAGCGATTCATAATCGAGGCCATATTTTTTCAATTGGCCGACCTTGTAATTTTCCAGGACGACATCGCAGTTGCGCACCAGCTCGCGCACGATCGCCTGACCTTCGGGGCTGGCGATATCGAGCGTCACCGAACGCTTGCCGCGGTTAGCCGCCAGGTAATAGGCCGCCTCCGCGGTATCGTTGCCGTTCGCATCGCGCAGGTAGGGCGGACCCCAGCTACGGGTATCGTCGCCGGTCCCCGGACGCTCGATCTTGATGACGTCGGCGCCAAGATCGGCCAGGTTTTGTGCGCACCAGGGGCCGGCAAGGACGCGCGTGAGGTCCAGTACACGGACATGGCCAAGGGCTTTTTTTACGGTGGTACCAGGCATAATGCTGACTCGCAATAGTTGTTCGGACAAGATGGATGGCAAGTGTAGGGCAAGGCTAAATTACTTACAATCCATTACACTGCTGGCTGATCAAACTTCAGCTTGAACTTCAACGGGCATTCGAACTATGTGGCCTTATCCAAAAGTGATCGCACACCGCGGCGGTGGTACGCTGGCCCCGGAAAACACCATTGCCGCAATGCGCTGCGGGCTGGACCACGGATTCCGCGCGGTTGAATTCGATGTCATGCTGTCGCGCGACGCCATCCCGGTCGCGATGCATGACCCGCATTTCGGGCGTACCGTGCGCGGCGCAGGGAATGTATCCGATTTCACAGCGGACCAGTTGCTTGCCATGGATGCCGGGACATGGTTCGGGCCCGGGTTTGCCGGCGAGCCGGTGGCGGCGTTTCGGCAAATCCTTGAATTCTGCCGCCGCAACCAGGTCTGGATGAATATCGAAATCAAGCCGGCGCCGGGATTTGAGCGGGAAACCGGAACAGTCGTGGCTGAAATGACAAGGGAGTTTTTCGCGGCTGAAATCGCAGCCAAAGGCATGGCTGGCGGCGCGGCGCTTCGGCCTGGCGAGATCGATCCGACCCTGCCCTTGTTTTCATCGTTTTCCTTCGATGCGCTGGTCGCGGCAAAGGCGGCCGCACCGGAAATCCCGCGCGGCTACCTGGTCGACCGGATTGCGGCCGACTGGCGCAGCCGTCTGGCGGAACTGGAAGCAATCGCCCTGCATACCAATCATAAACATCTTTCGCCCGGGCAGGCAAAGGAAGTAACCCAGGCCGGATATGGGTTGTTTTGTTACACCGTCAACACGCCGGAGCGGGCGCGGGAAATCCTTTCCTGGGGCGTGGATGCATTCTGCACCGATCGGATCGATCTGATCGGCGCGGATTTCTGTTAATACGCCGACTTGCGGGCAGGGAAGCGATCTGGCGCGCAGTCCGCTCCAGCGTCGCCTGCGCATTGCTTCCGGCCTGATTCCGGCAGGGGTTATCACGTATAATCAATGGTTTGTGCCACGTTGCCACTCTAATTGCCCAACACATGAACTCGTCAGAAATCCGCGATAAATTCCTCAAGTTTTTCGAAACCAAGGGCCACACGGTCGTGCGCTCGTCGAGCCTGGTGCCCGGCAACGACCCGACCTTGTTGTTCACCAACTCCGGCATGGTCCAGTTCAAGGACGTATTCCTCGGCACTGACAAGCGCAATTACGTGCGCGCCGCCTCGGTCCAGCGCTGCCTGCGCGCCGGCGGCAAGCACAACGACCTGGAAAATGTCGGGTATACCGCGCGCCATCACACATTTTTCGAAATGCTCGGCAACTGGTCGTTCGGCGATTATTTCAAGCGCGATTCGCTGGTATGGGCATTCGAGCTGCTGACCAGCGTGTATGGCTTGCCGGCAGAAAAACTGTGGGCCACGGTGTACGAGACCGATGACGAAGCATATGACATCTGGGTCAATGTGATCGGCTTGCCGAAAGAGCGCGTGGTGCGCATCGGCGATAACAAAGGCGCGCCATATGCGTCGGACAATTTTTGGCAAATGGCCGACACCGGCCCCTGCGGTCCGTGCTCGGAAATTTTTTATGATCATGGTCCCGATATCTGGGGTGGCCCGCCGGGCAGCGCCGAGCAGGATGGCGACCGCTATATCGAAATCTGGAACAACGTGTTCATGCAATTCGATCGCCAGATCGACCCGGTCACGGGCGTCGCTACGCTGACGCCGCTGCCGAAGCCCTGCGTCGATACCGGCATGGGCCTGGAGCGCCTGGCTGCGGTGCTGCAGCATGTGCACAGCAATTACGAAATCGACTTGTTCGATCGCCTGGTCAAGGCCGCCGCGCGCGAAACCGGCACGCACGATCTGTCCAATAATTCCCTGCGGGTAATCGCGGACCATATCCGCGCCTGCTCGTTCCTGATCGTCGACGGGGTGATCCCGAGCAGTGAAGGGCGCGGCTACGTGCTGCGCCGCATTATCCGGCGCGCATTACGCCATGGCCACAAGCTGGGCCAGACCCAGCCATTCTTTCACCGGCTGGCCAAGGACCTGGTGCAGGAAATGGGCGCCGCCTACCCGGAATTGTCGGAAGCCGCGCCGCGCGTCGAAAAAGTATTGAAGCAGGAAGAAGAGCGCTTCGGCGAGACGCTCGAAAATGGCATGAAGATCCTCGAAGCGGCGCTGGCCAGGGATCCGGCTCACCTCGATGGCAAAACCGCGTTCACGCTGTACGACACCTTCGGCTTCCCGCTCGACCTGACCGCCGATATCTGCCGCGAGCGCAATGTCACCCTCGATGAGGCTGGTTTCGAGAGCGCGATGGCGCACCAGAAATCGATCGCACGCGCCGCCGGCAAATTCGAAATGGCGGCCGCGGTGGAATACAGCGGCGACAAGACCGAGTTTGTCGGATATGAAACCCTGGCCCGCGACGGCAAGGTAGTGGCCTTGTATGTCGATGGCAGCCCCGTACCCAAAGTGGAAGCCGGCCAGCGCGCGATCGTGGTATTGGATGGCACGCCGTTCTATGCCGAGTCGGGCGGACAGGCGGGCGACGCCGGTGTGCTGGAATCCGAAGGCGCAGCCTTCGAGGTTGCCGACACGCAAAAGATCCAGGCTGAAGTATTCGGACACCATGGCGTGCTGAACAAGGGCGCGCTGGCGATCGGCGATACGGTCACTGCGAAGGTCGATGCAGGCCGGCGCGCGCGAACGATGCGCAATCATTCGGCTACGCATTTGATGCATGCGGCCCTGCGGGTCGTGCTGGGCGGGCATGTCTCGCAAAAGGGTTCGCTGGTCGACGCGGAAAAAACCCGCTTCGATTTCAGCCACAATGCGCCGCTGACGGCCGATGAGATCCGCCGCATCGAGGCAATCGTCAATCATGAAATCCTGTTGAACGTCGAGACCGATGCGAAGATCATGCCGTACGACGACGCCGTCGGCGCCGGCGCGATGGCGCTGTTCGGTGAAAAATACGGCGACCATGTGCGCGTGCTTGGCATCGGCACTTCGCGTGAACTATGCGGCGGCACCCATGTATCACGCACCGGCGATATCGGCCTGTTCAAGATCGTGTCCGAAGGTGGCGTGGCGGCCGGCATCCGGCGCGTGGAAGCCGTGACCGGCGAGAACGCCCTGGCTCTGGTGCAAACGCTGAGCCAGCGCGTCAATGAAGCTGCAGCCGCATTGAAAGCGCAGCCGGAAGAACTGACGCAGCGAATCGTCCAGGTGCAGGACCAGGTCCGGTCGCTCGAGAAGGAACTGGCGGCGCTGAAATCGAAGCTGGCTTCCAGCCAGGGCGATGAACTGGTTGCCCAGGCGGTCGATATCAATGGCCTCAAGGTGCTGGCGGCGACCCTCGAGGGCGCCGACGTGGCGGCCTTGCGCGCCACCATGGACAAGCTCAAGGACAAGCTGAAATCGGCGGCGATCGTGCTGGCTGCAGTCAGCAACGGCAAGGTCAGCCTGATCGCCGGCGTAACCGCTGACGCGACTGCGAAAATCAAGGCCGGCGAGCTGGTGAATTTCGTGGCGCAGCAAGTCGGCGGCAAAGGCGGTGGGCGGGCTGACATGGCCCAGGCCGGCGGCACCGATCCGAGCGGCTTGTCCAAGGCGCTGGACGGGGTCGCAAACTGGGTGCGCGAGCGCGCATGAGCACCGGCGCTTATCAGTACTGCCCGATGTGCGCGGCGCCGCTGATCACGCGCGCCGACGCCGCATCCGAGGGCGGCAAGCTTCGGCTGGCCTGTCCGGACGGGCATTGGACGCACTGGGATAATCCGCTGCCGGTGCTGGCGGCGCTGGTCGAAGTGGAAGGCCGGATCCTGTTGGCGCGCAATGCGGCATGGCCGGAAACCGCTTACGCGCTGATCACCGGCTTCATGGAACGTGGCGAAACCCCTGAGCAGGGCATCGCGCGCGAACTGAAGGAAGAAACCAATCTTGATGCGATCGGGACCAGGCTGATCGGCGTCTATGAATTCATCCGCAAAAATGAAGTCATCATTGCCTATCATGTAGAGGCGGCCGGGGAAATCAGGCTCTCTGAAGAGTTAGCGGATTACCGGCTGGTGGCGCCCGAGAAGCTGCGGCCGTGGCGGGCCGGCACCGGTTATGCCGTGGCTGACTGGATGCGCGCACGCGGCCTCGAAGTCGAGTTCCTCGATCGCCCTCTGTTGTCGCCGGCAGCGCCTGATCCCGCTGCGGCAAAGCAATAGATATGGTGCATCGCACCAGCGTTGACAATTTGCGTTAAAATTCCGACACAATTATCAATGGGCATGACCATGGACTTTCATAAAGAGCTGGATGCACGAGGGCTGAATTGCCCGTTGCCGATTTTGAAAGCAAAGAAAGCGCTGGCTGAAATGGCCAGCGGCGAAGTGTTAAAGGTCATCGCAACCGACCCGGGGTCGGTGCGCGACTTCCAGGCGTTTGCGCGGCAGACCGGCAATAACCTGCTGGAACATGCCGCGGACGACCGCGAGTTCGTGTTCTTCATGCAGCGCAAATAAATCGTGGCGCGGCAGGCATGACTCCCTTGTGCCGCAGCGCGTCCCGCAGTGTTTTCCGGGTTGCTTTTCGCGCTGCCCAGTGCCCCGGATAGGCAGCTGATGGCCCGGTTTTCCGGCTTCATCCACGCTGTGATTAGTGACCATCCTCTATGCGCCAATAGTACGATCGTGCTAAATTCCCGTGTGATGGTTAATTCTCTCTTATAATCCGGGTTCCAATCCATACAGATCCGTTCAAGTCAATTCGATTTTTCTCAAAGGCAGAGCTATGAAAGTACTGGTTCCAGTCAAGCGCGTGGTGGACTACAACGTCAAGGTACGCGTCAAATCCGACGGCTCCGGCGTCGATATTGCCAACGTCAAGATGTCGATGAATCCATTCGACGAAATCGCAGTCGAGGAAGCGATGCGCCTGAAAGAAGGCGGCAAGGCGACCGAGGTGGTGGCCGTATCCTGCGGCGTCATCCAGTGCCAGGAAACGCTGCGCACCGCGATGGCGATCGGCGCCGACCGCGCAATCCTGGTCGAGACCGATGTCGAGCTGCAGCCGCTGGCGGTTGCCAAGCTGCTCAAGGCGGTGGCCGAAAAGGAGCAGCCGCAACTGATCATCCTCGGCAAGCAAGCCATCGATGACGATTCCAACCAGACCGGCCAGATGCTGGCGGCCCTGCTGGGATGGCCGCAGGCGACCTTTGCTTCCAAGGTCACGATCGAAGACGGCAAGGCCACGGTGACCCGTGAAGTCGACGGCGGCCTCGAGACCATCGCGCTGACGCTGCCGGCGATCGTCACGACCGACCTGCGCCTGAATGAACCGCGCTATGTCACGCTGCCCAACATCATGAAGGCCAAGAAAAAGCCGCTGGAAAATTTGAAGCCGGCCGACCTCGGTGTCGATGTCACGCCGCGCTTGAAGACCCTGAAAGTGAGCGAGCCGCCCAAGCGCTCGGCCGGCATCATGGTTCCGGACGTGGCGACCCTGGTCGCCAAGCTCAGGAACGAAGCGAAAGTCATTTAATCACGCATTACTCATTCATCGGAAAACCATCATGGCTGCACTTGTCATTGCTGAGCACGACAACGCTTCGTTGAAAGGAAGCACCCTCAATACCGTTACCGCCGCAGCCCAATGCGGCGGCGATGTCCACGTCCTGGTTGCCGGACACAACTGCGGCAGCGCGGCCGAAGCGGCCTCGAAAATCAGCGGCGTGTCGAAAGTCCTGGTGGCCGATGCGGCGCAGTTCGCCGACGGCCTGGCGGAGAATGTGGCCGAGCAGGCGCTGGCGCTGGCCGGCGGTTACTCGCATATCCTGGCGCCGGCTACCGCTTACGGCAAGAATATTCTGCCGCGCGTGGCCGCCAAGCTCGACGTCGGACAGATTTCCGAAATCACCAAGGTCGACTCGCCCGATACATTCGAGCGCCCGATCTACGCCGGCAATGCGATTGCAATGGTGCAGTCGAGCGATCCGGTCAAGGTCATCACCGTGCGCACCACCGGCTTCGATGCGGCCGGCACCGGCGGTTCGGCGGCGGTCGAGAATGTGACGGCCGTAGCGGACTCCGGCAAATCGGCCTTCGTGTCGCGCGAGCTGGCGAAATCGGATCGGCCGGAACTGACGGCCGCCAAGATCATCGTTTCGGGTGGACGCGGCATGGGTTCAGGCGAAAACTTCAAGATCCTCGAGCCGTTGGCCGACAAGCTGGGTGCGGCAATGGGCGCCTCGCGCGCCGCGGTGGACGCCGGCTATGTGCCGAACGACTGGCAGGTAGGCCAGACCGGCAAGATCGTGGCGCCCACGCTGTATATCGCAGTCGGCATCTCGGGCGCGATCCAGCATCTGGCCGGCATGAAGGATTCGAAGACCATCGTGGCGATCAACAAGGATCCGGAAGCGCCGATCTTCAGCGTCGCCGATTACGGCATCGCGGGCGACCTGTTCGAGATCGTGCCGCAGTTGGTGAAAGAACTGGGCTGACTGGTCTTGAGGGCAGGGCGGAAAGCGCTTTCCGTCCCGGAGCGGACTGCGCTAATGCACAATCCGCTCTAAACCCGGCACTGGCGGCCGGATTAAAAGACATGCGGCAGCGGATGCAGGTTTCTATTCTGCGCTCTTCCGCCCAACGTATTACCCGCGAACTGCGGACTTGCTTGCAACGGGCACGGCTGTCACGCCGATGCGTCAGCCACGAGTTTTGCCCGAATTATTTCTGGAGTAAGACATGAGCTACGTCGCCCCGTTGAAAGACATGCTGTTCGTAATGAATGAATTGGCTGGCCTGTCGACTGTCAGCCAGTTGCCCGGCTGTGAAGACGCCACGCCGGAAACAGTGGAAGCGGTGCTGCAGGAAAATGCCCGGTTTTGCAGCGAAGTCGTGGCGCCGCTCAATTTCACCGGCGATCAGGAACCGAGCACCTGGCGCGACGGAAACGTCATCACCAGCAAGGGTTTCAAGGAAGCCTTCAAGGCCTTTGGCGAAGCGGGGTGGCAGGGCGTGCAGCATCCCGTGGATTTCGGCGGGCAGGGTTTGCCGAAGCTGGTGGCGACGCCCTGTATTGAAATGCTGAATTCCGCGAACCTGTCCTTTGCGCTATGCCCTTTGCTGACCGACGGCGCCATCGAAGCGTTGATGACGGCCGGCAGCGACCAGCAAAAGGAAATCTATCTCGCCAACCTGATTTCGGGAAAATGGACTGGCACCATGAACCTGACCGAGCCGCAAGCCGGTTCCGATCTGGCGATGGTGCGCACCCGCGCGGTGCCGCAGGGCGACGGCACTTACAAAATATCGGGCACCAAGATCTTCATCACCTATGGTGAGCATGACATGGCGGAGAACATCGTTCACCTGGTCCTGGCGCGCACGCCGGATGCGCCGGAGGGGGTGAAGGGCATCTCGCTGTTCGTGGTGCCGAAATTCCTGCCGAATGCCGATGGTTCGGTGGGGCAGCGCAATGATGTGCAATGCGTCTCGATCGAGCATAAGCTCGGCATCAAGGCCAGCCCGACCGCCGTGCTGCAGTTCGGCGACCATGGCGGCGCGATCGGAACGCTGATCGGTGAGGAAAACCGCGGTCTCGAATACATGTTTATCATGATGAACGCCGCGCGTTTCGCGGTCGGCATGCAGGGACTTGCGGTGGCTGAACGCGCCTATCAAAAAGCCGTGCAGTATGCGAAGGAAAGAGTGCAGTCGCGCGATCTTGCCGGGTCCCCCGGTCCGGTCACGATCATTCATCAACCGGATGTGCGACGCATGCTGATGTCGATGCGCGCGCAGATCGAGGCGGCACGCGCCCTGTCCTATGTCACCGCCGCTGCCTCGGATGCGGCGCACCATCATTCCGATCAAGCGACCCGCAAGGTCAATCAGGCATTCTATGAATACATGGTGCCGGTGGTAAAAGGCTGGTCGACTGAAATGGGCATCGAGGTGGCATCGACCGGCGTGCAGATTCATGGCGGCATGGGCTATATTGAAGAGACCGGGGCCGCGCAATATTATCGCGATGCGCGCATCCTGACGATTTATGAAGGCACCACGGCGATCCAGGCGAATGACTTCGTCGGCCGCAAGACGGCACGCGATGGTGGCGCCACGGCCAAGGCCGTAATTGCCCAAGTGCGCCAGACCGGGGCAGAGCTCGCCGCGCATGAGAATAGCGACCTGGCGGCGATTCACCGGCAGTTGATTGCCGGGTCCGCCGCACTGGAGGAAGTGGTGGATTATATCGTCGGCAATATCAAGTCCGATATCAAGGGTGTATTCGCAGGCAGCGTGCCCTATCTGAAATTGGCTGGTATCGTACTGGGCGGCTGGCAAATGGCGCGCGCCGCGCTGGTTGCACAGCGCAAGCTCGATGCGCAGGAAGGCGATGCGGCGTTTTATCAGGCAAAAATTGTTACGGCGCGTTTCTTTGCGGATCAGATACTGTCGCAGGCGACAGCTTACCGTTCGGCAATTGTGGCGGGTGCGGCAAGCGTGCTCGCCCTTTCTGAAGAGCAGTTCTGATTCCCACCTTGCTGCGGCTGGATTCAATGGCCGGAATCTGTGGCCCGATTGGTCGCCCGATACGGTTTGTTAAGCACATACCAAAAGTGCCAGTTCAACCACAGTTGACTGGCACTTTTTAATGGCAAGGTCCGGCCTCACCTGCTATGTGAGACCCACGCTGCAGCACCGGTAAAAACCGTTTAAATGCGTGGCGCACTGCCTACGGGTATATTGTACAGAAAACTACATTGCGCATCTTCAAGGCCCAGATTAGTCGTGAGATCAGCAATTACCCGCTCTCTTGCAGCCACCGGATCCGGAAAGGAGTTCAACAAGACTTTCGCCATTTCCTTGTCATGATTAAAAACGGTTTCACTCAAGGCAGCAAACTTGCTGCTATCGTTTGCTCCGTGCGCTAAAAGATGTTCAACTACGGCGAGTTTTCCATATTTTGCCGCTCGGCTCAACGCTGTCAGCGAACTCGTTCCGACTGTCGCATTGATGATATCGAACTTATTCATGCTTTCAATAACCAGATCTAGTCTACCGTCTTTCGCATCTTGGAGGAATTTGTTGATCTGGTCGTTTGTCGGTTTTAGCAGCGCACTGCGTGCTGGTTTCGCCATGCTATTAATCACGCGAAATTCCGGCACCGTTGCCGCCGGCAAGGATGCACGTTGCACGGGAGCCTGCAAGGCACTATTAAGCAACGCCTGAATTGCCGGGTAGTCGTTCGCAAGCGCTATCGCGTTTTCAACATCTTTTTTGTCATTTCCAGCGCCGTGATCGAGAAGCAGGCTGACGATTGTCGTGTGACCTTGACTCACTGCTCCGCATAAACCACTGGGACAGTACCTATTGACCCTTGCGTCGACCGGCATGCCGTCGTTCAGCGCTGTAATAACGTTAACCAGACTCCCTTCGTGGCAGGCCAAAGAGAAAGCATTGATCGCTTCCAAGGTAGGCCCTTTCGTCGTTGCATCGATCTTGTTTTGTATTGAAACTAAACGGGGCGGCGAGTCAGTTTTTTCTGGTACAGAATTCCTGTTTTCCGGAGCTTCGTATGTTGATATGGCTGTTGGACGCCCGTACGGAGTAATCTTATGATCCATGTCATTC
>JAQGMO010000069.1 GCA_028292315.1 Herminiimonas sp. | reverse complement strand
GCTGGTGATCGCGCATCGCCTGTCGACGATCGAACGCGCTGACCGGATCGTAGTACTGGTAGGCGGCCAAATCGTCGAGGTCGGGTCGCATGTGGAGCTTCTGGCGAAAAATGGTGTCTACGCCAATCTCTATCATCTGCAATTTGAAAAGGAAACCGTAGCATGACCAGTTCATCTCCGATCTCGCGGTTTCCGGTGCCCGCGCTCGAAAATTTACCGGACGACATCCGGGAAATGATAGTGGCTGTGCAGGAAAAGGCCGGTTTCGTACCGAATGTATTTCTTGCCCTGGCCCATCGTCCCGCTGAGTTCCGGGCTTTCTTTGCCTATCATGACGCCCTGATGCTGAAGGAAACCGGCAACCTGAGCAAGGCTGATCGCGAAATGATCGTGACCGCCACCAGCGCAAGGAACCAGTGCTTGTACTGCGTTGTGGCGCATGGCGCGTTACTGAGGATCTATGCGAAAAATCCACTGGTTGCGGATCAGGTTGCCGTCAATCACTTGAAAGCCGATATTACGCCGCGGCAGTCGGCGATGCTGGATTTCGCTTTCAAGGTGTGCCTGGATTCGCAGTCGGTGACCGATGCCGATTATGCAGTCCTGCATGGCTACGGTTTCGATGATGAGGATATCTGGGACATTGCGGCAATTACGGCATTCTTCGGCTTGTCGAACCGGATGGCCAATGTCATATCGATGCGGCCGAATGACGAGTTTTTCCTGATGGGACGGGTTCCGCGCAAATGATGGGTCCGGATTCAGGCATTCCGCGCACGCTGGTGATTTCACCGAACTGGATCGGCGACGCGGTGATGGCGCAGCCTTTGCTGCAGCTGCTGCATGCGCGCCATCCCGGGCGGCCGATCGATGTGCTGGCGCCCGCATGGGTGGCGCCGGTCTGGCGGGCGATGGCTGAAGTCGACACGGTGCTGGAAGCGCCGTTTCGGCATGGCGCCTTGCAATTGCGCGAGCGCTGGCGCTTTGCGCGACGTTTGCGGCAGCGTCATTATGCGGAAGCCTATGTATTGCCAAACACGCTCAAGTTTGCCTTGATTCCCTGGCTGGCCGGTATTCCACGCCGGGTCGGTTATCGCGGTGAGATGCGTTATGGATTGCTCAACGTGATCCATCGCGACGCGGGACCGGCCAAGCGCCCGATGGTGCCGTTCTATGCCGCGCTGGCCGCGCCGCCGGCGCTCGACGTGCCGCCGCCCTCGGGCTTTCCGCGTCCGGTTTTAACGGTCGCGCCGGAACAGGTGGCGCGCACGCTGGAACAGGTCGGACTGGCTATCGATGGAAAGCTGGTGGTATTCGCGCCTGGCGCCGAGTTCGGTTCCGCCAAGCGCTGGCCGACCGCGCATTTTGCGCAGTTATGCAAGACGATCCGGCAGACGCACCCGGATGCCCGGATTGTCTTGCTCGGGTCCGGCAAGGATAAGGCGGTATGTGAAGAGATCGTGGCGCAGGCGCCCGAAGCTGTTAATCTCGCGGGGATTACCACGCTCGATCAGGCGGTCGCGCTGATCGCGGCGGCCGATGCGGTGGTCAGCAATGATTCCGGCTTGCTGCATATCGCCTCGGCGCTGAATCGGCCGATCGTCGCGATCTATGGACCGACCAGCCCGGAACACGCGCCGCCGTTTTCAGATGTGGCGAGGTCGCTGTCGCTGCGCCTGACCTGTGCGCCTTGCCGCCAGCGCGAGTGCCCGTTGGGGCATCATGACTGCATGCAAAAGCTCAGGCCAGAAATGGTGTGGGAGCCGTTGCGGCCCATGCTGGAAATCCGGTAGCGCCAGTCATGAGCCGAACCGCATCGCTGGCGCGATGCGTGTCGGGCAGGCTAATTTTTTTCGCGCTGCACCGATTCCCGCATTTCCGCGAAGCCGGCCGCGGCATCTTGCACGTCCGGCGGGAAATCCGCCATTTCCTGGACCTGGCGCACTTCGATGATTTCATTTTCCGAGGCGGGGCAGCGCGACGCCCATTGGATCGCCTCCGCCCGTGAGTTCACTTCGATCATCCAGTAACCGCCAAGTACTTCCTTTGCCTCGGGGAACGGACCATCGCTTATCTTGGGTTTGCCCCCGCCGAATGTAACGCGCGCGCCCATCGAGGGCGGGTGCAAGCCTTCAAGCCCGCGCAGCACGCCGGCCTTTTGCAGCGATTCATTGTATTTCATCATTGCGGCAACGGCCTCGGCGCCCGGCATGTCACCGGGCGCGGCGCTCTCGTATCCCTTCGGGATCATCAGCATCATGAATCGCATTTTCATTTCTCCTTTTTTGGTTGGGAGCCTGGCCCCGGCCGCGTCCGGCCGGATCCTGAACCAGGCTCTGACCATAGACGAGTGAAGCCACAGATAATCGACATGGGGGCACGGCGTTACGGTGAAATCATTGCGCCACGCTGATCATCCACCCGACGCCGAAGCGGTCGGCGAGCATCCCGAAACGCGAGGAAAAAAAGGTTTTGGTCAGCGGCATCCGCACCTGGCCGCCTTCGCTAAGGACCGCAAAGACCCGTTCGGCCTCGTCATCGCCGGCGACCGTGAGCGCAAGCGAAAAGCCCTGGAAAGTCGCTTCCCCGTTGCACTCCCCGTCGGAAGCCATCACGATCGTATCGCCGATCCGTAGGTTCATATGCATCACCTTATCCTCGGCGCCGGGCGGGATCGAGCCCGCTTCAAGAGGTTCAGGACTGTCCCTGAAACGGTGCAGCGCCGTTATTTCGGCGCCGAGCGCCTCGCGGTAAAATTGGGCCGCTTCCTCGCTGCGGCCGTTGAAAAACAGGTAGGGCTGGACTTCCATGATGCCTCCTTCTCAGGGTTGGCTGGGCAAAGCGGGAGAGTGAATTACACGGATTGATTGTTTCCAGTTTCCTTGCAGGGTGGCTTGCGTGTATGAAACCCTGCCTGAAACCCTGCCGGCTGAAACCTTGTTCATATGGTAGTTGAATGAGGCCACGCGAAATCGACATGGGAAAGAATTTTTTGGGCAAGCGTTGATTCGCTGCCACAGTATAAATTCCGAAAGCTGGAGAAGCCGGCCATTCAGTAAGATTGTGCAAGGATGGCCGGCCGGCAAAAGAAGCCATCGAGCTTGCGGGAAAAGCGGCTGAGCGGGTGTCAGGCAAATGGGCGCGTACGGAGTCCTTTTTGACTGATGGCGGGGTGACGCGATGGCAGATCAGGACGGCGGAAACCGCAACCTGGAAAACTGACGGCCATTCGTGATTGCCTTGCGCTCGACGTCCGCTGCTGTTGGCAGCCAGCCCTTTTGCTCGAGGAATAGCAGAAAGGCACGCGTACTCACTTTGCGGCAGTTTTCCGGCAACAAAAAACTGGTGCCGGCAATTTTGTGATCTTCAAACAAAAATACACCGATCGGGGGCGGCGTAGTCAGCGCAAAATTGTTCATCGCCTCTTGTATGGCGATCTCGCCGAGATTGGATTTTCGCGAGTTCGTGATGCCGGATGTCTGCGCTTGCTGGTAGTGCTTAAATGTCCTGGTGGGCACGACAGGTAATTTGCTTGCCTTGACCCATGCCGCAATATCTTCGCTGGTCGGCGTCTGATTGCGCGTCACCTCGTGCAGCACCATGTCCACGATTTGCACCGGCCAACCCGGTTTGAACAGTACATCGAGTGCCTCTGCATAGGCTAACGTGATGAGCGGACCGGCATCGGGGAGCAGGAGAATGATTGCTGCATCGGTCTTGTCTTCGCCCTTGATCAAGGCGCCAATGCGTGGAGATTATCCAACATATCCTGGGTAGCGGATTCCGGCAGGCGCGGCATGGGGAGGCGGGCTTGCACCATCAAGAGAAACAAATCTTCCGGATTGTCGATACTCAGCGCAGCCATTACCTTGTGATCGTCCTTGCGACCCAGCGAAAAATCCAGCAGTGCTCTGAAATTCTGATTGTTTGACGCCTCCGCTGCCTCGAACGTCTCTACCAGATACCGCAGTTCGGCATTGAAAAGCGCATTGATCGATGTATCGGATTTGGCGGCTATGACCTTGGCACGTTTGAGCAACTCACGGTCCACCGCTCCGGTGAAATTAACTGTTTCTGCCATGACTATCTCCAAAAACTAAAACACATAAATAAGTGTAACACGTGTTTATGCGTTATTTCATTATTCCATGCTCAAGGGCCTGTATCAGGTGATTAATGCTGCACGACGTCTGACCTCTCAAGAACACTCCGCTCCTTTGGGATCAGGTTGCACAAAACAGGCTCTTGTTTCATCAGGATAATGTGGTGGTCAAGTAAATTCGACACAACGATAGGTTTGCTGCCATGATCCATTCATAGACGAAGGGCGGCAGATTGCCCAGAACTGAGTGCAGACGTTCACTGTTGTAAGCCGATGAGGTAGTTTGCGATATCGATTTTCGCCTCCACGCCGTTGGCATATTCGCGCTGGCATACCCCCTGTGTCAATTTACACTTGCCGATGACACGCTGGAACAAGCTTGGACTGGCCGGGCTGTACGAAGGGCGGCATACCGGCCGACCGAGGAAGTGGACGCCTCAGCAGCGACAGGCTCTTGGCGATTTAGCGCAGTCCGAAGGCGGGACGGTCATTG
>JAQGMO010000064.1 GCA_028292315.1 Herminiimonas sp. | reverse complement strand
GCTGCGCGGCGCGCTGCAGGAAGCGGCGCAAATCGATAAGATGGTGAAAGGATTGCGCGCCAGGGCATTTGCGGGCGATGCGTGGGATGCCTTGCTGCAACTGGCGCTGAAGGTGGCGCGCCGTTAGGACGTTACAGCGGTTGTCAGGCACCTGTTCCGCGCCTGCCCGCCGTACAAAATGATCCGGAGCAGACCCTGCCGATCGGCCTTGCCGATTGTTTGCCGCCTGTTCGCGGCCTGTCTGCGCTGGCATCGGCGCTCTTCCGCGTCATCCCTTATTAACTGAATTACAGCTACTAAAGCAATAAAATGGATATCAAACAGTACATGACCGAAGTCGGACAGCGCGCCCGCAAGGCTTCCCGCGCGATGGCCAAAGCCGATACCTCGTCGCGCAACCGCGCGCTGGCGCTGATCGCCGCCGCAATTCGGCGCGACGCCGGGGCCTTGCGTGCCGCCAACCGCCAGGATCTCGACGCGGCCCGCGCAAACGGCCTCGACGCCGCCATGCTCGATCGGCTCACCCTGTCCGACAAGGCGATCGCCACCATGGCCGAGGGACTTGAACAGATCGCGGCCCTGCCCGACCCGATCGGCGAAATCCTGAATATGAAATACCGTCCGAGCGGCATCCAGGTTGGCCAGATGCGGGTGCCGCTCGGTGTCATCGGCATCATTTACGAAGCGCGCCCGAATGTCACCGTCGACGCGGCGGGGCTTTGCATCAAGAGCGGCAACGCCACCATACTGCGCGGCGGCTCGGAAGCGATTCATTGCAACCAGGCGCTGGCGAAACTGGTGAAGGAAGGCCTGGCCGGCGCCGGCTTGCCGGCCGACGCGGTGCAGATCGTCGAGACCACCGACCGCGCGGCGGTCGGCGAACTGATCACGATGCCGCAATATGTGGATGTTATTGTGCCGCGCGGCGGCAAAGGCCTGATCGAGCGCCTGATGAAGGAATCGAAGGTGCCCATGATCAAGCACCTGGATGGCATCTGCCATGTGTACATCGACGACAAGGCTGACCTGGAAAAGGCGCTGCCGGTCGCCTTCAATGCCAAGTGCCATCGCTACGGGACCTGCAACACGATGGAAACCCTGCTGGTCGCGCGCGCTGTCGCCGGCCAGGTGCTACCGGCGCTGGCGCAACTCTACCTTGCTGAAAACGTCGAGTTGCGTGCCGATGAAGAAGCCGGCCGGCTGCTTGCCGGCTATCCGCTGCTGGCGCCCGCCACCGAAGCTGACTGGCAAGCCGAATACCTGGCGCCGATCCTGGCGGTGAAAATCGTGGCCGGCATGGACGAGGCCATCGACCATATCAACCGCTATTCTTCACAGCACACCGACTCGATCATCACCGAAGATTATTCGCGCGCCATGCGTTTCCTGCGCGAAGTCGATTCGGCTTCGGTCATGGTGAATGCCTCCACCCGTTTCGCGGATGGCTTCGAATACGGACTGGGCGCCGAAATCGGCATTTCCAATGACAAGCTGCATGCGCGCGGTCCGGTCGGCCTGGAAGGCCTGACGTCGCTGAAGTACGTGGTCTTCGGACACGGCGAAGTGCGCGCCTGAGTCAAAAGGAAATTATGCTCTGGGTCAAATCACTGCACATCGTATTCGTCGTTTCCTGGTTCGCCGGCCTGTTCTATCTGCCGCGAATCCTGGTCAATCTTGCAATGGAATCCGAGGCGGGCGGGCGCGCGCGCCTGCTGCTGATGGCGCGCAAGCTGTACCGCTTCATGTCGCTGCTGGCGCTGCCGGCGCTGCTGTTCGGTTTGTGGCTCTGGCTCGGTTACGGCATTGGCAAGGGGCCCGGCAACGGCTGGCTGCATGCGAAGCTCGCGCTGGTCGTGCTATTGATCGGATATCACCATGCCTGCGGTTCATTACTGAAAAAATTCGAAACCGGCCGTAATACGCGCAGTCACACCTGGTATCGCTGGTTCAATGAAGTACCCGTGATCGGCTTGCTTGCGATCGTGATCCTGGTCGTTGTCAAACCCTTTTAGACACGCTGCTAACCGCCTTGCATATACATACCGGAGACCCCATGCCCAAAGTATGCGAATACTTCATCACCCCGCAATCGCCATTCGTTTATCTAGGGCACGAAAGTTTCGTCGCGATGGCGAAAAAACATCATGTCCAGGTCGATCTGAAGCCTTGTGACCTCGGCAAAATTTTTGGCCTGTCCGGCGGTTTGCCGCTGGCCAAGCGCGCGCCGCAGCGGCAAGCCTACCGTTTGCTGGAATTGCAGCGCTGGAGCGAATACCGCGGATTGCCGCTGAATCAGCACCCGAAGTTCTTTCCAGTTCCGGGCGACGCCGCCTCGAAGCTGATCATTGCCACCAAACTGGCGCATGGCAATGAAGCCGGCCTGGCGCTGACCGGTGCGATCACGCGCGCGGTATGGGCTGAAGAAAAGAACATCGCGGATGCCGACACGCTGGCGGCTCTGGCCACCGCCTGCGGCCACGACGGCAAGGCATTGCTGAAGTCATCCGACACGGCCAGCGTGCAGGCCGAGTACGACCGCTACACCGATGAAGCGATCGCGGCCAATGTATTCGGCGCGCCCTGGTTCGTGGTCGACGGCAAGGGTTACTGGGGCCAGGACCGCCTCGACTTCGTGGAACGCGCTGTCGCGAAATAAGGCAGGCCGCCCGGGGCCGGCCCGGGATCAAAACTATTACAACGGATAACAGGTACACCATGTCATATTCTTATTTTTGTCCCTGCCCACGCGGACTGGAAGCGGCGCTGGCCGAAGAGCTGAACGAGATCGCCCAACAGGGATCGACGCTCAAGGTGCACAACCAAGTGCCGGGCGGCGTCCACTGTTCCGGCGAACTGGCCGATGCCTGGCGGATCAACCTGCATTCGCGGATCGCGTCGCGCGTGCTGCTGCGCATGGCGCACGCCAGCTATGCCAATGAAAACGATATCTATGACCTGACGCTGGCGCAGCCCTGGGAAGACTGGTTCGATGTCGACCATACGATCCGCATCGACGTCACCGCGATCAAATCGCCGCTGCGCAGTCTCGAATTCACCACCTTGAAAATCAAGGATGCAATTTGCGACCGGTTCCGCGATCTTTATTCCAAGCGGCCATCGGTCGACACCAAAACGCCGGACATGCGCATCGTCGGCTTTCTTGATGCGCGCAACTTTACGCTTTACCTGGACACGTCCGGCGAAGCGCTGTTCAAGCGCGGCTGGCGCCTCGATACCGGCGACGCGCCGCTGCGTGAAAACCTGGCGGCCGGCCTGCTGCGCGTGGCCGGCTGGAAGCCCGGCACCGTGCTGTTCGATCCGATGTGCGGCTCCGGCACGATCCTGGTGGAAGCGGCGCAGATGCTGGCCGGCATTCCGGCCGGCGCGCGGCGCAGCTTCGCCTTTGAAAAATTCGCCGGCTTCGACCGCGAGAAATGGCAGGCGGTGAAGAACAGTTTCCGGCCGGCGCCGCTGCCGGCGGAACCGACGATTTTCGGCAGCGATATCTCGGGCGACATGATCGTCATGACGCGCGACAACCTCGAGCGCGCCGGCATCCGGTTCGAGGTGCCGCTCAAGCAGATCGAGGCGCAGGAAGTGCGGCCGCCGGCGACCGCGCCCGGTCTCCTGGTTACCAATCCGCCGTATGGCGAACGGATCTCCGTGCGCGGCGGCGGCGCGCCGGACGATGAAATGGCGACCAGCTTTTTCAGTGCATTCGGCAGTACGCTCAAGCAGCGTTTCGCCGGATGGAAAGTCTTTCTCTTCACGGCCGACCTCGGCCTGCCGAAACTGCTGCGGCTGAAGGAGGCGCGCAAGACACCGTTTTTTAACGGGGCGATCGAATGCCGCCTGTTCCGGTTCGACATGGTGGCGGGATCCAATCGGCGGGAAGACCTGGGCGCAGACAGGAAAAAAACCTAGCAATGCCGGCAGGATTTGCTTTACGGATTGCGCCACCGTCGCAGCCTGTACTAGCCGGACTAGCTGGGACGTACACCCGGCGCAGTAGCAGCATTAAGAAGCATCGCACAAATCCTGGTAAGTCGGTTTTGATTTGCCAGCATCATTGCAGTTGTGCCACTACAGTCTTTCAGGTCGACCCGGGCTCCGGCATTGAGAAGCGCTTCGACGATGTTTTCATGACCGAAGTACACAGCAGAGAAAAGCGCAAAGCCCGGGCGGACGTGATGTCAATTGCGCCACCGTCGCGGCTTTGCTAGCTGCTGCCTGTGCGCGGCTGTGCGCCGGCCTTGAACAACATGAGACGAATTATGGAATGGCGAAGTTGCGTCGCCGTCGACCAGGCGGTTGTGCCACCCTGGTCTTGCAGATCTACCCGGGCGCCGGCATCGAGAAGCGCTCCAACGACTTTTTCGTGACCTGCGAACACTGCAGCGAGAAGTGCGAAGCCGCCAAAGGTATCCTGTTTGTTTAGGTCCGCCCTGTATTTAAGCAGCAAATTGACCATCGGAAAATTTCCGTGCAGTGATGCGAATATCAGCGGCGTCACTCCTGTATTGTTCGGATAATCTACATTAGCACCTGCTGCAAGGAACTTCTCTGCAAGGACGCTATCATTGTTTTTTATTGTAATAAGCAGCGGAGTCATATCTGTCGTGCCGGGGTAGTCGATCGAGGCTTTCGCATCAAGAAGTATTTGTACGATATCGAGATCGCCAGATTGTGCAGCAGCCATCAAGGGAGTG
>JAQGMO010000048.1 GCA_028292315.1 Herminiimonas sp. | reverse complement strand
ACGCGACATCTTTATTGACAACTATCGGGGCCAGGGTCGTGCATTCCGTCAGGGCTTTCTTGCCTGCTAATATTCATGGCACTTCTGGAAAGCGGCGGTTGTGAATCCGAGCCGAAGTCACCTGAATGTTGGCTTGCAAGACCTGGCTCCACCGGCTTTGGCCCCACCAACTCACACGGCCAGAAAACTTGGAAGAATACGTCACGCGGATGACGGGAGGTCTTCTATGTTACTAAGGCAACGAAAACTCGGATCGCGATCGAAGTGTTTATTCGGATTTGGAAAGAGGGATAAGGTAACAAGTAATTTTATGACCATCCTTGATTCACTTAACTGCTTCAAGCCCATCTTTTAGCAGCGCGTCACAGGGGCAGGACTCGGCGCTTTCCAAAACCTGGGGTAGCCCCGTGGCCACTCTCATCTCGAATTCTTTTGCCGTTAATCGATGCTCAAGTTCATTGACAGGCAACGGGCGCGAAAAGAAATAACCTTGCAATTCATCGCATTTCATGCTGGACAAAAATTCGCTCTGCTGAAGTGTTTCAACTCCCTCGGCAACGACACGCAAGTTGAGCGAGTGGGCCATGTTGACCATGGCGGCAACGATAGAGCGTGCATCGTCGTTATGCGCGACGTCCCGCACGAACGAGCCATCGATCTTCAACTCGTTAACACAGAAGCGGCGCAGGTAGGACAGACTCGAATATCCGGTGCCAAAATCATCGATGGCAATCTTGACACCAAGTGCCTCCAAACGATTAAGCAACTCGAGGGTCTGCTCAGCATCGTCCATCACCCCCGATTCTGTCAGTTCCAGTGTGAGGTGCTGCGGTTTTATGCCATATCGCACAAGTGACTCTGTAATTTTCTCGACCAGGTCGGGTTGCCGTAATTGCTGGACCGAGAGATTGACCGCCACTGGGATAGTCCAGCCACGGTCAAGCCAGGCTCGCATCTGGCGACAGGCTTCTTCAATCACCCATGATCCGATTTGAACGATCAAGCCAAAGCGCTCGGCAATCGGGATAAAGTCGTTGGGAAGAACCAGACCGCGCGTCGGATGCCGCCAGCGGATGAGCGCCTCGACACCGAGCATGTCGGTGCCATTAGGCGCAAGCTTGGGCTGGTAGAACAGTTCAAACTCACGCCGTTCAAGCGCATACCGCAAATCACGCAGGTCCGCCATCAGTCCGGCAGCGCTTACGGTTGTGGCAGCATCGTGGAAACGATGGGTATTTTTCCCGGATGCCTTGGCGTTGTACATTGCGAGATCGGCATGTGCTAGAAGTTGCTTTTCGTCTTTGGCGTCGTCTGGGAATACGGCAATACCGATCGATGCCGACAACTGGACTTCATCATTTTCCAGCACGATTGGCATACTCACGGCGGCCTCAATGCGTCGCGCCAGGACCGCCAACGCGGCTCGGTCGTCAACCGCTTCGACCAGCACAACGAACTCATCCCCTCCGATACGGGCAACCGTTTCAGAGGCCCGAATAATGTTGCTCAAACGTTTGGCGATTTCTTTCAAGACCTGGTCCCCTGCCTGATGTCCTAGCGAGTCATTGACGGTCTTAAAACCATCGAGATCGACGAACAACAGTGCTATAACCTGTCCACTGCGACGCGAACGGGCGATCGCATGTTCCAAACGGTCAGTGAGCAACATCCGGTTTGGAAGGTCCGTCAGCCCGTCCAGGAAAGCAATCCGCTGCAACGCCGTGTTGGCTTCCTTGAGCGATGAGGCCAGAACTGCTGTTCGTGACTGTAAGCGGGCGTCGAGCGTTGAAGTGACCAGCGTGACAATTAGCATGCTTATAGTGGCGCCGCCAATCAGCAAAGCAATCCAGGTATAGTCGAGTGCGCTGGCAGCCCGGCAAATGCTTCCCAAGGGAAACCTGGCCGCTTCCATACCGCTGTAGTGCATTCCTGAAATGGCGAATGCCATAATGATCGCGGCGGCTCCCTGCCAAGCTAGACGACTGTGGTTCTTGCGGTTGCGCATCCAGAAAAAAATCAGCAGGGAGGCGAACGAAGCAACAACTGCAATCACCACCGAAATTGCAAGCCAAACAATATCCCAGTCAATTCCAGGGTCCATTTGCATAGCGAACATGCCAATGTAATGCATGACGCAGATACCTACTCCCATCGCCATGCCCGCCATCCCGATGTGTTGCCAGCTTACCTTGCTGCGGCTGGCAACGGACAGTGCGATCCATGACACGATGACAGCTGCGAACCAGGACAGCAAGGTCATGGTGATGTCGTAGCCAAGCTGAACGGGAAGGGAAAACGCCAGCATGGCGACGAAATGCATGGACCAGATGCCCGTTCCCATCGCAAACGATCCACCGGCAAGCCAATAACGAGCAGTGGCACCATCTGCAGTGTGCACATGCCGCGCAAGGTCGAGCGCGACAAAGGATGCGAACATTGCGACGGTCATCGATAGCAGGACTAGACGTGCATCATAGGTCGGAATCAAAAAACTGAGGGCCATTTACGTCTTTCACTGATTGTTTGCTGAAACGGCTTTATGGAAAAGGACGATGTTATCAATACCGCTACTCTATTATATTTCCCGAGGGAAAGATAATAGATATACTTTATTCAGGGGAATTACTTGCACTTTTCGATTTTTGTACCAGTTCGTCGACATAACTGAAAACAAGAGTGGATAGGCATACCCAAAAATATCCACGAAGGGTTTGTCCATTCCTAAAACTGTAAAGGCTGAACAGGTGGCTATGGAGGAACATCCCATGATTGGAAAAGCTCTCCGAAGAAATTGGAGGCAACAATCACAATGGCATATGAAGCCGTGAAGAGCTTTTTTGATCGACTGATGGAGGATGCCAGGCCCTGATCTTGCTCCTGCATAACCGGACACGGTTCAGCCGCTAATCTGCATCAATTTCCTGAGTGTGAGGCATCTGCTTGTTTCGGAACATTCGTGATGATTTTTATTGAAACACGGAGTGCATATCTGACGATGTCAGCGCTTCGATGACACGCGTTCCTCAGGCTTCTCGCACGACAATTTGTGATGGACGTGTTTCGGTATCGCGCTCCTGCAGCCAGTCTGCAAATACCTCGGACTTTTTTCATTTAAATTTACAGGAGTGCAGATGGCTGGTGTTCCCTTCTCATATCCCGATGCGCAGCCTCTTGGAATCCGCGTTCAGTGACGCTGACTTGAAATTCCCTACCAACGTCATCGAAACCGACTCGACGTTCGCGACAATGACTTTTCTGGCTGCGAATAGCGATTTCGTAGCGATCATGCCCAATAGCGTAGCGGATTACCTCGTCGCGACTGGGCAATTACACATTCTCCCTGTATCGATCCGCCGCAAGGCAGAACCATATGGACTTGTGTTCCGGACCGGCACCGAGGTTACGCCGGTAATGCAAATATTCATAGATGCCTGTTTGGCCAATGTGGTAACGGGCGCAAGCGAGGAATGTGGCACGGCGACCCAACGATCGAAACTAGTTCAGGCAAATTATCCCGCAGCTGACCCGAGACGTGAAAAGGGCACTGACGGGAAGCGCGATATCATTGTGCAGTCCCAGCACCCGCCTCGGCGGTCAGGCTCGTGATCAGCGCCACTGCGGACGCTCGTTTTAACGCGGAAAGTCGGACGAGAATGCCAATTTCCCGGAAAAGAGGCGGCCCTGGCAGTGGCAGTACCGCGACACCGGGCGTTGCAGCCAGTGGCACGAGCTTGCCTGGAATGATCGAGCACCCAAGCCCTTCGCTTACCATATTCAGAATCACCGAGGGTTCGTCCAATTCCAGGCCGTCCTTGACCCACAGGCCATGTCGCTTCAGAAAACGGTCGACCAGTTGCCCGCCGTGCGAGCGTCGGCTATAGCGGATAAACGGCAATGCTTCGAACAACGCTTTCAGCTCGCGCGGCGCCCCGACAGGCGCAATCCCGACATAATGCTCGCGCATGAGCGTAATCCATTTCAAATCGGAAGGGATGCCAAGACGTGGTTTGATCATTACCGCAATGTCAAGCTCGCGCGCATCGACCTGCGTCAGCAACTGAACTGACATGCCGGGCACGATATTGACGTGGATGGCCGGTTGTTCTCTTCGAAAGCGAACCAGCGCCTTCGGCAGCAGCATAGCCTGTACGGTAGAAATTGCACCCAGATCGATCGGTGCCGTGTCCGATGGTCCCTTGCCTTGCTCCTTCATCGTTTCAAATAGTTCGAGAAGATGGGTCGCGTCCGGCAGCAGCTTGCTCCCTGCGACGCTCAGCGTAACCGATTTCCCGGTGCGCTCGAACAGCAAACAACCCAGCTCCTGCTCCAGCCGCCGGATTTGGGTGCTGACTGCCGACTGCGTGAGACCAAGCCTGCTGCCGGCCGCGGAAAAGGACAAGGTTTCTGCGGCTATCAGGAAAGTGCGAAAGTACCGGATCATATATTGAAATATTTTATGCCAAGACCAGAAACAATTCGTTTCGTATTAAATCTTTAACTAACTATAATCGATTCACCCCGTGCGGGATGCGCGGCGACAAGCGACAACTGCGTGAAATTAGCAGAACCAATAAGGAATTGACATCGTGGATCTCGGAATACGTGGGAAAACAGCACTGGTATTTGGAGCCGCTGGCGGACTGGGGGGAGCGATCGCCGGCGCACTGGCCGCTGAAGGCGCAAATCTCATTATCGCGGACATCAACGCTGACGCGCTTGGCGTGGAATTTGCCAAAATGGAACGCAGCGGTGCCGTGGCCATGCCGCTGGTCTGGGACCTCGCTGACTTGTCCGTCGTCGATGGTCATATAAAGGCCATCGAAGATCGTTTCGGCGCCGTGGATATTCTGGTCAACAATACCGGCGGTCCGCCGCCAACGCCGGCGTCAGGACAAGCGCCGGAACTCTGGTCTAAGAGTTTCCAGTCCATGGTGCTTTCCGTCATCGCCATCACCGATCGCGTTTTGCCCGGCATGCGTCAGAAGAAATGGGGCCGGATCATTACCAGCACGTCGTCCGGTGTGATTTCGCCGATTCCGAATCTAGGCATTTCCAACGCACTGCGCATGTCCCTCGTCGGCTGGTCCAAGACCTTGGCCCGTGAGGTCGGGCTCGACGGTATTACGGCTAATATCGTCTTGCCGGGACGTATTGCAACTGCGCGTATTGCCTTCCTTGACGAGCAAAAAGCGAAGCGGGAAGGGCGCAGCGTGGAGCAGGTCGCAGCAGAAAGCACCGCATCGATTCCGCTCGGCCGCTATGGCCGCCCGGACGAATACGGCTCGGTAGTGACGTTCCTTGCCAGCGTGCAGGCTGGTTATTTGACCGGCTCGGTAATCCGGGTTGACGGCGGAATGATCGCCAGCATCTGATGGCCTCTCTTACCAAACTATATTTCAGTTGAAGATATCCCAATGCAAATCGATCCGCTTGCTCTTGATCCCCAGACTCGCCAGACATTGTCTGGCATCACCACCGCGACGTTGTCGACTGTCCTGCTCAAGAAAGGATTGCGTAACACTTGGCTGAGAGGCACCATCCCGCTTGACAGTAATCAATCGCGCCAGGTAGGCCGTGCATTCACTCTGCGCTTCGTTCCGGCTCGGGAAGACTTGGCCACGCCGGAATCGTGGTCTTCACCGATTTCCACCCGGTCAGCGATCGAAGCCATGCCAGAGGGTTGTATTGCGGTAGTGGACGCCATGGGCGTGACCGATGCCGGCATCTTCGGCGATATTCTCTGTGCCCGCATGAAGAAGCGCGGTGTCGCAGCGCTCGTCACCGACGGCGTGGTGCGAGATGTGACTGGCGTATTAGGTACCGGCCTGCCTGTCTGGTGCCGGGGCGCGGCCGCACCGCCTTCGGTGGCAGGCCTCACGTTCGTGAATTGGCAAGAACCGATTGCTTGCGGCGGGGTTGCCGTATTCCCCAACGATGTCGTTGTGGTTGATGCAGATGGCGCGGTCCTGATTCCTGCAGCGCTGCTCGATGAAGTGGTTGCCATGGCGGCCGAACAAGAGCTTCTGGAAACCTGGATTATGCAGGAAGTCGATAACGGCGCCGCATTGCCTGGGCTATACCCACCCAATGCCGAAAATAAAGCGCGTTACGAGGCATTTAAAAAGACGCGTTAAATTCGCGGCGCATCGATGAGGGCGGTGAATCCATCGTATAGCCATTCCTTAAAAAAACAGCAAAACAGCACCGGAGTCTAATGTGAATAAATTAGATGGGCACGCCAAAGGGGTATATCTGATCGCGGCCACCCCGTTTACGGACAGTGGTGCTCTTGACTTGGCAAGTACCGACCGCATGGTCGATTTTTACCT
>JAQGMO010000012.1 GCA_028292315.1 Herminiimonas sp. | reverse complement strand
GCATTGACATAATTTTTTATGTAGTTGAACTGGGCATAGGAGGGATGCGCCGGGTTCTCAATATCTGCTTTGGCGTATTCCGGATCTTTCGCGCAAATTGGAATTTGCATTGAGGTGTACCAGCAGACATCTTCGTCAAGCCTGTGGTCGATTTCCATGAAATACCCGCCGGTAATGATGTCGGCCGACGTATCGGTTTTGCGGTCCAGCTTTTCGACATTCACCCTGTCGGGTCCTGTTTTCACATGTTCGAACAGCTGGTACACCCCTTGGTAGGTATCGTTGAAATATAACTCGAAAAACCTTGAACGCGGATTGTAAGGAAGGCCCACCTGCTCACCAAGGTTCATCGCCAGTTTGTTGCGCACCAGCGACTTGTCGGCATAGTTGGCCAGCAACGCCCAGTCGCGTTCCGCCGGCATGCCCAACAGCGACGCTGCCTGACCGAGCTTCAAGCGATACGGTTTCTTCGGCATGCCCCACGTCGTGTTGCCGCGTCCGCGAATTTCGGTCGGCGCTTGCATTACTTCGGTACCGTTCCCGGACACCACTCTTAGCGTGGCGTTCAAATAATCTTCGGTATTCGCGACTTCGGCACCGCCCTCCGTCGCAATATAGATTCTAGGTAAAACAATGGTTGCTTGAGCCTCGCCACCCGGGGCATTGCCGTTGTCCGCTACGGGCGTTTCGGTCCCGGTCCGTGGAGGCGTACCGCTGCCGGAAGGTGAACCATTCCCCTTATCCGCGATGGGCGTTTCAGTGGCGGTAGTCGCACCGCTATTACCAGAAGAACCGCTTCCGCCGCACGCCGTAAGCGCGGCTAACAAGATGCTTATAATCGAGGCTCGATTGAATTTATTCATATTTAAATAAATGAAGTGGATAGTGGGCGATTGACGCTATTTGAGAACAGCATGTAGGTACGCAAGAAACATTGTTGACAGTACTCTTACTTGTATTCATTAGCGTTGAGCACCATCAAATTGTTATTTAGGAAAAGTTACCGCATAAAAATGAATATTACTTACAAGACTTATTGCTTGTAATACAGGGCCTAGCGGTGATGGACTTGGAGCAATCAAAGCGCGGACAAGCCATTGCTGTAAGTGGCCAATATCGGAATAGGAAATCAAAAAAATGACTGAAGCCGTGCCCCATCTCGGGCTGATCAGCGCCATGCATGAAGAGCAGGCCGGCCTGATCGCAATGATGCGGAACCATGAGACGGTGTCACGCGGCATGCGCGACTATGTGAGCGGCACCTTGTGGGGCATCCGTTGCACCTGCGTGCTATCGCGCCTTGGGAAGGCAGCCGCCGCCACCACGGCGGCGATGCTGATCGAGCGGTTCAATGTGACGCATGTGGTCTTCACCGGTGTCGCGGGCGCCGTCGACCGCAGCGTGTCGGTGGGCGATGTAGTGGTGGCCGACGCGCTCGTGCAGCACGATATGGATGTGACGCCCCTGTTCCCGCGTTTCGAGGTGCCGCTGCTTGGCATGGCGCGCTTTCCGGCGGATGCGCTGCTTGCCGGCCATCTTTCCGAAGCGGTCCGCGCTTACCTCGACCACGATCTCCAGCACGCGATCAGCGCGCCCGAGCGCAGTGCCTTTTCAATCAGGCAGCCACGGCTGCACCGCGGCCTGATCGCAAGCGGCGACCAGTTCATCGGCAGCCAGGCAACGCTGGATGGATTAAAAGCCGAATTACCGGATCTTCTGGCAGTTGAAATGGAAGGAGCGGCCGTGGCCCAGGTCTGCCATGAATTCGGCGTGCCGGTCGGCGTGGTACGGACGATATCGGACGATGCGAATGAACATGCGCCGGTGGATTTCATGAAGTTCATCGAGCGCGTGGCGTCGCAGTACACCTTCCATATCGTGCGGCGCCTGTGTACGCGGGTGTGAATCTGCGCCTTCCGAAACCGGCATGGCGGAGCGCCGTTATTCGCGGCATATAGACAGGCCCACGCCATCCGCATGAATGGCATGGGCTGTACTCCCTGCTTGCCGGAGCGCTATCCTGATTGCGGCGATCGCCGCAATGAGAAGCCGCGCATTCAGACTTCTCCCCGCATTATTCTGCCGATGCGCCCGATTGCTTGATTACCTTGGACCACTTGGCAATCTCGTCCCGGATGAAGGTCTTGAATTCGTCAGGTGTGCTGTCGACGACTTCCGCTCCCATGCCCGAGATTTTTGCCTTGATTTCAGGCATCCTGAGAATTTTGACGATCTCGGTATTCAACGACGCGATGACCGGCGCCGGCGTGCCAGCCGGTGCCAGCACACCGCCCCAGGAAGTGGATTCGAAGCCCGGCAAGGTCTCGGCAACGGTCGGCGTGTCGGGGAACGCCTGGGCTCTTTGCGTGGAGGCGACGCCAATCAGCCGCACTTTCCCTGATTTGACGTACGGTGTCGCGGCGATCGATGTCGCAAAGGTGATCGCCACATCCTTGCCGCTCAGGACATCGTTCAGGGCCGGAGCATCTCCCTTGTAGGGAATCATGGTGATGTCGACGCCCGCCATGCTTTTGAATAGTTCGGCGGTCAGGTGAGTTGCCGATCCGACGCCGCCCGTCGCAAAATTGATCTTGCCCGCGTTGGCCTTGATATAAGAAATTAATTCCGGAACGTTTTTGACCGGCAGGTTCGGATTGACCACTAACAGCACCGGCACCGAACTCGCCATTGTTATCGGCGCAAAGCTGTTGATCGGATCGAAGCGCAACTGCTTGTAGAGGCCGGCGTTGATCGCATTCGGCCCGACATTGCCCATCAGGATGGTATGGCCGTCGTTCTTAGCGCGCGCCACCAGCTCAAGCGCAATATTTCCATTTGCGCCAGGCTTGTTTTCAATCACCACCGGCTGGCCATAACGTTCGCTCAGCTTTTGCCCGATCAGCCTGGCAATAACATCCGATGCGCCGCCCGGCGGATACGGCACGACGAAACTGATCGGCCCGCTTGGATAAGACTGCGCGTAGGACAGCGGCGAAACGCTTAGCGTGACCGCTGCCGTTGCGGCCACAACAGAAAAAAGCCTGAACAGATTTTTCTTTATCATTTGTCGCCTCCATTACTCCATTATTCAACTGTTATTCGACTGTTTATTTGGATGGAACTGTCGCAGCCCCAGCTGAAACCTGGTCTCCAAGATAGACGCCTGCCTGCCGCAGCCGGGACTGAAGCAGTTCGATCGGCAGCTGCGGGCAAGTCGTATTTCCCTGGGCTGCCAGCGCAGCCGCAATCCCGGCCGCTTCACCGGTAGTCATGCACGGCGCCATGTTGCGCGTCGCTCCGTGTGCATATGGGGTAGCGGAGACGCAGCGGCCCGCGGCGAGCAGGTTCGTGAATCCGCGCGGGATCAATGCGCGATACGGCAGATCATAGGCGCCGTCGCCGCCGATATCGATATGCTCCTGCGATTTTCCATCGGGATGATGGATATCGACCGGGAAGCAGGCTTGGCCGACAGAGTCTTCGAACTTGCGGCCGGCGCGAATATCTTCTTCATTCAATTCATATTCGCCCCTGATGTTGCGGGTTTCGCGCACACCGACAAAAGCATTTGGGATGAATGAAGCATTTTCAAAGCCGGGGATATGCTCCTTCAGGAACTGGCCGAGTTTTTGCAGCTGCTTCGTGAGTTCAACGGTGGCCTGCGAAAGCGCGACCGGATCATTGCCGTTGACGTTTGCCATGCGGCTTGCATTGATGTTCAGCTGATTGGGCCATACGGTGTTCGTCCAGAACTGGTGATCGTCATGATCGTAGACGCCCATATCACGCAGAATCTTGTTCCAGCGGGTGAACGTCCCATGGAAATAAATCGGGATCGGCTTGTCGCAGCCTTTCTTCGTCGCATAGGCAGGCGTGAATTCGGCCAGCGCTTCGCAAGCACGCGCGGTATCGACCGACACGGCGCGCAGCATCATGGATACCGGTTGCATGGCGCCGGTGCCCGCCCAGCCTTCGCGGCATTCAGCTCCGGCCATGAGGGCCAAATCGGCATCGCCAGTCGCATCGATGAACGTTTTTGCGTTGAGATACCCTAGCCTGTTCTTGCTGCACACTTGGACCCGTTGAACTTCGCCGCCTATGGAGTCGGCCCCGACCAGCGTCGTGTTGTAGAGGATAACTACCCCGGCCTCCGCAAGCATGGCCGTGGTTTCCATCCGAAACAGATCCGCGTCCACCGGCGTCACCGCGTAGACATAGCCCTGCGGCATAGGCACATGGCCAACCGCGCCGCCGAGTTCGGTCAGGCGATCCACGATTTCCTGTGCAATCCCGAACACCACCTGTTTTCCATACCTGGTGAAGTAGGTGTGGATGCAAAGCCCGGTCGCGGCATTTCCGCCAATAAACGGGCGTGGCTCGATCAAAACAGTGCGCGCACCCTGGCGGGCGGCCGCAAGTGCCGCTGCGATGCCTGTCACGCCGCCTCCCGCAACCAGTACATCAAACTTTTCATCGATCAGGTTTTCAGTTACCGCCATTTTTTTCTCCGGTTATTCAGAATTCGGCATGTCTGCGGCTGTTCGGCCGATGCCACAAAAACTATAATACTATATAGTGCATGAATATTGTCAACCTATGCAAAAGGTCTTTCTTAGAGGAAAGGTCTTACAATAGAAGGCATGAACAGGTTTGTATGTATGGCGTGAACCCGTTGGCATGCGCATGAATTGGCCGGGCCGCCGGGTCCCGGCGTGAAGAACCTTTCCGGATTATTTCTGCGTTATTTCCGGATTATTTCTGCGTTATTTCTGAGAGTCGCCGTTGAATTTTTTTGAAAAATATTGGAGTCCGGGGCTTCCCGGCTTGCCGAAATATGCCCATCTGCGCGAGATTCTGCGCACGGCAATTCAACACGGCTACTGGAAAGCCGGGGACAAGCTTCCGACGGAAATCGAACTGACCAGGCTGACCCCGTTCAGCCTCGGTACGGTCCAGCGAGCGCTGCGCTCCCTGACGGAAGAAGGCCTTGTAATGCGGCTACAGGGCAATGGCACCTTCGTCGCCGAGGAACGCAGGGCAATTGACAGCCCGTTGCATTGCCGCTTTCTCGATGATGACGGGGTGAGCTATCTGCCTATCTTTCCTAAGGCTCTGTCGTGTAACCGTATCGGTACCCGCGGGCCGTGGTCGGATTACCTCGGACAGGATGGCGATAACATTATTTGCGTCGCCCGGCGGCTCGATATCAACGGTGAGTTTAATGTCTACAGCAAGTTTTATCTGAATGCGGACCGCTTCGGCAGCATCGTGGACCAGCCTTTGTCATCGCTTGACCGGGTCACGCTGAAAACACTGCTCAGCGGGGAATTCAATCTGCCAATCACTCGCATGGTTCAAGGCCTGATCATGACGAAATTTTCGCGCGACGTCGCCAAGGTAATCGGCGTCAGTCCCGGCACCACCGGGTTCATGCTCGAGAGTGTCGCCAGCGCCGGCCTTAACAACCATGTTTACTACCTTGAGTCGTTCATTCCTCCAAACAGGCGCAAGCTCGTGGTATCGGACGATTCCCCGACAGAACGATCGCAGCCGGTTCCGCGACATACCGCGCGCGAACGGATTGACTGAAGATGAAGACGATCGAAAACGCACCAGCGTTACTCCCAAAATGAATCGATGATGAAAGCATTGCGACCGCTAAAGAAGCGCCCGGGATAGCCTGCCTGAAAATACCCGCATGCTTTGGAAGTGCGAAATATCCCTTGCGCCGGATGAATTTAAAACGCCGCATCGGCAAAGCGTGCAACAATCGCCCCGCCCTGCGTCACAGTACGCGCATGCGACGCCGCCTGCACCGCCACGTGTTCAAAATAGAATTGGGCCAGATCCACAATCCCGCGCAGGTACACCGCATCACCTTCCCCGGTCTCCAGCTGAGACTGCGCCGCGAGACCGGCCCGCGTCATTTGCCAGCCCCCGCAGACCAGTCCGGTCAGCCGCAGGAAAGCCACCCCTGTGCCCAGCACTTCCGCTTTTGCATTCCTGCCGTTGGCAACGACCCAGTCCATCGTCTGCTCCAGTATCACGGTAAGCTGCTGCAGCGGCGCGCCGAGCTGAGCGGTATTCTCAGCTCCGAGGGATTGCTCCGCGACGCCACGGATTTCCGCGATCAGTGAACGCATAGCCATTCCCTCGTCCCGCAGCAGCTTGCGGCTGATCAGGTCGTTTGCCTGGATACCGGTCGTGCCTTCATAGATGCTCGTGATACGCACATCGCGTAAATATTGGGCTACGCCGGATTCCTCGACATAACCCGTGCCGCCATGGATTTGAATCGCGATATCAGCGGTTTCAATCCCGAGTTCGGTGCTCCAGGCTTTTACCACCGGCATCAGCAGATCGACCAGGTTGCGGCAGCGGGCGGCTTGCTCCGGGTCCGGATCATGCCTGGCGCGGTCGAACCAGCCGGCCGCCACATAGGCCAGCATGCGTGTCGCCATTACGTTGGCCCGCATGACCAGCAGCATGCGCCTGACATCGGGATGACGGCCGATCGGCACATTCTGTTCCCCGGTAGCCGCATCCCGCCCCTGCAGTCGTTCGCGTGAATACGCAAGTGCCTTTTGATAGGCGCGCTCGGCGATCGCAATACCCTGGAGGCCGACATTGAAACGGCTCTCGTTGACCATCACAAACATATATTCCAGGCCGCGGCCCGGCTCGCCCACCAGGTGGCCGACCGCGCCATTCGCATCGCCGTAACTCATGGTGCAGGTCGGGCTGCCATGGATGCCGAGTTTGTGCTCGACCGAAATGCATTGCATGTCGTTGCGCGGCCCGATCGATCCGTCCGGATTCACCAGGAATTTCGGCACCAGGAACATCGAAATGCCGCGCACGCCTTCCGGCGCGCCTTGTATCCGGGCGAGCACCAGGTGCATGATGTTTTCAGTCAGTTCATGCTCGCCGTAGGTAATGAAAATCTTTTGCCCGAACAGGCGGTAACTGCCGTCCGGCTGCGGCTCGGCCCGGGTCTGTATGGCGCCCAGGTCGGAACCGGCATTCGGCTCCGTCAAATCCATCGTTGCGGCCCATTCGCCACTCGCCAGTTTCGGCAGAAAGACTGATTTTTGCGCATCGCTGCCAGCCAGCATCAGGGCCTCGGCTGCGCCGAGCGCCATCGGCGGCAGGATGGAAAACGCCAGGTTGGCGGCGAACCACATTTCCGTGACCGGCGTCGACACCAGTTTCGGCAGGGCCTGGCCGCCGTAGGCTTTCGGCATCGCCAGTCCCACCCATCCAGCCTGGCTGAACTGCGCATAGGCTTCGCGCCAGCCGGCCGGCGTGATGACGCTGCCCTGCTCAAGGCGGCATCCCTCGCGGTCGCCGGATTGATTCAGCGGCGCCAGCACGCCGGCCGAAAATTTTCCAGCCTCGTCCAGGATTGCGGCGACCAGGTCCGGCGTCGCTTCCTCGCAGTCCGGCAGTGCCGCGATCGCCGGCAAGCCGGCAAGGTTGCCGAGTATGAAGCGCATGTCGCGCAACGGTGCAATATATTCGTTCATCTCTTCTTTAACCTACGCCATAGCCTGTGCCGACGATTACTGCGCCGCCTTCAACACCATCGCAATGCCCATGCCGCCCCCGATGCATTGCGTGGCCAGCGCATAGCGGCCTTCGCCGCGAGCCAGACGCTGCGCGGCCTTGCCGACCAGCCGGCCGCCGGTTGCGCCGAGCGGATGGCCGAGGGCAATCGCGCCGCCGTCGACATTCAGCTTTTCCGGCGCAATGCCAAGCTCGCGCCGGCATGCCTCGGCCTGCGCCGCAAACGCTTCATTCATTTCAACCACATCGACATCGGCTATCGTGATGCCGGCACGCGCCAGCGCCTTCTGGCTGGCCCCGACCGGCCCCATGCCCATGATATTGGCGGCGCAGCCCGCCACGGCGAAACCCACCACTTCGGCCTGGGCCGGCACTTGATGGCGTGCCAGGAAAGCGCCTGAACAAACCAGCAGCGCGGTCGCGCCATCGGTCATTGGCGAGGAAGAGCCGGCGGTCACGGTGCCGCCTTCGGCAAAAGCGGACTTCAGGCTGGCCAGCTTCTCCAGCGACGATTCGCGCGGGCAGCCGTCCGTATCGACCCGGATGCCGTCGAATTCGATCGGCACGATTTCATCCTTCAGCCGTCCCTCGGCCTGCGCCTTCAGTGCCTTGGAATGGCTCTGGTAACTGAACAGATCCTGTTCCTCGCGCGAAATGCCATACATGTTTGCCACGCGCTCGGCGGTCAGACCCACCTTGAGATAGTCATCCTGCTGTTCCTGAGACCAGGCGGTCGGCGGCAGCAGGTTGAATCCAAACATCGGCACCCGCGACATCGATTCGACGCCGCCGCAGATGAACGCTTCACCGGCGTTGGTCGCCATCATTCCCGCCGCATACTGGACCGTCTGCAGGGCTGAACCACACCAGCGATTGACGGTTACGCCCGATACCGAGTCCGGCAAGCCGGCCAGCATGCTCACTATGCGTCCCAGGTTCAGGCCCTGCTCCCCTTCGGGATAGGCGCAGCCCCAGATCACATCCTCGATTTCGGATACAGGGATATTTACCTTGCCAAGCAAGGCGCGAATCAGTTGCGCGCTCAGGTCGTCCGGGCGGATTCCGGCAAGCGCGCCCTTGCGCGCGGCGGTGAACGGCGAACGGACATAGCCGGCGATATAAGCCTTGTTAGATTCCAATTCAAACTCCAAAAATATAATGGCCGGGTGGCCGCACTGCCGATTTGACTGCCTGATTATTTGACTGCGTGAGTATTTGACTAACTGATTAATGCCCGGCGCGGTAACCGTTGCGGCCGGCGCCGGAGTCGCTTTTGACCCCGAGATAGAATTCGCGCACTTCCGGATTACGCGCGAGCGTTTCAGTCGATCCGGACAGCATCACCTTACCACTTTCAACGATATAGCCATGATGGGCCACTGAAAAAGCCATCGTCGCATTCTGTTCGACCAGCAGCATGGAAACGCCCTGCTCGCGGTTGATGCGGGAAATAATGGAAAAAATTTCTTCCACAAGTTTCGGCGCAAGCCCGAGCGACGGTTCATCCAGCAGAATGAGGGCTGGCTTGGCAACCAGCGCGCGGCCGATCGCCAGCATTTGCTGTTCGCCGCCGGACAGGTAGCCGGCCAGGCCATTGCGGCGTTCGAACAGGCGTGGAAAATAGCCATATACCAGGTCAAACGCCTGCTGCAGCGAACCGCGGCCCGCCCGGGCAAAGCCCGCCACCCTCAGGTTTTCCTCGACGGTGAGGTCGCCGAATATCCGGCGGCCTTCCATGACATGGAACATGCCGCGCCGGACCAGCTGATCAGGCGTGACCGCTGCCGTAGATGCGCCGTTGAAGCGTATCGACCCCGCAGTGATCGCGCCTTCTTCCAGCCCGAGCACATTGGTGATCGCTTTCAGGGTGGTCGACTTGCCGGCGCCATTCGCGCCGAGCAAGGCGACCACCTTGCCTTGCCCGACCGATAGCGTAAGGCCGCGCAGCGCCAGCACGGATTTGCCATAGACAACCTCGAGATTATCGACCTCGAGGATATTGCCAGACACGTCTTCCATAGTCTTGTCTTTCCGCGACAGCTTACTTATTTATGTTAACCATTTACATTTACGATTTACGTTACTTACTTGCGCTACTTACATCGATCCAGTCGGATGCCGCGACCATCGTCTTGTTCTTGGCGTCATAGCGGTAAACGCGTCCCACGGGGATCGAATTGCCCTGGATGGTGATCGGTATGCCCATGATGCCGCCGGTATCGAAATTCTTGATCGAGTTAAGCGCCGCTTTCATATTGGCGCCGGTCAGTGGCTTGCCGGCGGCCATGGTGCGCTTCGCGGCTTCGGTGAATAGCATCGCCGTCAGAAAGCCCTGCGTGTACGCAACCTGCTGATATTCCGGACGCAGCGATCGTATCTTCTCCATCGTCGGCGATTTGCCTTCCTTGTCGAAGTAATAGCGATACGGCATGACGCCCATGAAGCCATCGGCCTCCGGCCCCATCTTTTCCACCAGGTTCAGGTCCATCGACCAGAAGGTGCCCATGAACTTGGTCTTCAGGCCGAGGCCCTTGGCCTGGGAAATGAATTCGGGAATCGGCGCCAGCACGTAACCGTGGAAAATCGTGTAGTCCGGATTCGCACGGCGCAGCTTCAGGACTTCGGTCGACACATCGACCGCGCCCAGCGGCGTCGGGATTTGCTGCACGATATTCAGCCCGAGTTGCTTTGCATAAGCCAGGCTGGCTTCGATCGGATCGCGGCCGAATTCATTATCAGCATAGACCAGCGCAACCTTGCCGCCCGGGGTTTCCTTGGCGATGTGGCGCAGCAGGATCTTGACCATTTCCGAGTAATCCGGACCCGCCATGAAGTAATTCGGAAATTTCTTCGGATCGTTCAGTTCGGTCGCAAACGATGTGCCGGACATCAGGACATTTCCATTGCGCGCCACCTCCGGTGCGATCGTTTTGGCAAAGCCGGTCGAGTCGCCATAATAGAAATTGACCTTTTCCCTGGCCGTGATCTTGTTGTATACCGCTACCGACACGTCGACCTTGTAGCCGGTATCTTCAGCGACATACCGCAATTTCCGTCCATTGATGCCGCCCTGTTCATTCAGCATCTTGGCGTAATCCTGCATTGCGGTGTGATAGCCGATCGCGGTTGCGGCGAATACGCCGCTGAGCGGGATCGAAGCGCCAATCACAAGGTCGGACTTGTCTTGCGCATGGACCTGGGTCAATGGATAGGCCAGCGCGCCTACGCCGAGGCCGGCGGCGATGCGCAATGCTTTGCGTCTGGAATTGTTCATGATTATTCTGTCTCCGGTTAATGATAGTTAAAGTACGGCATTACGACTTTGGTGAACGCAAACGAAAGCGGCGGCGCAGCCGGGGCAGAACTTCAACCAGCCCTTGCGGCTCGAACAGCAGGAATCCGACGATGAGCACGCCGAACACGATCGAACGGACTGCGGGGATGATGGACATGGCATCCGGCATCCACGGCGTCAGCAGCGTGAATCCGAACCTGAGCAACTCGGGGACCAGCGTCATGAATATGGCGCCGAGGATGCTGCCCATGATGGTTCCCATGCCGCCGACGATGATGGCCGCCAAAAAGAAAATCGACATCACGATCGGGAAGCTTTCCGGCGTCACCACGCGGAAAAAATAGGCCCACAGCCCGCCCGCAATGCCGGCATAGAATGACGACAGGCCGAAGCTCATCAGCTTGTAACGCAATAGGGGAATGCCCAGCACTTCAGCCGAAATGTCGCGGTCCCGGATCGCGATGAAAGCGCGGCCGACCCTGGTCTTGAACAGGTTCGATGCCATCCACACCAGCAACGCGGCAATCGGCATGATCAGCCAGTACAGCTTGAACGGCTGATCAAGAACGATGCCGAACGCCTGGGCCGGCGGTACGGTCAATCCCTTCACGCCGTTGGTGACCGAGGTCCAGTTGGCAAATATGAAATCAAGGATGATCGAGGCGGCGATGGTGGCGATCGCAAGATACAGGCCCCTCACCCGCAAGCTTGGAATGCCTACGATCAATCCAATCAGCGCCGCGACGATGCCGGCAACCGGCAGATTGATAAGGAATGGCGTGCCTGCGCGCAGTTCAAGCAGGGCGACCGTATAGGCGCCGACGCCCATGAAGGCGGCTTGCCCGAGACTGGACAGGCCGGTATAGCCGGACAGGATATTCAGGCCGGTGGCGCTGACGATATTGATCGCGATCAGGCAAATCCAGTACAGCCAATAGTTTGCGACCACGAAGGGCGCTGCGATGAATGCAATCAGCGACAGCGCGAACCAGAGCGTGCGCCAGTTTGAACCGGCCGCATTCCGCGCCCTTGCGCCGCTGCGTGAAGCATCGATGGTTTGGATATTCATAGTCGGTCGATCTCGGCGGTTCCAAGCAATCCGTGTGGTCGCACCATCAGCATTGCCATCAGTAAGGTAAAGGTCGTGATCTGCTTGAATTCGCCGCCCAGGTAGGCGCCGGCGAATGCTTCGATCAGGCCGACCGCCATCGCGGCCAGCAGCACGCCGAGGATGGAATCGAGCCCGCCCATGATGACCACGCCGAGCACCGACAGGCCGAACAGTCCCATTGCGGAAGACAGCCCGCCGATCGCGCCAACCAGGATGCCGGCGCCGGAGGCGATCATGCAGGCCACGATCCATGACATCGAGTACACTTTCGGCACATTGATGCCGCAGGAGTAGGCGGCGCCAGGATCGGTCGCGGTGGCGCGCAATGCCAGGCTGCCGCGCCAGTAACGGAAAATCACCAGGAACAGCACGATGGTCGCCGACGCCACGGCAAACGCGACCGCGGTTTTCGGCGATACATAGGCCGGGCCGATGAATACCGGTTTTTCCTCGATGAAGGACTTCAGGCGTTGCGGCTCCAGGCCCCAGACCAGTTCCACCACCCCGACCAAAATCGAGCCGAGCCCGATCGTGACCATGAATACCGCCACCGGGCTGCTGCCCAGCATCGGACGTATTACAACGCGCTCGACCACCGCGCCGAACAGGCCGCCGCAGGCCAGCACCAGCGGAATCGCCATCCACACCGGCAAGCCCATCGCGCCGGTAAAGCCGAAAAACAGGTAGGCGCCCAGCATCAGGGTTTCGCCGATGGCGAGATTGACCACGCGCGTAGCCTTGTAGATCAGCACGAATGCGAGGCCGGTCACGGCCAGCAGCGCGCCCGATCCGAGCCCCGACAGCGCAATCTCGGAAAAATAGAGCCAATCCATCAGGCACCCTCCTCTGCGGCAGGTGCCGGGGCCAGTTGCCCGGCGGCGTCGGTGCCGAGATAAGCGCTGATCACATCCGGGTTGCGCTGGATCTGTTCCGGCTTGCCTTCGGCAATCAGCTTGCCGAAACTGAGGACCACCACGTGGTCAGAGATATCCATCACCATCCCCATGTCATGCTCGACCATCAATACCGTCACGCCCCATTCCTTCCGGATATCCAGGATGAAACGGGCGATATCCTTGGTCTCTTCATGGTTCATGCCGGCCACCGGTTCATCCAGCAGCAGCACTTGCGGGCGCATTGCCAGCGCACGCGCCAGTTCGACTCGCTTGCGCAAGCCGTACGGCAGGTTAGCCACCGATTCATCGCGGATATGCCCGATATCAAGGATGCCGATGATCTTTTCTTCAATCTCGGCCGTCAGCGCTTCTTCCTCGCGTTGCGCCTTGCCCCGGTAGATCAAGCCATCCAGCAGATTGCTTCGCATGTGGGAGTGGCGGCCAAGCTTGATATTGTCGAGCACGGTCAAGCCACGGAACAGCGCAATATTTTGAAATGAGCGGGCCAGTCCGAGTTTGGCGCGCTGCGGCGGCGCCAGGCGCGTGATCGACTGGCCCTTGAACAGGATATCGCCCGCGAACGGCTTGTAAAAACCGGAGATGCAATTGAACAGCGAAGTCTTGCCGGCGCCATTCGGACCGATCAGCGCCGTGATCGATCCCGGCGCCACCGGAAACGATACTTTGGACAATGCGTCGATACCGCCGAACCGGAGCGACAGGCCGCGCAGCTCAAGGATTGCGGCTGACGTCTCCTCCCGCTGCGGGGGATGGTTGTTCATCATCGATCCTTTTACAGCGCGTACGCCAGTCGTGTGCCTTCATCGATAGCCCGCATCGCATCCAGCTCGGATGCGAAACGCGCGCCACCGATCAGATCGGCTTCGATTCCCATCTTGCGCAGCGAATCGGCAAGATCCTGGTCCGGATCCTGGCCGGCGCACATGACCACCGTATCGACCGGCAGTACGCGCATCTCGCCATCGACACTATAATGCAGGCCGGCGTCGTCGACCTTGTGATAAGTGCAGCCGGCAAGCAGCGGAACGCCGCGCCGGACCAGCTTGGTTCGATGTATCCAGCCGGTCGACTTGCCCAGCCGCGCGCCCGGCTTGGTCAGGCTGCGCTGCAGCATGGTGACCTGGCGCGCCGCTGTGTCGGTGGCCGGCTTTTTCAAGCCGCCCGGGCCGGAGATGGTTGGGTCCACTCCCCAGGCTTCCAGAAATTCCGGGATGCTGGTGCTGTCATGTCCATGCACGGTCAGCAGTTCGGCGATGTCATGGCCGATGCCGCCGGTGCCAATCACCGCGACGCGCTCGCCGGCCTTGACGCGGCCGAGGATGACGTCGACATAGCTGACCACCGACCGGTGATCCGCTCCCGGTAAATCCGGCATGCGCGGTTTGATGCCGGTGGCGACGATGACGCGGTCAAAGCGCTCCTGCGCCAACAGTGGCGCATCCGCGCGCACGCCCAGGCGCAGCTCGACCCCGCTTTTGTCTACGCGCCGCTTGAAGTAACGCAGCAATTCGCTGAATTCCTGTTCCTTGCCGGGAATGCGGCGCGCCAGGTTGAGCTGACCGCCGATTTCGTCGCCGGCCTCGAACAGCACGACCTGGTGGCCGCGCTCCGCCGCGGTGGTGGCGCAGGCCAGGCCAGCCGGGCCGGACCCGATGACCGCGACGCGCCGCTTTACTTCCGGCGGCGTGTCGGAAAACTGGGTCTCATGACAAGCCTTCGGATTCACCAGGCAGGTTGCCGGCCGCTCCGTAAAGATGCGGTCCAGGCAGGCCTGGTTGCAAGCGATGCAGGTATTGATTTCATCGGTGCGGCCGGACGCCGCCTTGATCACGAAATCCGGATCGGCCAGAAACGGGCGTGCCATCGAGACCAGGTCGGCTTCGCCGTTGGCAAGGATCTCTTCAGCGGTCGACGGCATGTTGATGCGGTTGGAGGCGACCACTGGAATCGAGACCGCTTTTTTCAGGCGGGCAGCGGCAAATGCGAATGCCGCGCGCGGCACCGACGTGGCGATCGTCGGCACCGCCGATTCATGCCAGCCTATGCCGGTACTGAGCACATCGACGCCAGCCGCCTCCAGCGCCTGCGCCAGCAAGTTCACTTCATCGCCGGTCAAGCCGCCCTCCACCAGATCGATCGCCGAGATCCGGTACAGGATCAGGAAGCCGGAGCCGAGCCGCTCGCGCGTACGGCGCGCAATTTCAACCGGAAAACGGATCCGGTTTTCAAATGAGCCGCCCCACATGTCGGTCCGGCTATTGGTGCGCGGCGCCGTGAACTGGGTGAGCAGATAACCTTCCGACCCCATCAGCTCGACGCCATCGTATCCGGCCTGGCGGGCCAGTTCGGCGCAACGCACGAAATCTTCCACAGTCTGTTCCACTTCTTCAGTGGACAGCGCGCGCGGGACACGGCGGTTGATCGGCGAAGAGATCGCGCTCGGACCGACCAACTGCGGATGCTTGGCATAAATGCCGCAATGCAGAACCTGCATCACGATCTTGGCGCCGGCCGCATGCACCGCCTGGACTATCGGCACGTGTTCTGCGAGGTGCTGTTCCGAATCGAGAACTTGCGCGCCTTCCTCGACACGGCCTTCAAAATTCGGCGAGGTGCCGCCGGTGACGATCAGTCCGACTCCGCCGCGCGCGCGTTCGGCATAAAATGCAGCCAGCCGCTCGATCGCATCCGGCTCGTTTTCAAGCCGGGTATGGATCGACCCCATGACCACGCGGTTGCGCACCGTGTGCGCTCCCAGCCGGATTGGTGAAAGAAGTAATGGGTAATTCTCGTTCAATACTGCCTGCCTCGTCATTCCTCGACTCCTGGTTTCCAGCCTGTTCTGATCGCCGCGGCGCGGCTCCATTCCGCGCAGCGGCCGATTAGTTTTCTTGTTTCGTCAATAAAAAATTTTCAAATTCCTTGCGCAGCACGCTCTTGTGCAGTTTGCCGGTTGCGGTATGCGGCAGGGAATCCACGAACACGATGTCGTCGGGCAGCCACCACTTTGCCACCCGCCCATCGAGAAAGCGTAATATCTCTTCCTTCGACAAATCCCGCCCGGGCCGCGGCACGACGATCAGCAGCGGCCGCTCATCCCATTTCGGATGCCTGGCGGCGATCACCGCCGCTTCCATCACATCCGGATGGTCCATCGCATGGTTTTCCAGGTCGATAGAAGAAATCCATTCGCCGCCGGATTTGACCAGGTCCTTTGCCCGGTCGGTCAGCCGGACGTAGCCGTTCGGATTGATGGTCGCGATGTCGCCGGTATCGAAAAAGCCATGCACGTCAAGCGCACTGCCGCGCTCGGTGCCGTAATAGGATTGCACGATGCACGGTCCGCGCGCTTTCAGGTGGCCGGCACTTTCGCCGTCCCATGGCTGCACCTTGCCGTCATCGTCGCAAGTGCGGAATTCGACCAGGAACGGCGGCCGGCCCTGCGACTGGCGCAACTTGATCATGTCGGAACCGGTCAATTCCCGGGTCTCCGGCAACGTCGAAGCGATGGCGCCCATCGGACCCATTTCGGTCATGCCGAAGGCGGAACGCACTTCGGCGCCATGGCGCTCGGTAAATGCTTCGATCATCGTTTGCGAACAAGGCGAGCCCCCGATGTAAATGCGCTTCAGGTGGGCCAGTGCCTGGCCCTGCTGCTCGAGGTGATTCAGCACGCCCTGCCATACCGTCGGCACGCCGCCGGTCAGGGTCACGCGCTCGGAAACCAGCAACTCGGTCAGGGAAGCGCCATCGAGAGCCGGTCCGGGGAAGACCAGGCTGGCGCCGGCCATCGGCGCCGAAAATGGCCATGACCAGCCATTCGCATGGCACATCGGCACCACCTGCAGCACGACATCGTTGGCGGAAAACCCGTACATGTCGGGCGAGTTGGCTGCCAAAGACATCAGCACGATGGACCGATGCGAATACAGCACGCCCTTGGGCTGGCCGGTCGTGCCCGATGTGTAAGCCAGGCTGGCGGCGGTGTTTTCCTCGAAAGTCCGCCATTCGAAATCGGCATCCGCTTCGGCCAGCCAGTCTTCATAGGCGATCGCATTGCGCAGCGTGGTGCGCGGCATGTGCTCGCGGTCGGTAAGGATCACATACCGTTCGACCGACGGCAGGCGGTCGGCAAGGCTTTCCAGCACCGCGATGAAACTGGTGTCGACCATCAGGATACGGTCTTTCGCATCGTTGATGATGTAAGCAATCTGTTCCGGGAACAGGCGCGGATTGACCGGATGGTAGATCGCGCCGATGCCGGTAATCCCGTACCAGCATTCGAGGTGGTTGGCGGTGCTCCACGCGAGCGTGCCGATGATGTCGCCCTGCTGTATGCCTTCGGCGGTCAGGCGCTTCGAGACGCGCAATGCGCGCTGGTGCACCTGCGCATAATTGGTAACCTTGATCGGACCTTCCACCGATCGGGTGACGACGCGGCGGCCGCCATGCTGGCGCGCCGCATGTTCAATCACGCGATGGCATAGCAAAGGCCAGTCCTGCATCATGCCCGGCTTGGCTTGATCTTGCATACTGATTTCTCTCTCTTTATTGTGGGCGGAGGAAGTGCCGGAGGCGTAACGCGATTCGTCGTTAGCCGTTGCCGAAATCAAAGCTGTCCGCAAGGTGAATTTTCTGGCGCCAGGACGCCTTGCGCATTGCACCCGCCGGCAGGTGTCGACTGTCTCCCCTGCCCGGCTATGCAACTTCAATGCCATGCCGCGCGCAAGGAGGTATTCAGGTGGCCGCGTCTGGATTTGCCGATATGCCGGCCGCGGCGCGCAGGATTATGTATTCACGACATACAGGAACTGTATATCGCGCGCACACCTTGTAAATGAATGGTGTCTGCCGCAGCGACGCGGCGGATCGGTCAATACTCGTAAAAACCGCGTCCCGATTTGCGGCCCAGGTAACCGGCATCGACCATTTCCTGGATCAGCGGAGCCGGACGATATTTTGGATCCTTGAAGTCGTTGTAGAACACGTTCATGACCGACAAAAAGGTATCAAGCCCGACCAGGTCCAGCAACGCCAGCGGACCGATCGGATGATTGGCGCCGAGTTTCATGCCGGCGTCGATTTCCTCGCGCGTGGCCAAACCTTCCTGCAGGACGAACGCCGCTTCGTTCATCATCGGGCACAGGATGCGGTTGACCACAAAGCCGGGCGCATTTTTCACGCCGATCGGCGTTTTACCAATTTTTCTTGCGAGTGCATCGGTTGCCGCAAACGTTTCGTCGCTGGTCTGGATGCCGCGAATGATTTCGACCAGCGCCATCAGCGGCACCGGATTAAAGAAATGCATGCCGACGAAGCGAGCCGGTACCGCGAGCATGGCGGCCAGCTTGGTGATCGACACCGATGACGTATTGGTGGCGATGATGCAACCCGGTTTAGCCACCGCATCCACTTCCTTCAGGATTTTTTGCTTCAGGCCGAGATTTTCGGTGGCCGCTTCGATGATGAAATCGGCATCGGCGAGGTCGCCGAGACTGGTGGTCGTTTTGATTGCGGCAAGGACCGTGTCTTTTTGCTGCGCGTCCATTTTTCCCTTGCTGACCAGCCGGTCCAGACTGGAAGCGATCGCTGCTACGCCGCGCTGCAGCGCCGCATCGTCGATGTCTCTAACGATGACTTTCAGCCCGGCGGCTGCGCAAGTCTGCGCGATGCCGCTTCCCATTAATCCTGATCCGATGATGCCTACGGTTTGAATATCCATGAATCTCCTCCAAGTCTCGAAAATATCTGCGTTAATGTCCGACCCAATTTTACGTCAGTGCGCGCTTGCGGTCACCGGCTCACCCGCCGATATCTTCGAACCGCCGAAATCGAAGGCGCAGCGTCCTTGCCGGCGCATTAATTTTGAAAATTCTTCATTGCTCAGCGGTTTAGCCATCAGATATCCCTGCACCTGGTCGCACTGCATTCCTTTCAGGATGGCGTGCTGCGATTGCGTCTCTACCCCCTCGGCCACCACCTCCATGTTCAACGAATGGGCAAGATTGATGATTGCCGCCACCACCGAAAGCGCCTTTGGATCGCTTTCGGACAAGCGGTTGACGAATGTGCGATCCACTTTAAGCTGGCGCACCGCAAACTGCTGCAGGTAGCTCAGGCTGGAGTAGCCGGTGCCGAAGTCGTCGATTGCCAGGTCGAAGCCCGCACCCTGTAACTTGGCCACGGTTTTCATGGTTTCTTCGGCATTCTGCATCGCCACCGACTCGGTTATTTCAAACATCATCATTGAAGGAGCAATGCCGAACCGCGTGGTAAGGGCAAGAACCTCTTCCACCAGGTTGGGCGCACGCAGTTGAATCTGGGACAGGTTCACGGCGACCTTCACCGTTTCCTGTCCGGACGCGGCCCACTCGTTGAGCTGCTTGCACACCTCCTCGATCACCCAATAGCCGATCTCGATGATTTGCCCCGACCGTTCCGCAATCGTTATGAATTCGGCGGGAGAAATGAGCCCAAGCCGGGGATGCTGCCAGCGTAACAACGCTTCCGCGCCCGAGACCAGGCCATTGCAATCGAATTTAGGCTGATAGTGAATAAAGAACTGCCTGTCCTTGATTGCAGTCCGCATGCTTCTCTGGATTTCTATCGTGCGCATTGAGGCGACATTCATCGACGATTCGAAAAAGAGATAGTTGTTGCGTCCGCTTGCCTTGACCTCATACATCGCCGCGTCGGCATGCCGCAGCAATACTTCCATCGTCGCGCCGTTGTCCGGATAGAGGCTGATGCCGATGCTGGGCGAAATCCCCATGCCGCCGGAACCGGCCCCTGCTCCCATCAGATTGAACTCGGCTTTAAAGCAGTTGAAAAGCTTTTCCGCGATATGCGCAGCCATGGAAATATCTGGAATATTCTCAACCATGATGACAAATTCATCGCCGCCGAGGCGAGCGACGATATCCTCTTTACGGACGGTCGCCTTGAGCCGGTCGGCAAGCTCCTTCAAAAGCGCATCGCCCACCGTATGCCCTAATGTGTCGTTGATGGCTTTGAACCCGTCAAGGTCGATGAAGTAGACCGCGAAGCGGTTATTGGTGCGCTCTGCCGCGGCGATGGCATGCTGGATGCGCTCGGACAGCAGCATGCGATTTGGCAAGCCAGTCAGCGCGTCGTGCGTGGCCTGATATTGCAGTCGTTCATTGGCGATCCTGAGCGAGCGGTTGAAGGCGCCCGTATGCGCTTCCATACGGGCATCGACCACCGACAAGACCAGCGCGATGACCAGGATGCTCATGGTTGCGACAATCACGGTCACGGCGAGCCAATGGGCATCGATTCCGGAGGCGGCGCCGCAGATCGAGCCGATCGGAAAGTTCGCCGCCTCCATACCGGTATAGTGCATGCCTGTAATCGCCAGCCCCATCACCACTGCGGCGGCCATGCGCGGCAGCCACATCAACTTGTAAGGGCGCGAACGCAAGGTGGAAGAAATCCGGAGCGCCGCAATCGATGCGCTAACGGCGATTGCCAGCGACAGCAGAAAAACAGAGGGGGTATACTCGATTGAAGGCGACATGCGCATTGCGGCCATGCCGGTATAGTGCATGGATGCGATGCCGACACCCAGCGCCGTACCGCTGCAAATCAGCCTGGGCCACGACGCAGCGTCGCGGGCCATCACGGACAGTGCAAAATAGGAACTCAGCAACGCTATGAGTAAGGAGTAAGCCGTAATCGCCAGATCGTACCCGAGCACGATAGGCAGCGAAAAGGCCAGCATGCCGACAAAATGCATGGACCAGATGCCGAGTCCCATCGCGCAGGTGCCGCCGAGCAGCCAGTAAATACGGGAAGGATCTTTTCCGATCGATGAAATGCGGCCGGCGAAGTCGAGCGCTGTATACGACGCGAGGCTTGCAATTAAAAGCGATACGGCAACCAGTGAATAGTTATAACTACTTTGTAGCATCTTATGTCTTACCTATGGTTCTGTCGAACGACGTGCCGCCTGTGGCTCATGGTCATTCGCTTCATGTTTTTCAAGGCCTGCGATTACAATCCGGTGTCCTTTAAGGACAGCGTGGATTCACCATGACGCTGCTGTGGTAACAGCTAGCCCCGGTCTGTTAATTAATTTGAAAAATCGAAGGATCCAATAACCGCAATATGGAAATTCAGCGCAGTCCGGTGGCGTGCGGCTGAGCTGAATCGCATGTTGTTCGGTCCCGATTAAGTTGTTGCTTCATGGAAATGATTTCATATACGCAACACATATGTCAACCATTAATTCACATAATTTCATATTGTTGCTGTAAGAAATTGTTTAACAAAGGAATTTTTTAGAAGGAATACACTCTGCAGGTTGCTGCATCCGACTTGTTGTATATTCTTTTGGTACTCCTGGAAACGTTTTATGTCACCCACCCTTCGCCCGTCAACGCTGCTCCGTACGCTGCGCTGGCCTATTTTTATTGTCGCTGGACTCCTGATCCTGACGCTGATCAGCTGGCTCGCCATACCGCCGCTGACGAAGCATATTGCACAGCAACAGATCGAGGCCCAGCTCGGCCGCAAGGCCGTCATCGGCGATATCCGCTTTAACCCGTTCACGCTGACGCTGACCGCAACCGACGTTACGCTTTACGAACCCGATAGAATCACACCGGCATTTTCAGCCAGGATGCTGCTGCTCGATGCCTCTGCTGCCACGCTATTCCGGCTGGCACCGGTGCTGGAAGAGATACGGGTCAGTAGTCCGGTGCTGCATCTGGTGCGTACCGGCGCGAAGGGCACGAGCCGCACTAATTTTTCCGACGTGCTTGAACGTATCCATGCAATGCCGAAGAGCGACAAACCGGCGCAATTCTCGCTGGCTAACATCCAGCTCGACAATGGCGCTATCCGTTTTGAGGACAAGGTCACCGGCAAACAGGTCGATGTCGCCGCCGTAAAGCTCGGCATTCCCTTCCTTTCCAATTTTCCAACAGCGATCGACGCCTTCATTCAGCCGAACCTGTCCGCCACGATCAACGGCACCAGATTTGGGCTGGAAGGTCGCAGCAAACCATTCGCGGACAGCCGCGAGACTACGCTAGCGCTCGATGTCGACCGGCTGGACCTGGCGAGTTACGCCGCATTTTCACCGGTGGAATTGCCGCTGAAAATAGTCCGTGCCACGCTGTCCACCAGGCTGGACCTGAATTTCATGCTCAACAAGAACGAGCCCGAAGTCGTTTTGTCCGGCGCCGTCAGCCTGAACGACGTGGCGCTGAGCGACCGCAAGTCAGCGCCGCTGTTCAAAGCCGCGGCCATTGAAACCCGCATCAGTAAATTGAACGTCCTGACCGGCGATGCCGTAATCGACACACTCAAGCTGCAGGCACCGGAAGTGTGGGCGGCGCTGGATGCCGGCGGCGCCATCAACTGGGCGGCGCTCGCCGGCGCCAAAGGCCCATCGCCGGCTCGACCGGCCGAACAAGCAAGTGGAAAAAAGCCTGAAAAGCGCGCTCCGCAATTGTCGCTGGCGCAGTTCAGCATTAAGGACGGCACGTTCAACTGGCTCGATACGGCTAATGCCACGCCGGCAATGGCCTTGCAACTGAAAAATCTTAATGCGCATGCCAGCCATTTCTCGCTTGATAAAGACGCCAACCCGGCGACGGTCAGTATTTCGGCCGGAACCAAGGACGGACAGCAGATCGATTTCATCGGCCAGGTCAATCCGGCCAAGGCTGCATTGGCCGGCAAAGCCGCCGTCCGCGGCATGGCGCTTGCGCAGTACCAGCCTTATCTGAATCGCACGCTGGCCGCCGGGCTGGCCGGCAAGCTGTCATTGTCCACTCTGGTGAAGGTGGAGGACAACCAGGTGCAATTGCACCAGTTGGGCATTACGATCGATGACATGAAACTCGCTGCCGGCACTGGTACGGATGGCGGCCTGGTCGCAAAACGCATCATGCTGGAAAACGCCAGCGTGAATACCGGAAACCGGACTTTCAATGCGGCGGCCTTGAACTTGGCGGGATTGCAGGGCGACATAACCCGCGACGGCGACGGCAAACTGAATCTTCAGCGCCTTCTCGCCGCACGCCCCGGCACCTCGGAAGCGGCCCGTCCGCCCGCCGCCGGAGATCGACCGGAATGGGTCGCCAGCGTGAACCGGATCGCCGTTACCGACAGTGCGCTGAACTTCACGGATCGCGCTGTTTCGCCCGCTGTCAGCATCAAGTCCAGCGGCATCAGCCTGAGCGCGGAAAACCTGTCCAGCAAGTTCGACAGGCCCATCCGGGTCGCCTTGCAAGCCGGGCTCGACCGGAGTGGCAAGCTGGACATCAGCGGCGAACTCGCTCCCCAGATGAAATCGCTGGTCCTCGATATCGATGGCCGGAATCTGCCACTCGCCATGCTGCAACCGTACTTCACCAAGGCGCTGAATGTGCATGTGGCCGGCGGCCAGGCAACTGCCCGTGGCAAGCTGGCACTGACTTTACCGGCAGCCGGGAAACCGATGACTACCCGATTCACCGGAACGGCGCGGTTGGCCGATTTCCGCATGCTGAACAAGGACAATGCGTCGGATTTCCTGAAATGGAAAACACTGGATTTTGCCGGCATCGACGCCGACCTCGGCGGAGCGCGTCCGACGGTCACGCTGGGCACGATCGCGCTGAGCGATTTCTATGTCCGCGCAATCCTGTCGGCCGACGGCAAGCTCAATCTGCGCGACATCGTGGCGGCAAACGAAGCGGTGCCCGCGGCAGTGACAGCATCCGGCAAGACCAGCGCCGTCACGTCCCCCGGCACCACGACGGTCACGCCGCTGCCGCCGCCGGCGGTGAAGGAAAACACCCCGGTCATCCGGGTCGGGCAGATCGTGATCAAGAGCGGCAATATCAACTTCACCGATAACTTCGTCAAACCGAACTATACCGTCAACATGACGGGCATGAACGGCACTGTCGGCGCGATCGCGTCGGACCAGGCTCAGCCGGCCGCCATCGACCTCAACGGCAAGATCGATAACGCCGCGCCGGTTACCATTTCGGGTTCCCTGAATCCGCTGTTCAAGCCGATGTTCCTCGACATCAAGGCCAGCGCCAACGGCATCGAACTGCCGCGCCTGACGCCGTATGCCACCAAGTACGCCGGTTATCCGATTGAAAAAGGCAAGCTTTCGATGGACGTCAATTACCGCATTGAAGAGCAAAGTCTGACTGCCCGCAACAGCTTGCGGATTGATCAACTGACCTTTGGCGAGAAGGTCGACAGCCCGACGGCCACCGAGCTGCCGGTGCTGCTGGCGGTTTCGCTGTTGAAAGACCGCAATGGCCAGATCAATATCGACCTGCCGATTTCCGGCTCGCTGTCGGATCCGGCGTTTTCCATCGGCGGCATCATCACGCGGGTTTTTGCCAACATGATCGTCAAGGCCATCACCTCGCCGTTTGCGCTGATTGCCTCGGCGTTCGGCGGGGGCGTCGGCGAACAGCTCAGCTATGCGGAATTTGCGCCCGGTTCCGCTGCACTGACTCCTGCGGTACAAGCCAAGCTCGACACGCTGGCCAAGGCCTTGACCGAGCGTCCGGGCCTAAAACTGGACATCACCGGCCGCGCCGACAAGGAGGCCGACATCGATGGTGCGCGCCTGCAATCACTGAACCGCAAGCTAAGGATGCTGAAGCAAAAAGATTCACTGAACCAGGGTCGGGAAACCCAGACAGACGAGGTGGCGCTGAGCGAGGCGGAACGAATACGGTACCTGGAGAAGCTGTATGCCAGTGAAACTTTCGACAAGCCGCGTAATGTGCTCGGCCTCGCCAAAACGCTGCCGCCGGAAGAAATGGAAAAGCTAATCCTGGAAAATACCCGGGTGAGCGATGACGACTTGCTGAGGCTGGCGGGGCGCCGCGCCACGTTGGTGCGGCGCTACCTGGAAGACAAGGGCCAGGTGCCGCTGGAACGGATGTATCTGATCGCACCGAAGCTCAGCGCTGGCAGCGGCAAGAATGAAGGGCAGCCGAGCCGGGTGGATTTTGCCCTGAATTAGCCGCTATGGCTTATCAATCATTATGCGATCCATTCAGCCCGCGAGCCCAGGCGATTTTCCGTCAGCGCAGGAAGGACATTAGCCCGGTACAGAAACCGTTCCTCGGCCCCGGGATCCTGCAGATGCAGCAGTTGCGCGGCCATTACGTCATATACTGGAACGTCACCGACGGGATGAATACACAGCCGGCACTTTACCTTTCCGTTACCGTCGAGGATTTCAATGTTGGCGATCCGGCCGACCTGGATTCGATAGCGGTCGCCGCTGCTGCCACCCGTTACATGGAAGTATTTGTTGGCCCGAAATTCCTGGCGTTGTTGTGGATTCAGCAGTTTCAACAGGAGCGTCAGCGCCCGGCGCTTCGCCCGCCGATCCCGGCGCATCGCATCGCGCTTCGCCACCTCATTTTTCCGGTGGGCTTCCTGTAACTGTTCCCGGATCCGTTCGCATGACTCGGCAAGGCGGCGGCCGGCAGTAGGCATCGACGTGGGTTCACCGTAGCAACTATCGATGCCGATGCCATCGAAGCAGCCGGTTTCGGGGTCCGCGCCTGGCCGTGTGCCGGTGCCAGTGAAGAACCGGCGGATTGAACCCCAGGCGCCACTCAGGGAAGGCATGTCAGCCGCCGACGATCTTCGGCACCATGACCAGTTCTTCCATTGTCGGATCGAATTTCCGGATCGCGTGCTTTGCCTCCGTTTTTTTCTTCGAAGCAAAGCCGGAATAGCCTTGTCCGACAAGCCTGTCGAACAACTGCGTCATCGCCGCGATTTCATCGGGCCGATCCCTATCCCACTTCAACTGCTTGTGGCCGGAACTGTCCATCACGTTCATTTCGCCGACCTGCGATGCGAGGGTCTTGTCCATCATTTACTCCTTACCGATTGGCGATAAAGTAAACTCCCTGATCGTTTGCGCGTGGGCCGCTAGTTTTATTCTCGCGGCCTTTTCCATAAGGTACACCATAGCTTCGTCATGATCGGCTTGCCGGCATAGAAGTTGTGATCCAGGTCAAGAAATACGCTTTTGGTTATTTTCCATTGATCAATCCAGCTTGATATTGGCCGTTTTCACGATCTGGCTATAACGGCCAAGATCGCGCTTTATTTCATCGCCGAATTTCTCGGGCGTACCGGGCGTGGCAGTGATGCCCAGCACATTCAAACGCTCGCGGACTTCAGGACTGCTTAATACGGCATTCAACTCGCTGTTGAGTTTGTCGATAATTGGCCTGGGCGTTTTGGCCGGCGCCAGGATGCCTACCCATGAGTTGATCTGAAAATCCGGGACGCCGCTTTCGATAAATGTAGGCACATCCGGCAATGACGATATCCGCTGCTGGCTAGCGACGGCAATGGCGGTTACCTTGCCTGACTTTACATGCTGCTGTGCGCTTGCCACGGCTGTAAATACAAGTGGAATATTTCCTCCCATGACATCGCCCATGGCTTGTCCGCCGCCTTTGTAGGGCACGTGGACGAGATTGACGTCGGTGCGCTGCCTCAACTGTTCGCCCGCGATATGGGGCGTGCCGGCAATCCCTGATGTGCCATACGATAGCCCGCCCGGCTGGGTTTTCGAATACGTGACAAGTTCGCGCCAGGTCTTGGCCGGCGTGCCAGGATGGGCAACCAGGAGCAGTACGGCATCACCGATCTTTCCTACCGGGGCAAAGTCCTTGACCGTATCAAATGGAATTTTTTCAAATACATGCGGATTGATGACCATGGTTCCGTCAAACGCCAGCACCAGTGTGTAGCCGTCAGGTTCCGCCTTGGCGCCTTGCTGGGTGCCGATATTGCCGGATGCGCCCGGACGGTTATCCACGACCACCTGCTGGCCGAGGCGGCGTGACAAATGCTCGGCAATCAGCCGGCCGCTCGAGTCCGTCACGCCGCCAACCGTAAACGGCACAATGAGGCGGATCGGCCTGGATGGAAAGGCCTGCGCCTGTGCCTGGACGGACGCAGGCATGAATCCGAGGCAGCACAGGCTCAACGCGGCGCCAGTAAGGATTTTGCGGCGCAATGGATTTATTTTGATCGCACTCATAGATGTCTCCTCTATTCGATATTCTTGAATTGACTACCTTTTCACCGTCGGATCGCCTATTTATCATCCTCCGCATAGCGCTTTTCAAATGCCCATACATCTTCGAAACCCATCAGCTTCGACAAATCGGCGAAGTCGTACAGCGGCACCCTGGAATTGGCCGACGAGCCTTCCTCCTTGAAAGTCTGGTAGACGGCGGACATTGCCTGCACCGCGGCCAGCAGCGAAGTCACCGGGAAAATCGCCAGCTTGTAACCGATCGATTCCAGTTCGGCGCGCGACAGTACGGGCGTGCGGCCGCGTTCCACCATATTGGCGACCAGCGGCAAGTCGAATGCGCCACCGATCCTGCGCATTTCATCTTCCGACTCCGGCGATTCGACGAACAGAATGTCTGCGCCGGCCCTGGCATAAGCTTCGGCGCGCCGCAGCGCTTCATCGAGGCCGAGAGATGTACGGGCGTCGGTGCGGGCAATGATAAGAAAATCGGGATTGTCGCGTGAATCCACCGCGACCTTGATCTTGCGCACCATATCTTCCATCGGAATAACGCGACGGTTCGGGGTGTGGCCGCATTTCTTGGGAAACTCCTGGTCTTCCAGCTGGATAGCCACCGCCCCTGCCGCTTCATAGCCGCGAATGGTATGGCGCATATTCAGCAACCCGCCGTACCCGGTATCCGCGTCGGCAATCAGCGGGGTGCGCGCCATGCCGGCCATCGCCGTAACGCGATTCAGCATATCGCTGTAAGTGGCAAGCCCGGCGTCTGGCAAGCCAAGATGCGATGCCACCGTGCCGTAACCGGTCATGTACAAGGCGTCGAAGCCGAATGAATCGGCCAGCCTCAATGACACCATGTCGTATACGCCAGGCGCAACCACCAGGCCTGGCTGTGCGAGTCGTGATTTGAAACTCTGCCGCCTGTCTTTCATACCGTCTCCTTTAACGCATGCACAATTGTGTTTTAACGGATACCGGAGATCGGGCTTTTATCTAGGTTTTCAGCGAATATCCGGTAGCGCTTGCCCATTATAGATCCAGCACGAGCCGCCCGGATTTCGATCCCGAACAACAGATCATCATGGTCCGGTTTGCCTGTTTCTCCGCATCCGAAAGCAATGCATCCCGGTGATCCGGCACACCTTCCACCACCCGGGTCTCGCAGGTGCCGCAAATGCCTTCCCGGCATGACGAGGAAACCGAAACACCGGCATCGCCGACCACATCGAGAATCGACGCGCCGGGCGGAACGGTCAGCGTCAAACCGGATTTTTCGAGCACGACGACAAAGCCGCCCTCACGAGCCGCAGGTCCCTTCGCTTCGAAATATTCGACGTGGGCGCGATCGCGTAACGCCTGTGTCGCCTCTTCGAAATTTGTCAGCATGGCCTTCGGGCCGCAGCAGTAAAGATGCGTGCCTTCGCAGGCAGCGGCGACGACGGCGCCGATGTCGAGCCTGGAGCCATTCGGCTCGAGATCGAAATAGAAGCGCACTGCGTTGCCGGATGATTTCGCGAGTTCCGCAAGCAAGCCGGCAAATGCTGCATGTTCCCGGGTTCTCGCACAGTAGTGCAGTTCCCATGACCGGCCGAGCTGACACAGCCGGTGAATCATGGACAGGATCGGGGTAATCCCGATTCCGCCGGCGATCAGGCAGGCATGCGCAGCGGTTTCGACCAACTCGAAATTATTGCGCGGCGGCGCCGCCCGGACCGTATCGCCGGCCCCGAGAACTTCGTGCATGTAAAGGGAACCGCCGGCACTATCCGGACTCTTGTGAACCGCTATCACATAACGCGAGGTCTCCGTCGGCGAATTCAACAACGAGTAGGCGCGAGTGATTCCGTTCGGCAAGATAATCTCTATATGCGACCCGGCCTCGAACGCGGGGAGCGGGTTGCCGTTCCGGTCGGCCAGCACAAATTTCTTTACGCCGAGAGCGACATCCTCGACGCTTTGCACGGTCAGCGCCATGGCATCGGCCGGCCGCATGCCGTCGGCACCGCTAAATTCATTCAACATCACTGCACTCAGGAGCAATCGATGACAGGCTTGATCGCTTGTCCGGCATGAATCAGTTCGAACGCGCGCGGACTTTCCGATAGCGGCAGGACGTGACTGATCACAGGCTTGAGATCGATTTTTTGTTCATACAGCAACGGCGCGGTTTTTTGCCACGTTTCCCAGATCCGGCGCCCGGAAATATTGAAAATCGTGGGCCGGCCCTTGCGCCATGCGCCAAAGTCGAACTCGAAGGGTTTGGACGGCGTGCCGATCCAGCGGATCTGGGCTAGCGCGCCGACCATGGCAAAGCAATTCAGCACGCCTTCGCGGCTGCCCGAATATTCGAACACCACGTCGGCGCCTTCTTCACCGGTCAAGCCGCGCACAGCCCGCGGCACATCGGTTGCGGCAGGGTCGATCGTGACGTCCGCCCCCATCTGTTCGGCAATCTTTCGCCGGTACGGATTGGGGTCCACGCCGATGACCGTGCGCGCCCCGAAATGCCGGGCGACGGCAATGTTCATCAGGCCGATCGGGCCGCAGCCGTTGACCACGACACGCTGCCCCGCCACGCCGCTGCCTTCAAGCGTGGCATGCACGGCAATCCCCAATGGTTCCAGCAAGGCCGCTTCCTGCCGCGACACATGCGCGGGATTCACCCATGCAATCGATGCCGGCACCGTCACATACTCTGCAAAAGCGCCATTGATATCGATGCCGGGATAGCGGGTATGCGGGCAGACGTGCGCGCGTCCGGTGCGGCAGACGATACAGTTCCAGCACGGGATATGGCTTTCAATACTCACCAGGTCGCCCACGCTGATCGTCGTAACGCCGGTGCCGAGCGCGGTGACGGTGCCGCACATTTCATGGCCAAGCACCGTCGGCAGTGCCATCCTCGCGGCAAACGGCCCCAGGCCATGATAGATGTGCATGTCCGTTCCGCATACGCCGGCGGAATGCACCTTGACCAGGATTTCGCCTGGCGCCGGTTCCGGCACGTCGATTTCCTGCAAGGACAAGCCGTTGAATCCCGGCGACGATTTCGCTAATGACAGCATGCTCGATTCCTGTAAATTGCGATTAAGCCGTTATTGCGGTTCGATGCCGGCCTTCTTGGCGACGGCGGTCCAGCGTGCTCTTTCCGATGCGACATGGCGGCGGAATTCGTCCGGCGAAGAGGTCTTCGGAAGGAAGCCCAGCTGCTTGAGCTTTTCCACCGTATCCGGCTGCTTCATGAAGATCGCCATCTGGTCCGCGACCTTTTTAACAATTTCCGGCGGCGTTCCGGCTGGCGCAGACAGTCCGAACCAGAAATCGATATTCAGGCTCGGCATGCCGCTCTCGGTCGAACTCGGAATTTGCGGCGCATACGATACACGCTCCTTCGAAGCAAATGCCAATGGCCGGATTTTCTTGCTGTCGATGAACGGCTTTGCGGCAAGCAGGGAAGAAAATACCACTTGCGTGTCGCCCGCCGCCAGGCCGGTGATGGCCAATGCTTCACCGCGATAGTTCACCTGGGTGGCCTTGATGTCGGCCAGCTGGGCAAACTCTTCAAACGCCAGATACATGCCGCCCGCGCCGGCGCCGTGGAAAATCGGATTGGGATTACTTTTTGCGTAGGCAACCAGTTCAGCCAGGTTTTTCGCCGGAAAATCCTGGCTGACCGATACCAGGTAGTTGGTGGTGATCAGCTGCGTAATATGGGAAAAATCCTTGTCCGAATCAAAGCCCGGATCCTTGACATAGATTTTTCCGGTGGCAATCGACACCGGGGTCAGCAGCAGTGTATAGCCATCCGCCGGCGACTTGGCGACTGCGGCAATGCCGATGGCGGCAGCGGCGCCTGAACGATTTTCAACTACTACGGGCTGCTTCCAGGCATCCGACATTTGCTTGGCAACCATGCGACCGACGCCGTCAGCCGAACCGCCGGGCGCCAATGGAATGATCAGCTTGATCGGTTTGGTCGGATATTCTTCCGCCGACACCGATGCCGCAGCGCCGATAAGTAGCGCCGGGCACAAGCCGAGCAGTGTGGCGAGTTTTTTGAAATTCATAGTGTCTTCTCCGTGGATAATTTAGTTATTAGTGACCATCAAATAATAAACGAGAGCCCCTCCATCGGGAGCATGCGATTCAATAGCACAATCTTCTTTTGAATAAATTGCCATTCCCCGCCCGCCTTCTGGAAGCGGGCTTCGCATTTTGCCGGGAACATGCGGACTTCACCGAGGCCATGCTGCCGCCAGTCGCCGGCGCGCGATTCGAGCAATAACAGGTTCCAGCGTGCTAGCGCGGTGTCGCTGTCGGCGCCCATCTGCTCGACTTCGATATTGGTAATCATCCGCATCATTTGGGAAGGCGGCGATTGGGCGACCCGCGCCTCGCGCAAAATCTGGTGCACACGCATCGACAGTCGCTCAAAGGTCTCATACATGATCGACGAGTTCTTCAGCGGATCGGCGTTTTCATCCATCGGAACCCAGTAAGTGGCCTGCTCGGAATAGAGCTTCAGCCAATCGTCCAGGTTACCCGCGTCCAGCAAGCGGGCTTCGAGGTTAACCAAATTTTCAACACTATTATTCATTTGCATCCTCCCACATGAAGCCCCTGGTTCGTCATATCTTTCTGCCACCTGCGCCAGAATGCGCGTTGCGGCGTTTCATCGCTGTACTCGCCGTCACGCGCGCCGGATTCCGAAACATTTTCCAAACCAAGCCCGCGGCTGAGCGTGATCCAGCGCGAACCTACGGCGCGCAAGGCACTCTGGTTTCCGGCAAATATATCGATATCGTCGGTCGAAAGAATACCGGCCGAACCGACCCGCGTTTGCGCGTCGAGCATGCGGTTGGCATTGATCTCATCATCAGCGCCCTCGATCAACACCGGATAGGAGTAGATCTCGGTGCGATCATGGGCAATCGGCTGAATGACACGAATGTTGAAATCGAATATCGCCAGGTTCGGGAATATCAGGAACTGGCAATTCTTTAGAATTTCCTTGGCTTCCTGCTCTCCATGCAAGGTGGCCAGGGTTGCCTCGTATTTCTTTCTGACTTCCGGGTCCACCCCGCCCGATTCGAGCGGCACGCCAGCTTCGAGCGTGCCATGCCCCTGCGGGTAGCCGCGGGTATGGCCGCCTGGACGGACGGCGCCGAAATGACGGTTTTCAAACGAACCGGAAAATTTCTTGATGGTATTGAATGCCGAGCGATGCACGAACCCGACGTGGTAGCCGTCATAGATATTTTCAGATTGGAATTTCCAATTCCCGTTGAAGGCGTATTTATGGGCCGTCGCCAGGTGAATCCGGCCATCCGCACGCCGGTTGGCCCAGCGATCGATATGCAATTTTGCCGGGCCAAGAAATGACTCCAGGCTTTCCACATCCGGATTGAAGGAGCCGAAGACCAGGCCGCCATAGCTGGCCACATGCGGTACCCTGACCAGATTTTTTGTGCTCTTGTCAAAGTCGGGTGAATATCGGTCGGAACCGGGAATGCCGATCAATTCGCCCGATGGGCGGAATGACCAGTTGTGGTACGGGCATACGAGTGCCCTGGCATTGCCGCGCTCTTCGCGGCACAAGGTGGCGCCGCGATGCGTACAGGCATTGAGAACGGCACAAATATTACCGGACTGATCCCGCGATACGATAACCGGTTGCAAACCCAGCATCGTCGATTTGTAGTCGCCGGACTTTTCAATTTCGCTCTCGTGGCACAGGAAAATCCAGGTCCGGTTAAAGATCCGTTCGATCTCGTCCTGAAACACGGCTGCGCCACGGTATGCGGCAGTGGCAACCTTGAAATCGGCGGGTGTTTCTTCAATAAAATTCGAATATTCTAGCGATTCTGTGAAGTGAATCGGCCGCAACTGGTCGTTCATGAGTCGGTCTCCTGAGTTCTAAACATTGATGTTAGGTACCCATCCAAAATCACATCTATTGTTGAATGGGTACTTAGGTACCATCAGTTTTCCCCTCGATGGTAGCGACGGCTTTCCGCCATCGCAACGCCCGGCGCAACTTGGGTGCACAATATGCACCTAGATCGATCATTCTTAGTATTTTAATAACGACCAGCCACGAACACTGTATAAAGGAACATGGTTTGCAGGAATCCCAATCAGGACAATACCGCCTGTGCCAATCGCTGAACCGCGGATTGGAAATCCTGGTCGCGCTGAACAGCCGTCCAGGCGGTGCTGCGACAATCATGCAGCTCTGCAAGGCGACGGGCCTGCATCGCACTACCGTGAAGCGTCTGCTGGAAACCCTGGCGCAGTCCGGTTTTGTCCGCAGCCAGGCGGGCGACAATCTGTATCGCCTGACGTTTCGGGTGCAGGCGCTGAGCGCCGGTTTCAGGGATAACGTGTGGATTGCCGATAATGCCGGTCCGCTGTTACGGGCGCTGGGCCGAAAGGTCGTGTGGCCATGTTCGATACTGACGCTCGAAGAAGACGAACTGGTCGTCAGGGATTCGACCCGCCTGTATAGTCCCTTTTCGCTCTATCCCGGCATGCCCGGCCGGCGCCTGCCGTTACTGACGACCGCCGCCGGCCGGGCCTATCTCGCATTCTGCTCCGACGCGGAACGCGCTATCCTGCTGGAGTCGCTGAAAGCCAAAAGCGACCGCGGCATGGCGGGGCACGAGGCTGGTCACATCACTGACATCGTCAACGAAGTGAGAAGTCGCGGCTATGCGACCAACCTCGGCGAATGGGAAGGAGAAGAACGATTCGGCGCCATCGCGGTGCCGGTTTGCCACGAAGGACGGGCAATCGCCTGCCTCAATCTCATCTTCCTGGTGCGGGCGCATAAAATCGAGCAGGCGCTCGAAAAATACCTGTCGCCGATGCTGGAAACTGCGGCGCGCATTGAGCAGCAGTTCGCGCTGCTTGCGGAATCGATTGAATGAAAGCTGCTGACCGCCTGGGCCGCGGCAAATGTGGCGCAAGCCGGACGGCGCGGTATCCGTCCGTCCGGCTTGCGCCGTGCGTTTAGCTGCAGCGCTGTACGAATGCCTCGAATTCGTCGATTGGCAGCGGCCTGCTGAACAAGTAACCCTGGTAGGCGCGGCAGCCCGCCGCTCTGAGGAACTCGTACTGTTCCCTGGTTTCCACGCCTTCGGCGATCACTTCGAGACCCAGGCTCTGTCCCAAGGCCACAATGGTACGGACAATCACCGCATCATTGGGATCGGTCAGCACGTCCCGGACAAAAGACTGGTCGATCTTCAACTGGTCGAGCGGCAGGCGCTTCAGGTAGAAGAGCGATGAATAACCGGTACCGAAGTCGTCCAGCGAAAAGCCCACACCCTTGGCTTTCAGCGCGTCTATTTTTGCAATCGTGTCTTCGACATTCTCCACCAGGTAGCTCTCGGTGAGTTCCAGCTTCAAGCGCGCCGGATTGGCGCCGCTGCAATCAAGCACCGACTGCACCTGACTCCCGAAGTCGGGATGACGGAACTGGCGCGCACTGACGTTGACTGCCAGGGTGAGCCTCTTCGTGTCCGGCCGGTCCGCCCATGTCGCCAGCTGCGCGCAAGCGGTTTCGAGCACCCATTGGCCCAATGGCAGGATCAGCCCGGTTTCTTCGGCGAGCGGGATGAATTCCGCCGGCGATACCGTGCCGCGCTGCGGATGGCGCCAGCGCACCAGCACTTCGGCTCCCGTCAACTGGCCGCTGTCATTCATTTGCGGCTGATACTGAAGGAAAAATTCCTTATGCTGCAAGGCCTGGCGCAACTCCGACTCGAGGGCAGTGCGGGCCGCGACCACCGCCTGCATCTCGGGATCGTAGAATCGCAGCGTATTGCGGCCCATCGCTTTGGCCTGGTACATCGCGAGATCGGCCCGTTTCAACAGTTCGCATACGTTGTCCTGCTCACCATTGAACAAGGTGACGCCGATACTCGGGGTGCTGTAATGCTCCAAACCGGCAAGCTGATACGGCGCGTTGAGCGCGGCAAGGACATTTTCACCGATGGCTTTTGCCTGGACAGCAGCTTCGTGGGGATTGTCGTTCAGGTTTTCCAGCACCACCACGAATTCGTCGCCGCCGAGCCGGGCGACAGCATCGCTTTCGTGAACGCACGCAACCAGGCGGAGGGCGACCTGCTGCAGCAGCAAATCACCCTGTTCATGGCCTAAGGTATCGTTGAGGGCTTTGAAATTATCCAGGTCGATGAACAGGAGCGCGCCGCCGCAGTGATTGCGGGCACTTCCCGACAAAGCCCGTCCCAGCCGTTCCAGCAGAAACCGGCGATTGGGCAGAGTGGTCAGCGGATCGTAAAACGCGAGATTCTGGATTTCATGCTCGGCTGCCTTGCGCCGCGTGATATCGGTCTTGATCGCCAGGATCGATTGCGGCTGTCCATCATCGTCCCGCACCAGGGTCCAGTTGGCCTCGATCGTCACCGTGCTGCCGTCCTTGCGACGCTCGGTGATTTCGCCGCTCCACTCGCCATTTGCAAGAACGCTGGCGGTAGCCATGTGTAGCGCGGCAGGATCATCGTAAAGGAGTTCCTCAATCGATTTGCCGATCGCTTCCGCCTGCGTCCAGCCATACAGCCGTTCCGCGCCCTTGTTCCAGAAGCGCACCCGATTGTCGATTCCGCGCACGACGATGGCGTCCTTTGCCTTGTCGAGCAGCGAAGCCTGATCGCTGATATGCGCATCAGCGACCCGGCGCTCCAGTTCGGCCGCGGCGCGAGTGGCGAAGATACGGAGCGTCGACATGATGAAATCGGATCGCTTCAACGGCTCCCGGAACAGGACGAACAGGTGTCCTACCGGCTGGCCGACGGAGTTGACGAGGCGCTCCCCCACCAGCCCCTGCGCGCTGGATAACGCCAGGGGAATGCCTGGAAAATGCTCGGCGACCGCGGTGCTTATCACGCAATGATCATCCCGCACCAGCATTTCCCAGGGCGTACCCGCGATTTGGTAATTAAAATTATCCAGCCGTTCTCCATTGGCGATGGCGGCAATCGAGCGCGCGGTCGAGGGCTCGCCCGGAAGCAGCTTGGATACAAAGCCCGCCTGCGCGCCGACCGCTTCAGCCATGTTACGCGCCAGTTGCTCGAAGAATTCGGTGCCGGCCCTGGCGGACACGCCGGCGGCGACTTTCAGCACGGCCAGGTGAATTCGGCGCCGCTCTTCCTGGGAACGAAGATTGCCGATACCGAAAGCCAGGTCATCCGTCAAATCCTGCAGCAGTTTGATTTCTTCGGCAGTGGCTGGACGAACCTCATCCAAATAGAGAACCAGCAATCCGGCCGTTCGCGAATTTTCGCGCAATGGCAGGCAGATCAAGCCGCGGTAGCCGCGCTGCGCCATGTCTGGCACCAGTCGGGAAAGCGTTGGATCTTTTGTAATATCCTCGCATACTTCCGGCATGCCGCTGCGTATGGTCCGGCCGGCCGGCCCCTGTCCTGTCCAATTATCTTCGGACCAACTGAGGTTCAGCGCGGCGATGAAGCCGGCATCATCACATCCGGCCTGCGCAGCGATCCGGATCGATCGCCTTTCATCATCCTGCGCATAGCCTACCCATGCCATCCGGTATCCGCCGATATCGAGGGCAAGGCGGCATACTTCGGTAAGCAATTCTGTTTCATCGGTTGCGCGGATCAGCAGTTCGTTGCAGGCAGTGCGCATTCGCAGTGCGCGGTTGATGCGGATGATTTCCAGCCTGGCCTGCTTGCGTTCCGTGATATCCGAGAAAGTGATAACGCTGCCGACCGTTTTGCCGGCGTCCACGATCGGGTAGGAAGCGTACTCCACCGGGAACGACGTTTCATCCTTGCGCCAGAAAATCTCGTCCTCGGTACGTCGGGATCGGCCGGCGCGCGACGCCTCAACGAAGATGCACTGCTCCGGCGGATTAGCCGCGCCATCGGGGAGATGGCGATGAACGAGCTCATGCAGGGATTTGCCGAGCACCTCCGCCACCTCATATCCCAGCATGCGTGCAGCCGCTCCGTTGATGAACGTGCAGCGCCCATCGGTATCGATGCCGCAAATACCTTCGCCCGTGGATTCGAGCAGGAGCATTTTTTCCTTGTACAGCTTGTCCCGTTCCAGTTCCGAGTGCTTGCGGGCAGTCTGATCGGTCATGCCGCCGACAATGCGCGTGAGGCGGCGATCGCCGTCGCGCACCACGAAGCCATGATCGAGCACGTAGGCATACGAACCATCATTGCGCATGAAACGATATTCGTCAGACCAGTTTTCCCCACCGCCTTCGACCAGCTCCTGGATGCCTTGCAAGACCCGGGCCTTGTCGTCCGGATGGATGCGGCCGGACCATGCTTCGATGTTCGGCTCACCGTCTGGAAACGGAATAGCGAACGCGTCATGCATGCTTTCGTTCCACCATAGCTTGCCCGTCCTTGCGTCCCAATCCCAGATGCGGTCGGTGGTCGCCCTGGCTATGATCCTGAAGCGTTCTTCACTCTCCCGAATCCGGTCCTGTGCCTCTTTACGCTCGGTCACGTCACGAAAATACACCGCCAGTCCTTCCACGGAAGGATAAGCGCGGACTTCCAGCCATGCGCCCAAGGGTTGGTAGAATTCCACATAGGCTGTTGTGCAATGTTGTTCGACTGCGCGATGGGATTCGATATAAAAGGTGCTGCCGACGGTTTCCCGGAATTCGTCCCAGACTACTTTGCAAAGAAGCTCGGCCCGCGGGCGCCGCAGGATATTTTCCGCAGCCTTGTTAACATAGGTAAATCGCCACTCATGGTCCAGCATGAAGAATGCGTCCGTAATGCTTTCAAGGACGGTGGTGAGCGTCGTGGCTAGTTTCTGAGTTTCAAGCTGATCCCGGTTTACCTGACTGGCGGGGCCGTTTTCGACGCTTAAATAGTTATTCAGGCAATCCAGTTTCGTCAAAATTTCAGGGGATGTCATTGCGTCTAGTCGAATTTGCTTGTGCGGAAAAAGACTTTCCAAAGGGACGGAGTGCGCTTTGGAAGAGTGTGCAAACCAACAAAGAATTAATTAGCCAGCGTGAACCCGATTATACATAATTGCCACTGAGAAATATCAACGGTTGTATCGATGCCACAGCAGTAGCATAGTCAGGCGACTGATTCCGGATTGCGCCGGATGGGATCCTTATTTTTAGTTAACCTGAATTTGCATGAATCATCATCACCCGCCTGCCGCAATCAGCCATTCCTCGTCATTGCCGCAATCAGGTCGGCCATCGCTTTGCCGGATTCACTTTGGGTGCGCAGTCCATCCGCCACCCCCTGCCTGTCGGCCTCGAGACGGTTCTGGCTGAGTTTCCATTTGCCTTCGACGCGCGTGATCGAAATTTCAACACCGGTGATGCCCTTCATCTGTGCTGCGATAAAGTCGCCGGGCGCGTCATCGATGCTCCACGGGGCCGGGCGCGCGCGTTCCTGCGATCGCGTGAGGTCTTCGAGCTGGCGACGCAGCCACGCGCCGTCGTCCACGACGCGCGGCGCTCCCCACGCATGCACAGTCACGTAGTTCCAGGTCGGGACAACCTTTCCAGACTCCTCCTTGGTTGCATACCATGACGGCGTAACATAGTGTTGCGGTCCCTGGAATACGATCAAACATTCCGGTACCGCGGCCAATTCCTGCAACACGGGATTGGCGCGCGAAACGTGGGCCCGCAGGGTACCTCGCCCGCCCTCCTCCGCGTAGACCAGGAACGGTACCGGGTTCGCCATCAGCCCGCCAGGGCCCGCCGTAATCAGCAGTCCCAGCGGATGGGTTCGAATCAGGTCGTGCTGAACATCGATGCGGTCTTCGCGGAAAGCCGGTGGCAAATACATCGGGGGTCCTTTTGTTAGTCCGCAGACAAATCGGGAACAGGCATATGTTATCCCAGAAGGCATCGGACGGATTTCCTATCCGGTCTATCCGGTCTATCTGGTCTATCCGGCGAACAGGCAATTAGCCGGATGGGTTAGAATCAGCCGCGAGCGCTTCACGCGCATGAACAACTACAGGAACCGGAACACGATGCGAATTCTTCTCGTCGAGGATGACAAGATACTCGCCGATGTACTCTATCGGGCATTGGTCCAGTCCGCCTATGCGGTCGATCTTGTCAGTAATGGCGACGAGGCCGACAATGCCCTCCACATACAAATCTATGACCTCGTGATCCTCGATATCGGTCTTCCCGGGCTGGGCGGCTTTGAAGTGTTGCGGCGCTTGCGGGGCCGGAAATCGACGGTCCCGGTGCTCATACTGACTGCTCTCGATGCGCTTGCCGACCGCGTGCGCGGCCTGGACCTGGGAGCCGACGACTATCTCGCGAAACCGTTCGACCTGCCCGAACTCGAAGCCCGCGTGCGCGCGCTGCTTCGCCGGGGAAATGCCAATTCCACGCCGGACCTGCTGCACGGGCGCCTCCGTCTCGATACGGCCGGCCGGCGCCTGTTTCACGATGAGCAGCCGGTCGAATTGTCCGCACGCGAGCTTGCTGTCCTCGAGTTGCTGCTCATGAAGGAAGGCCGTGTGGTCAGCAAGGAGCACATGGTCAATCACCTGTATGGATGGGGCGATGAAGTCGGACCGAATGCGATCGAAGTCTATGTATATCGCGTCCGTAAAAAACTCGAACCGTTCGGCTGCCAGATACGCACCGTTCGTGGCATGGGATATCTTCTGGATCGGAACAATGCACCGGAATGAACCCATGCTGCAACGCAAGCTGCTGGCGTGGCTGCTCGGACCGCTGTTTGCGATGCTGATCCTCGATACGCTGGTTACCTATTCAACCTCGCTGAATTTCTCCAACCTGGCATACGATCGGTCGCTGCATGAAATCGCACGGGAGGTCGTGCTTCATGTCAAACCCAATGGGTCCGGCCCCAGGCTGGACATGTCGGCCAGCGCCGAGAAAATTCTCCTGATCGACCAGGACGATCGGCTCTATTTCAAAGTAACGTCCGAAGACGGCATTGTCATCGGCGGTACCGCCGCAATACGGCAACCACCATCGCGCGGGTTAGTGAGCGGCAAACCGGTGTTCTATGACGACGTATTGGGCGACATGCCGGTAAGGGTCATCGCCGCCCGCATGTCGTTCGACGAAAACCGTCCGTCGGCGGTTGTCCTGGTACAGGTTGCCGAAACGCTCAACCGGCGCAACCGGCTGGCGCGCGACATCCTGGCCAACGTCGTTGTCCCGCAACTGCTGCTGATTATCTTTGCCAGTGCCGGCGTCTATTTCGGAATCGGGCGGGGCCTCGCTCCGCTGCGGCGATTGAAACGGGCGGTTTCCGATCGTTCCCATCTCGATCTCAGCCCGGTCGATATCCGCGACGTTCCCGGTGAAGTGAGACCGCTGGTGGAAGAAGTCAACGACTTGATGCTGCGCCTGCACAAGACGCTCGATTTTCAAAACCGCTTCATTGCCGACGCGGCGCATCAGCTCAAGACGCCGGTTGCCGGAATCAAGGCGCAAATCGAGCTCGCCCTGCGCGAGAACGATTTGCCGAAACTGCAGCACGCGGTGGCGCAGCTTTACATCAGCGCGGACCGGTTGTCACGGCTGGTCGTGCAGTTGTTATCGCTGGCCCGTAATGAGCCGGGCGCAGTCGAAATGATTGAATTGCAACCGCTCGACCTCAATGCATTTGCGCTCGATATCACGATGGAGTGGGTGCCGGAAGCGCTCAAGCGCAGCATCGACCTTGGCTTCGATGGCGCCGGATCGGTGGTAATGGTCGACGGCGACCCGCAGCGCCTGCGCGAACTGGTAAACAACCTGATCGATAACGCCGTACGCTACAGCCAGGATGGAGGACGTGTCACGGTCAGGGTCACCGGCGGCGAGCACGGGACGCTGCACATCAGCGACGATGGCCCCAGCATTCCGGTCGAAGAGCGCAAACGCATTTTCGAGCGCTTTCACAGGCTGCTCGGCACGCCTACCGACGGAAGCGGGCTCGGACTGGCCATCGTCAGCGAAATCGCGGCGCTGCATCAGGCCCGCATTACGCTGGAAGAAGACGTGGACGGCATCGGCAACACGTTTACCGTTTTCTTTCCGCCCTCGCGATACAGAATCTGAGAATCCCGGAATCCGCAGTTGCCGACCCGCGCCTGAAATTGCCTGAGCCGCTTGTAAGGCTGGTGAAAGGAAATGGAAAGGATTGCGTAAGGTAAGGGACAGCTAAGCGTAAGGCCCCCTCTATATGCTGTTGACAGATCGGAGGCCGGGTCTGGTCTCCTTCAATCGTATAAGGAGACACGGATGTCCATGCTTACCACCCCAGAATTCTGGCTCGCCCTGTCGCAGATCATGATGATCAACATCGTGCTCAGCGGCGACAATGCTGTCGTTATCGCATTGGCCTCACGGTCACTGCCGCCCTCGCAGCAAAAAAAGGCGATCATCTTCGGCAGCATCGGCGCGATTGTCTTGCGGATCGTGCTCACGTTCTTCGCCGTCTATCTGCTTTCCCAACCGTACCTCAAGCTGGCGGGCGCAGCCTTGCTGCTCTGGATCGGCGTGAACCTGTTGAAGGGCGAGGACGGTGAAGAGGAGCTCGAGGGCCATTCGAACCTGGCAGCGGCAATCAAGACCATTATCGTCGCGGACCTCGTGATGAGCCTCGACAATGTGATCGGCGTCGCCGCGGCAGCGAAGGGCAATGTCACCCTGCTCGTGATCGGGCTGGCGGTCAGCATCCCGCTGATCATCTATGGCAGCACCGTAATTCTGAAACTGATGACCCGGTTCCCGATCATTATCACCATCGGCGCCGCGCTGCTAGGCTGGGTTGCGGGAGAAATGGCATTCTCGGATCCCGCGATCAAGACATGGACGGAAGCGCATCACAACCTGCATCTGATTGCCCCGGCCGTTGGCGCCATCCTCGTCGTCGCAGTCGGCAAGTGGCTGCAAAGCCGGTCCACCGCAGATACCGTGTCGGGCGCGGCCTGAACGGCTATCCCGATCCGACGTGAATCCATTTCATAAGGAAGCAGGAATCATGAAAAAAGTGCTAGTTTTAATTAGTACCTGCGGCGGGAGGATGGCGACGGCGGTCGATGAAGCGATCGCCATCTATCGCGAAGAACCGGTCGAAATCCATTTGCTCAATGTGCAGGTTTCCGTTTCAAGCCATGTCGCGATGTTCTTTAAAAACAGCGAACTCGCCGAGATACACCGGGAAGCCGGTATGGAAGCGCTGGCGCCGGCGCGGGCTGCTCTCGACGCGGCCGCGATACCTTACAGGACGCATATTGTCGTGGGCCGGACGGCCCCGACGATTGCCCGGTTTGCGCAGGAAATCGGGTGCGACCGGATTGTGATGGGGCGGGCGGAAGGCTATGCGGAAAAGGTGTTCGGGACGCTGGCTGCGCAGGTGCGGGAACTGGTTGGCGTGTCGGGGAACTGTACCGTTATTGGTTCCTGAAGCCGTACCACAGCCGAAAATGTGTCGGTAAACTTTACAACAAGCGATAAAAGGAGCGCTTACACGTATTTTTATTCCTGACGACAATTGATAAATGATTGATTTATCAGATTAATTTGATAAATATCAATTTCCTGGCATAAATAATGCTTTAAAGAAATCTTCCTCCGCAAACGGGGGCTTCAAAATTTAGAAGACGTTTTACTTTAATTCATTTATATAGTTGGCCGGGTCAGGAGTCGTCATGAATATTCGTCGTGCAATTTTCGCAATCGCTCTCGCGCTGGGCGTCAGCGGCTCAGCCGGGGCGACAAATGTCACTTCTTATTATTTATTCGACGGTGACAACAAGACGGCATGGGAAATTTCGAAGGGCGCCATTGTCAAGACCTTTACCACCTCTTATTACGGATACGCTCCTGCCATTCGCGATTCCATCTGGCTTGGCAACCGGGATGACGCCAATGCCCTGGAATACGAGCTCGGTGATGGTGTAGCAACCGGGCGTAAGTCCGAAGGTGGTAATAACTTTACACAAGTGCTGGACGGCGCAACCGGCACCAATGGAAAGAACTACGGCGTCGAGTGCTGTGGCAGTACGCTACCCGTTCCCGGCACAAATTCAGTTACTGTGGCCAATAGCGACTGGAGCGATCAAACTGCTTTGTTCAACATACGAGACGACGGCGGCGGCATCACCTACGACCCGACGGATAATACGCTTTTTGTATCGTATTTTGACAATACCATCGACCATTTCGACCTCACTGGCAAGCTTTTGGACACGCTGTTGCTTGATCGGACCCTGGTCGGATTGGCCTATGAAGAGGTCAGCGATTTATTCTGGGGCTGGGACCGGGACGCAGGGAACCTTGTGCAGTTCGATCGCCTCGGTGAAATCCATCAAGACCTCCATATTGTCGGCATCGACGGCAATCCGTTCGGCGGCGAGATGGCCATACGCGGTCGTCCGGCATCCGTACGCGTACCGGTACCAGAACCGGGAACATTGCCGCTGTTCGGATTCGCACTGTTAGCCGGCCTCGCGGCATCACGCCGTCGCCGATAGCGTAATTTCCGCGGCCTACCGCCTTCGGCGGTGGTCATCACACTAGTTGCAGCATTGCTGTAGTAATTTGAGTCCCGGGGGGAAACGCTGCTGTCCGGTCCGCTGCCCGCTCTGTTTCTCTCATTGAATCCAAACCGGTTTCCGATTGTTCGACCGTCTTGCCGCTGCACCTTGCTGCACTGCAGCGGGACGCGTATCATGGAGTCCCGACAGCAGGATGGTCAACTCTTTCACATGAAGCAGGCGCAATGATCGAAGGTTATTT
>JAQGMO010000293.1 GCA_028292315.1 Herminiimonas sp. | reverse complement strand
TGCTGACGGCCGGGCCGCTGCCTGCTTCCTTTCCTTACCTGAGCGGCTGCTGCCTGTTATTCCGGCGCGAACTGTTAGCGTCGGACAAATTGTTCGACGACGATTTTTTCATGTATGGCGAAGATACCCTGCTGGGATGGCAAATGGCGCGAGCGGGAAAAATCCTGACCTGTAATGAAGACGCCGTGGTATGCCATGCCGGCCGCGGTTCGTCGCGGCAATCCAGGTTATTTTATGAGTATCACATGGCGCGCGCGCATGTTCTCCTGGCGTTGAAAACCGCTCGCAGTCCGGCGGAAATTCCATTTCTGCTGATTGCAAAAAGTATCGGTCTGGCCTTGCGGGCAGTGCGACGTTGCGCCCGTTCCGGCAGCGCTGTGCCGTTATTGGCGTTCTTTCTCGCCTGGCTACCTCTTGAGATTCGCGCGCGCTGATGGAAAACGGCAAGATCAAGGTCTGGCTTCCGGCTATTCGCGCCGGCACCGGCACTGACGTCTTTACGCTGCGTCTGGCCGATGCGCTGAGGCGTCACGGCCTGGCGGCGCAGGTCACCTGGTTTTCCCTGCGTTTCGAAGCAATGCCTTTCCTGCTCCGGCAGGTGAAGCCTCCGACCGGAACGGACATCGTGTTCGCCAACAGCTGGAACGGATATGCCTTCAAGCGCGACGAATTGCCGCTGGTGGTCACTCTGCATCACAGCGCATACGATCCGGCGTCGCGCAAACTGCAGAGTCCGGCGCAGCGCTTTTATCACTGGCTTATCGTCAAGCCGTTCGAGATGCGTTCGCTACAGGCAGCCGATGCAATCACCGCGGTCAGTGCCTTCGCGGCCGACAGTCTGAAACGCGCAACGGCAATCGATAGGGTAAGCGTGATTCACAACTGGGTCGATACCGAGCGCTTCTGCCCTTTGCCCGCACGCCGTGAAACGGGCCGGCCGTTTCGCTTGCTGTTTGTCGGCAAGCTATCGAAAAGCAAAGGCGCGGATTTGCTCGCGCCGATCATGCGCCAGCTTGGCCCGGACTTTGAACTGTCATTTGCCGGGCGCCTGAAGAAAGGGCGCGCCGCCGACTGCCCGGCAAATATGCGTGCGCTCGGCTGGCTCGAAGAAAAAGCATTGATAGAGGCTTACCGGGGATGCGATGCGGTCCTGTTTCCCTCGCGTTCGGAAGGTTTCGGTTATGCCGCTCTGGAGGCGATGGCATGCGGCAAACCTGTGATCGCAAGTAACGCCACCGCATTGCCGGAAGTCGTCGTAGACGGGACCACCGGCATTCTGTGTTCGACCGATGATGTGCAAGGCTTCGCCGGGGCCTGCCGCACGCTGGCCGCGAACCCTGCGCGATGTGAAACAATGGCAATCGAAGCGCGGCGGCATGCAGTCGACCGTTTTTCGGAATCAATCGCGATGAAAAAATTTCTCGCTATTGTCGAAGACCTGGTTAATCCGCAGCCGAAGCGTTGCTGAGTCCCTGAAGCGGCATGTCCCGCAGCAGAATCTCGCGCGCCGCCTTTTTTGTGTACTGCTCTCCCACCGCCCGGATTGCCCGCTCCGCTGCATGCGTCCATCGTTCGGCGCCGGTATATGCCTTGATGACCTCGTCGGCGAATGCCGCGGCATCATCGGATATGAACAGGAACGAGCTCGCATTGCCGATGCCCTCGGCGCCGGTCGAGGTGGTTACCGTCGGCACGCCAAAAAGATGTGGCGCCACGAATTCAGACAAGCGGCCAAGTGGAAATTCTACTCAAATCAGTATGGGTGGCAAGGGACGTTGGGTGGACAACGTCTTCGTGGAGCGGCTCTGGCGCAGCGTCAGGTACGAACACGTTTATCTGCATGCCTATGAGAGCGTGGCAGAGGCACGCAGCAAACCGGGCCGCTACCTGGATTTCTGCAATCGGTCGCGGCCACACTCGTGGCGAGACGACCCCGATGACCAGCGTGTAGACACGGACAGCGCCCTATTCCGCCACGTTCAACCACGTCTCTTTCACTCTTTTGATCTTCCACTGCATCGACCGCGGATCGGTTGTCGACCCGGCGGACGCCGGGTGCGTCGCAACCCGCCAGTCACCTACCTGATCCAGTTCAGCATCCGGTCGAATACGCTGTCCCCTTCCCCGCCAGCCATCGCCGTAACCGCCTGAACCAGCACCACCGAGATGTTATCCTTGCCGCCTTGCTCATTCGCCCGCAACACGAGCGCGTCGCAGCGGGCCTGCAAATCCGGCAGCGGGCTGCCGAGTATTCCTGCGATTTCCTGGTCACTCAACATATCCGACAGGCCGTCCGAACAGAGCAAATACAGGTCGCCGGCCTCGACCTGGTGATCATGGCCCTCCACCTCGACATCGCGATCCACGCCCAAGGCTCGCGTGACCAGGTTGCGGTTTTGCGCGAAGCGCGCGTTTTCGGGACTGATCAGGCCGGCGTCGATCTGTTCCTGCAATAACGAGTGGTCGCGCGTGATCTGCTCGAGCACGCCCTGCCGGAAACGGTAAGCTCGCGAATCGCCGACGTGCGCCACCATCACATTTTGATGATGAAACAATGCGACCACCACGGTGGTGCCCATGCCCCTGTATTGCGGCTCGGCCCGCGCCGCTTCAAAGATCGCCGCGTTGGCAGACAGTATCGATTCGACGACCAGCCGCTGAACCTGCCCACCGCGTCCGGCGCGGGGAATACGCACCCCCAGCTCAAGCGTTTGTTTCAAACTGGCTATGGCGATGCCGCTCGCGATTTCGCCGGCGCTGTAGCCGCCCATTCCATCGGCCAGGATGGCAAAACCGCAGTCCGGACTGATCGCAATCGCATCCTCATTATGCGATCTGACCAGGCCGGTGTCGGTTTTTGCCGCAAATTCGAGCTCGACGCGATGGGCCATGATGTTAGGAAAAAGTATATGCCGGATTTATCATGCGAATGTTACCCCGATTCCGGTCGTTTGGATTGCCCGTCGCGCATACCGCAGCATGCCGATCGGCATACATACAGGCTGGCGGCCACAGAAAAGGGGGCCGAAGCCCCCTTTTCCATCATCCGCGATCCGCCCTTCGGCGGTCCGCTGTCATGCCCGTCCGATTACAAAATCGATTTCAGCAAGCGCGCCATTTCGGAAGGATTCTTCGTTACTTTAATGCCGCACGCTTCCATGATTTCCAGCTTGGCCTGCGCAGTATCGGCGCCGCCCGAAATCAGCGCGCCGGCATGTCCCATGCGCTTGCCCGGTGGCGCCGTGACGCCGGCGATGAAGCCGACCACCGGCTTTTTCATGTTGTCCCTGATCCAGTAAGCTGCGTCTGCTTCGTCCGGGCCGCCGATTTCACCGATCATGATGACCGCGTCGGTATCCGGATCATCATTAAACGCCTTCATGATATCGATATGCTTCAAGCCATTGATCGGATCGCCGCCAATGCCGACCGCCGACGACTGGCCCAGGCCCAGCGCGGTCAGCTGACCGACTGCTTCATACGTCAGCGTGCCCGAACGCGAGACGACGCCGATACGGCCCTTCTTGTGGATATGGCCGGGCATGATGCCGATCTTGATTTCGTCGGGCGTGATCAGGCCGGGGCAGTTAGGTCCGAGCAGCAGGGTCTTGCTGCCGGCTTTGGCCATCCGGTCCTTGACTTCCATCATGTCGCGTACGGGAATGCCTTCGGTGATGCAGATCGCCAGGTCGAGATCGGCTTCGACCGCTTCCCAGATCGCCGCGGCGGCGCCGGCCGGCGGCACATAAATTACCGATACGTTGGCGCCGGTCTTGGCTTTCGCTTCCGCCACGGTGGCGAAAATCGGAATGCCTTCGAAATCTTCGCCCGCTCTTTTCGGATTGACGCCGGCGACGTAGGCGTTCCGGCCGTTGGCATATTCACGCGACATACGGGTATGGTACTGGGCTGTCTTGCCGGTAATGCCTTGCGTAACGACTTTAGTGTCTTTGTTAATCAGGATCGACATGGTTGTTTCCTTGTGCGCTTGAATGCTCGTTATTGTCCGTTGGCCGCGGCAACTACTTTTTGCGCGGCTTCTTCCATCGTGTCGGCCGCGATGATCGGCAGGCCGGAATCAGCCAGCATCTGCTTGCCGATTTCCTCGTTGGTGCCCTTCATCCGGACGACCAGCGGCACCTGCAGCGATACCGCCTTCGACGCGACAATCACGCCTTCCGCAATCACGTCGCACTTCATGATGCCGCCGAAGATATTGACCAGGATCGCCTTCAGGCCCGGGTTCTTCAACATGATCTTGAACGCTTCGGTGACTTTCTCCGCCGTGGCGCCGCCGCCGACGTCCAGGAAGTTGGCCGGCTCGCCGCCGAACAGCTTGATGGTGTCCATGGTGGCCATCGCCAGGCCCGCGCCGTTCACCAGGCAGCCGATATTGCCGTCCAGCGAAATATAGGCGAGGTCGAATTTCGATGCTTCGATTTCGGCCGGATCTTCTTCGTCGAGGTCGCGGTAAGCCACGATTTCAGGCTGGCGGTACAGGGCATTGGAATCGAAATTGAACTTGGCGTCGAGCGCGATGACCTTGCCCGATCCGGTCAGGATCAGCGGGTTGATCTCGGCCAGCGACGCATCGGTTTCCCAATAAGCCTTGTACAGTCCCTGCAACTGGGTGCGCGCATCGGCGAGCGACGCGGCCGGGATGCCGATCTTGGTCGAGATCGAGTCGGCATCGGCGTCGGTCAGGCCGACCGACGGATCGATTGCGACACGGTGCAGCAGTTCAGGATGCGTTTCAGCGACTTCCTCGATATCCATGCCGCCTTCGCTCGACGCCATCAGGACCACGCGCTGGCTGACCCGATCGGTCACCATGCTGACATACAGCTCCTTCTTGATGTCGGCGCCCTCTTCAATCAGCAGGCGACGTACCTTCTGGCCTTCCGGTCCGGTCTGATGGGTAACCAGCTGCATGCCGAGGATTGCGTTGGCGAATTCACGAACCTGGTCAAGCGACTTGGCGACCTTGACGCCGCCGCCCTTGCCGCGGCCGCCGGCATGGATCTGCGCTTTGACAACCCAGACCGGACCGCCAAGCGTCTCTGCCGCTTTGACCGCCTCGTCGACGCTCAGGCACGGGATGCCGCGCGGAACCGTCACTCCGAACTTGCGGAGGATTTCTTTACCCTGGTACTCATGGATTTTCATGCGAGCTTCCCTTCAGACGCTAATAGAAAAATTACTGGATGGATTAATTTTATACTTCGGCCGGCGGTTTAACCGCCCAGCGCGGATAATACTTGGCAACTGCCTCGCCATCGGTACGCAGGGCGTGGCAATGATCAAGCTGAAACGGCTTTTGAACGTGCTGCTGATTGTGCTGATTGTGCTGATTGTGGCTACCGCGCGGATCGCCGGCTGCGCTTTCCAGGGTCGGGAAGACTTCACCGGCAAAGGCCTGGATCGCAGCCGTGGGCAAAACCTGCGCCAGTTCGGTCAGGTGGGTGCAACCGGCGGTTCCCGCGAGCCGCTCTTTCACCCTGTGGCGAAAGCCCTTTGTCAGGTTAAGTCCGACCAGCATGCCATAGTCCGGAGTGATCGTGTCGCAATAACCGGGATAAGGCACCGCATCCGAAGCGGCCTCGACCGCGACGATGTTAAAGCCGGTGTCAATGGTCAGGCGCAGCCAAAGGTCATGGATCGGCGCGCCTGCCGGACGAACGCCGGCGCCGAGACTGATGTCACGTGTCTTTACGTCGGTGATATGCGCGTCGATATCCCAGAAGCCGTCCTCGCGCTGAAACGCTGCTGCTTGAATGGCGCGGGTATGCTTCAGCGCGCGGCGGGATATCGGGGGTGAAAGGGGCATAAAAAACCAGTGCCGTCCAGGCCGTGAAACAATCGATGCCGCATTTGCGTCGCTGCCGCAGCTTCTGCGACAGCAGCCGCTCATGCGGCGCTGCAAAAACCCGAAGAGTGTAGCACAGCCAATGACCCCAAAGCCACCATGTCGCATAGCCAGGAACATTTCCGCGGGGCGGGGCTGCCGCGCGAGTGTCGGTTAGTACACCCTCGATATCGCTGCGGTACACCATTCAGTCATGCTTCAATTCAAAAAAATGGCAAGCCGTCACGTCCACACAAATCGGCGTCGTCGCCGACTTTACAGTCCGGCGTATTTGGTCGATTTTGCTGTTGCATGGCAACAAAAAGTGGGATTCGCGTGTTTTATTTCCAATGAGCAACACTAACCCCGTGTTCTTCGGTATGATTCCTTCGCATTCACCGGCAACTGTTAAATTCCATTTTTTCACCGGAAGCGACGAGCACCTATGGCACACGCTGGACTTCTCAAACAGGCTCCGCCTGATGCCGTGCAATCGCGCGATATCCTTGATGCTCAGGTGGAAGCCGGGACGGCGCGGCTTGTACGATTGCTGGCACGCATTTGCGAAACGCCGATTGCGGTGCTGACGCTGGTCGATGGACTCCAGCAAAAAATCGATTCCGCCGTGGGCCTGGAATTATCGGAAATCGAACAAGCGATTTCCTTTTGCACGCATACCTTGCGCGGCAAGCACTTGTTCCTGATCCCGGATGCCCGGAAAATTGCGCTTTTTGCGGGGGATCCGATGGTCACGGGGGTGAAAGGCATCCGCTTTTACGCCGGCCTGCCGCTGATTTCACCGGCCGGCGTGCCGCTTGGCACACTGGCGGTCATGGATCGGGTGCCGCGCACGCTGACCGAGGAACAGGGCGAAGCGCTGGAGACCCTGGCCGAGCAGATGATGGTGCAGATCGCGCTGCGCCGCCAGCGCAGCGAACTTGAACGTTTGACAGACGAACATAGACAGGCGCAAGAAGCCATCCGCGAAAGCGAAGAACGCTTCAAGACAGTTGCCAAGGCGACCACCGACGCAGTCTGGGATTGGGATTTGAAGTCCGACTGCATCTGGTGGAGCGAAGGCATTCATACCTTGTTCGGGGTTCCGCCGGAAGATATCGAACCGGGCACCGTATCATGGACTGGCCGGATTCATCCCGAGGATTGCAAACGTGTCCTGGACGGCATCCATCAGATTATCGACGGGCGCGGTGAAAACTGGGTTGATGAATACCGGTTCCGCTGCCGCGACGGTTCATATGCATATGTGCTCGACCGCGGCTTCGTTATCCGCACCCCCGATGGCAAAGCGGTGCGCATGGTCGGCGGCATGAGTGATTTGACGGTTCGAAAGCAGGCTGAGCAGGAAGCGTGTCACGCCACGGAAACCCAGGCCGGCATCGTCCAGGCGCAAAAGGAAATTGCCTCCGCCAACCTGGACCTGCAGGCGGTGATGAATTTGATGACCGAGCGGGCCCGGGCGCTGACCGGGGCCACCTTCGGTGCGATCGAACTGGTAGAGGGTCCGGATGTCGTTTGCCGGGCCGCTGCCGGCCTGGCTGCCACCCATATCGGAACTCGCATGACACTCGCGGGCAGCTTGTCCGGCGTCGCAGTGCGCGATCTTACCGCGCTGTACTGTGAAGATACGGAAAGCGATGACCGGGTCGACCGCGCGGCGGCACTGGCCACGGGAATCCGCTCTATAATCGCGGCCCCTCTGCGCGCCGCCGATAAGGCCATCGGGGTGCTGAAGGTCATGTCTGACCGGCCCGGCGCATTCACCCGGCCCGACGTCAGTAACCTGCAGATCCTGGTCGAGTCGCTCGGCGCCGTGATTGAACGGCACCGCACCGCTGAGCGCCTGCGCGCGTCGGAAGAACAATACCGGCTGCTGTTCGACCAGAACCCGCAACCGATGTGGGTATATGAAACGGCTACCCTGCGCGTGCTCGCGGTAAACCGCGCGGCGATAAAGCACTATGGCTATACCGAGGACGAGTTCCTGGCGCTGACAATCCGCGCACTGCGGCCGGAGGCAGATATCCCGGCGCTGAAGCAGAAAATCCGCACGATCGGGCCGGAAAGCTTCGGGGTTTGGCGGCATCGAAAAAAGGACGGTTCCATCATCAGCGTCGAGGTGAGCTCGCATCCGATCGATTTCAATGGTCACTCCGCGCGGATGGCGCTGACCAACGACGTAACGCAGCGGCTTGCCGCCGAACGCGACCTGGCCCGGGTCAGCCGCGCCCAGCGCATGCTCAGCGCATGCAACGAAGCATTGATCCGTGCTGAAAACGAGTCGTCATTGCTCAAGGAAATTTGCCGGGTCGCCGTCGAGATCGGTGGATACCGCGTCGCGTGGGTCGGCTTCGCGCAGGACGATACGGCCAAATCGATCATACCGGTTGCGAACTTCGGGAACGATCCCGGGTATATGCGTGAATTGCGGCTTTCCTGGTCGGAGGCAGTGCCGATCGGACGCGGACCGGCGGGCCGCGCCGTGCGTACCGGCGAAGTGGTCGTGGTGCCTGACCTGAGCGTGGATGTGGAGTACGAACCATGGCGCACGCTGTCGAGCGAGCGCGGTTTCCGCGGCGGCGTCTGCCTGCCGCTCCGCAATCGTGCAAGCACCTTCGGCGTGCTCAGCCTGTATGCCGCGGAAGTCGCGAACTTCAGCGCCGACGAAGTCAAACTGTTGCAGGCACTGGCCGACGATCTGACGTTCGGCATCAACAACCTGCGGCTGCAGGATGAGCAGCGGCGACTCCAGCTGGCGGCGGTCAAGCTCGCGGCCGGCGTCTCCGCCAGCACCGGCACCGAATTTTTCGAACAGCTGGTACGTAATATGGTGGAGGCCGTCGGCGCCCAGGCCGGGATTTTGGCCCGCCTGCTGCCGGATCAGCCGACGACGGCCCGCACTATTGCGGTCGTGGTCGATGGCGCGGCCAGGGAGAACTTCGATTACCCGATCGACGGCTCGCCTTGTCAGCGGCTGTTCACCGCCGATGACCTGGTTGTGCCCGAAAATGTCGCTGCGCTGTTTCCTCACGCGCTGCCGCTCACCATTCTCGGTGCGCCCGGTGCGCAAGGCTTCATAGGCCGGCGTCTCGACAACTCGGCCGGACAGCCGGTCGGTCTGCTGTTTGTGCTGTTTCGGGAACCGCTGGAGCGATCGGATCTGGCAACCTCGACGCTGCAGATTTTTGCGGCGCGGGCGGCGGCCGAACTGGAGCGCCAGGTAGCCGATGCGCGCATCCGCGAACAGGCGTCACTGCTCGACAAGGCAAAGGACGCCATTGTTGTGCACGGCATCGATAACCAGGTGCATTTCTGGAACAAGGGCGCAGAACGGCTGTACGGCTGGACGCCCGATGAAGCGATCGGCGAGTCGATCGAGAAATTACTCTACGAGGATCCGTCCGCCTTGCGCGACGCCATCCGCAGTGTGATGGAACACGGCGAATGGAGCGGCGAGATCACCGAACGGCGCAAGGATGGCACTGCGCTGACGGTGGAGGCACACTGGACGCTGGTGCTCGATGAAAACAGCCAGCCGCAATCGATTTTTGCGATCAAAAGCGATATCACGCAGCGCAAGGCGGCCGAACATGAAATTCAGCATCTCGCATTTTATGATCCACTGACCCGTTTGCCTAACCGGCTGCTCCTGATGGAACGGCTGGAAAATGCGCTGGCCGTCAGCGACGATGCATATCGCGAAGGTGCGCTGCTGTTTATCGACCTCGACAATTTTAAAACCCTGAACGACACGCTTGGTCACGACAAGGGCGACCTGCTGCTGCAGCAGGTCGCCGTAAGGCTGACGACATGCGTAAGCGATTGCGACACCGTGGCGCGCCTCGGCGGAGACGAGTTCGTCGTCATGCTGCAAGACCTGAGCGGCGACCTGGAAGAGGCGGCAGCGCAGGCGCGGACCGTCGGTGAAAAAATCCTTGCGGCCCTTAACCAGCCGTTCCGATTTGCCGCATATGAACACCATAGCACGCCGAGCATAGGCATCACCCTCTTCACCGATCACCAGTTCAATGTCAGGGAGCTTTTGAAGCGCGCCGACCTGGCGATGTACCAGGCCAAGGCGGCGGGCCGCAATACCTTGCGCTTCTTCGATCCCGGCATGCAAACCGCGCTGACCGACCGCGCGGCTATGGAAGCCGATCTGCGTCAGGGCCTGCAGAGGAACGAGTTCCTGGTTTACTACCAGCCGCAAGTCGACAGCAATGGCCGGGTGGCGGGCGCCGAGGCGCTGGTACGCTGGCTTCAGCCGCAACGGGGCCTGGTCTCCCCGGCCGAATTCATTCCGCTGGCCGAGGATACCGGACTGATATTACAGATCGGACACAAGGTGCTGGAAACAGCGTGCGCGCAACTGGCGGCCTGGGCAAAGCAGGCGCGCACAGCGCAGTTGACGCTGGCGGTCAATGTCAGCGCGCGCCAGTTCCGCCATCCCGAATTCGTCGATCAGGTGCTGGCCGTGCTGGCGCAATCCGGCGCCAATCCGCACAAACTGAAACTGGAGCTGACCGAAAGCCTGCTGGTCGATAACGTGGAAGATACGATCGCCAAGATGACCGCTCTGCAAGCCAGGGGCGTCGGCTTTTCACTCGATGATTTCGGCACCGGCTATTCTTCGCTTTCCTACCTGAAGCGTCTGCCGCTCGACCAGTTGAAAATCGACCAGTCGTTCGTCAGGGATGTGTTGAATGATCCTAACGACGCGGTAATTGCGCGCACCATCGTCGCTCTCGGGCAAAGCCTGGGGCTGGCGGTCATTGCCGAAGGCGTCGAAACCGAAGCGCAACGTGACTTCCTTGCGCGCAATGGCTGCCATGCGTACCAGGGTTACCTGTTCAGCCCGCCTTTGCCTATCGACCGGTTCGAAAAATTCATGGACGACACCGCCCTGAGCGGATGGCCGGAATGATTTCCCTTACCATCCCCACAAGCGCGGGTTGGGCGAGACATAGGCGATCACTTCATGATCGAGCAGGCCGGCGGGCGCGACGCGCCTCAAATCGAATTGCCACACGCTCAGCGGACCGCTGAAATACCACGCGAAAGCCTTATCACCGACGACGAATTGAATCGTCTCGCCACCTACCACGTTGATGTACCTGGTACCAGCATTGATGGGTATGGTCCGGGCGGCCACGGATAAGGTGGCCGGATCACCGAGCAGGTCGGTCCGCGGCTCGGCGGCGTGCAATGTCACACAGGTGACTGCGACCGTGAAGGCCGCGGCAAATTTTGTAACAATGGTCGGTTTCATTTCAATATCGATCGACAGCATCGCCTAGGGAGTTGAGTTGCGGGACTGCGGCTTGATTACCTGGTTATGGTAATACCAAACGCGATCGATGGCGTATTCCGCCGCGGCTTGCCTGATCTGATTGCGCTCGCCATCGAATTTCTTCGTTTCTGAAAAAGTGCTGACCGTTGCGTCATGCTCGAACGACCACGCGAAACATACGGTTCCAACCGGGATATCGCTGTCACCATTGGAAGGCCCGGCCAGCCCGGTATCCGAGAGCGCGACATTGGCTCGGCTCGCGCGCAAGGCGCCTTCCGCCATTTCGCGCGCCACCTCCTCGCTGGTCAGATTGTATTTTTCGATCGTTTCCGCGTTCACACCCAGGCAACGCATTTTTGCCTCGGGCGAATAGGTAACAAAAGCACATTCGAGCCAACTGCCGCAGCCAGGTATTTCTGCAAGTGTCGAAGCAATCATTCCCGCTGTGCAAGACTCAGCAGTCACGAGTTTTAATTTATTTTCTTCAAGATAATGCAAAACACTTTCCAGGTTTTCATTCATGGGAAACCTCTTGATGATCAATCTTCTAATATGCCGCACCAAAACGGCGCCTGATTGAATAGTATGAGAAGAATTAATTCATTTCAGAATTAAAAAATAGATTCTTTTGATCAGTATCATCGTATCAATGAAATTTCGACAATTCATGATCTTCGACAGGACATTTATCAATTTGCCGAGATGAAAAAAAATGCCCCGATTTATCGGGGCATTTTACATTTTGCCGGGTTCTGCCTGCGCTATATCCGTAATTGCCGTATTGTTTGCGACGCGCCGGTCCGCTCCCGATATCCTGGCGTAATAGGCGCGCTTATCCGCATACATGCCGGAGTCCGCTCTTTGCACGACAAGCTCCAGCCGCTCTCCCGGCAGGCTGGTGGCCATGCCTATCGACAGGCTCAAGGTAGCGGTTGAATAATACTGGTTGTTGAGTTCCAACAGTTTTTGAATTCTCTCGATAACCAATGCGCCACCGCGCTCGTCGGTGCCCGCTAACAACACGGCGAACTCATCGCCGCCGATTCGCGCCGCGTAAGATGGCGCCTCGATTGCTTCGGCCAGCACTTCGCCGGCCCTGCGCAACAGGCCGTCGCCGGCCGCATGTCCCCATTGGTCGTTGACTGCCTTCAGGTTGTTCAGGTCGGCAATGATCACGGTGACCGGAAACGGGCCGCGCCGTTCCAGCCGATTCAATTCATCGACATAGAACGAACGGTTCCGCAGCTTGGTAAGGACATCGTGCTTGCCCAGGTATTCCAGGTAAGCCTCGGCCTTCTTGCGCGCCGTAATATCGGTGAGCGACACCAGCACGAGAGACCAGTCGTGCGCATGGCTCGGCAATACCGAGAACTGAAGATAGACATGCAGGAGATCGCCTTCCAGCGTGTAGTTGACGACTTCCCGCTGCTGGAACAGTTTACCCTGCCACAGATCGATCAACTGCTCCTTGAAATGTGAACGCATTTCATCGCGGAACACATCGCCCAGGCGCGCCAGCAAAACCGTCTTGTCGGGCGCCGCGAACAACGCCAGTGTTTGCCGGTTGACGTCGATTACCTGTATCTCCTGCATGCAGCGGTCGACAAACTCGGGGTGCACGTCGGTGAACACCTGAAAATCGGTAATGCCTCGTGCCCGCACGTCTTCCAACAGGTTTTTGATGGCGCTGAAATCCTCCACCCACAGCGACACCGGCGAATGGTCGAACAGGCCACGCGCGTACGCTCCGCTACGCGCCAGCTCGCGTTGCGCGCTGACACGCGCGGTGACGTCCTCGATCGCGACCAGCACGCGCGTCCAGTCGTGCCGGCGGCTTGGAAGAATGCTGCCTTCGAGCTGGATGTCGAGCCGGCGGCCGGATAATGAATAGTTTACCGTTTGGCTCGAAAAATGATCCTTACCATCCCATAATTGCGCCAGTTCCTCGACATGGGTCTTAAGCATATCGTCGCGAAAAACACTGCCCAGGTTTTCCACCAGGTGAGCAAGGTCGTCCGCTTCGAATAATTCAAGCGTCTTGCGGTTGACCCTGAGCACGCGGATGCGGCTCGAGCACGCAGCAACGCGGACCGGATTGTCGAGCAGGTAATCGCGCAGATCGGTCACGCCCTCGGCCCGCCATTGCGCGAATAATTGCTTCACGCCGCTGAAGTCTTCCAGCCAGAGCGAGACCGGTGCCAACTCGAACATTTCGAGTTCATCGCTATCGCCGCTTTGCGCGACCCCCTGTGCCGTGCTGCCGTTCTGGTGAAACATTAGCGCTCCTGGTTCCTGGACGTGGAGCGATATTGTAACGTCAAGCTCCGGGCTCCCGAGGCTTTGTTGCCTAAGTATTACTAGGGCTAAACCCATAAAGCCCAAAGCAAAAGGGGCGCAAAGCGCCCCTTCGTGTGATAAAACTGATTCCGATCAGGCCGCTTTAAGCTTCGGCGCTGTCATCTCTTCCATCAACGCAAACACCTCGTCTTTGGAAAGCACATAACGCTCAAGCAAAGTGCTCTTCAGGGCAAAGATCACGTCCTTGTAATCCTTGATCGCTTCCAGCGTGCTGGTATAGAGCTCATCGGCCTTCGACTCCACTTGGCGGACCGCATCGTCGCTCGATCCTTCACGCTTGAGCTGTGTATAGTCCAGCTTGGAACGCGAGTACATCGACAGGCGATTGACCATCAGGTCGAGCATCGACGTCGCCTTCTGGATATCGTTCTGGCTGCCCACCGAGATTCCGCGGGCACCGTAGAAAAGCTCTTCCGCCGCGACGCCGCCGTACAATTGCTTCACGTCCTGCTCCAACTCTTCCAAAGTCCGCAACGACACATCGTCGGCCGAAGACAGCACATAACCAAGCGCGCCCAGTTTCGAGACCGACTCGGTGCTGATCTTGAGCAGGTGCGATTTTTGTTTCACCTCGTCGAGCGAAAGACCCATGCGCAGGTACGGATCGATCTGCATGAAGAAGTGACCTAGTTCATGCAAAGCCACACGTTCGCGCTGCTTGTCTTTTTCCGCTGTGGTCGCGCGGTCGGTAAGCCCCAGCGAGGCGCGTTCGAACGCGCGGAACAGCAAGTTCGTATCGATGAGAGCCTTCTCCTGGATGGCGATCATGCTGGCACGATCAACCACGGTTTCAAGCAATGCCGGGCTGAGGTTGGCGGTGATCTCGGCCACATAATCCAGGTTCAGGTTATTCCAGTCGACGCAGCCTTCCTCTTTTTTGGAAAGGAAAACCTTCAGCAATTCACGCCGCTCGGATTTATTCGGCAGGCGGAAATTGATCTTTACCGAGAAGCGCCGCAGCATCGCCTCATCCATCTGCGTTGAAGCATCGTCGAAATTCGAAGCAACCACCCAGATGACGCCTGCGCCTTCGTCGCTCTTGATGCCGTCCAACAGGCCCAGCAGCGTGTTGGCGGTGTCATCGTCCCACTTCCGTTCACCACGTCCGCGCGGCATGAACAGGGTTTGCGCCTCATCGAGGAAGATGATGCACCGTCCCTGGGCGCAGGCCTTTTTATAAATTGCGTTGAGCGCCTTGGAGCCGCCTCCGACGAAGCCGGACTCGAGGCCCGAACCGGACGCCTGGATCAGCGGAATATCCAGCTTCTTGGCCAGATAGCCGGCCAGCTTGGTTTTACCGGTACCGGCGGGGCCCGTCAGCATGACATTGAACGGCTTGTCGATATTGTGCGAACGATACAGGCTGCGGTTGTGAATCATCTCTTCGAGATGTGCGACTTCCTGCTTGATGTCTTCCATCCCGACCAGGTCATCCATGCTGCCCTTGAGGTTTTCCGGCTTGATGACGGAAGCGCTGGAGCCCATGCCGGGCAAGCCTTTTTTCATGGCAACAAGCAAAAACAGCAGCAGCGCAATGCCGATTGCGTTGCGCGCCAGGAATCCGCCTGCCTCGGCCATCATGCCGCCGTGGGCTTCATCATCCTGCATCACGCTTTTATGCGCGTCAAGGTATTCATCCTTGGCGATCGCGTACGGGATCGCATTTTTCAGCAGGACCTCGCGCTCCAGGTTCATGTGCGAAGTGCTCGGCACCTTCACGACATGAATCTGCGCGGCGTCCTTGTACTTGAAGACATAGCGCGGAAAGTCGGACAAGGGCTTTGCGAGCAGCAGGTACTCGAGGCGGTCCTTGTTGGACGCCAATTCGGTAATTTTGGAAATGTCCTGCGATTGCACGACGGGGTCGGCGGCCTGCAGTACAGCCGGTTTGTAAACCAACGCTGCGGCCGCGGCACCAAACGCGAGCAGTAACGCGAATGTGGCGCGAACGTAAATATTGTTGAAAGATTCGAATACTTTCGAAAAACTTGGCATTGAGTTATATCCCGTTATTAGTCGGATTGTTTGCATAGACTGCTACACAAGTTGCAATCTTTGCTATATGAAACGTTTCTAATGAGAACTGATAGGACAAGGTGCCGCCATAATGGTTGCGTGAATTTTGAATTAAATTTGACGCGATTGTTTTTTAATGTTATTTAGGCCACGCTTTTTTTTTAATGAAGTAAGAATCGTTTTTTCCATATTGTCGTCGCGACTATTTTTAATATCGTCATGAGTGTTTTTGACGATATGCGTCGCCGGCGGCGCGAACACCCCAGCTGCCGCATAATATTAACGATCCCTGTGAAGCGAACCTCTCGCCCCCAGCACTGATGAATTTTAAACAAGGCATTACCCCCTTCTCCGCGCGCCCTCCCCATCTCGGTCAAGCCGCCGCACCGCTGCTATTTTTCTTGCTCGGTGTTATTTACGCGACATGGGCCGCGCGCATTCCTGCGATACGCGACGTATTGCAACTGAACCTTGCGCAACTCGGATTGGTATTGCTGGCAGGCGGCATCGGAGCGGTGGCTTCACTGCCGCTCGCAGGCTTGCTGGTGAGTCGCTGTGGAGCGCGGCATGCCGCCCTGTACACAGGCATTGGTTTGCTGCTGATGCTGCCCTGCCTGGCATTGGCGCCGGGCATGGGTTGGCTGTGCGCCGCAATGGCCGGACTGGGCGCTGCGTCGAGCTGTTTCGATGTCGCGATCAATGCCTACGGCGCGGAGGCTGAAAAAATAGCCGGGCGCTCGATCATGTCCATGCTGCACGCATGGTTCTGCGTCGGCACGATGTCCGGCGCCCTTCTCGGCAGTGGGCTGGCATGGATGGCGGTTTCACCGCTAACCCATTTCAGCGCTGTCGCTGTCTTCTCAGCCACGCTGTTATGGACAGGCTTCAAAAACTTGCCGCCGCTCCATCCACGCTCCGACGCCGATAAACCGCGTCTGGCGCTATTGCATGGCCCATTGATCATACTCGGCGTCATTGGCTTTTGCGGCGCAATGGCCGAAGGATCGATCGCCGACTGGAGTGGCGTTTTCATGAAAGATCAGCTTGCGGTCGACGACGGCGTGGCGCCGCTGGCTTTCGCCGGATTCTCGGCGCTGATGCTGGCGGCACGATTGGTTTGCGACCGGCTCAAGGACCGCTTTGGCGCGCGCCGCGTGGTAGCGCTGGGTGCGCTGCTTGCGGCGGTCGGCGTCGTCATTGCCGTTCTCGGCTTTAATGTCGTGCTGACAATTGCCGGATTTGCCTTGACCGGCGCCGGCCTGGCTGCAGTATTCCCATTCGTCTTCAGCGCGGCCGGGCGTCACGGCGCCACGGCGCTTGCCGGCGTTGCCACCCTGAGCTACAGCGGGAGCCTGATCGGCCCGCCGCTTATCGGGTTTCTTGCGCAAGGCTGGGGCATGCAGGCGGCCCTCGCATTTATCGCCTTGTTAAGCGTGGCGATCGCTTGCATGGCAAGCAGGGCCGCCTTGCTTGAATAGATTCCTTACCGAATAAATCCTTTACCCGGACCGCGGCTATACTTGCGGGGAAGACCGGCACAGTTGCAAGCATCGGGTAACCTACGGAAATGCCATGAAATTCACTTACTGGATTGCAGAGAATTTGAACAATCGGAAAACCGAAGCAATCATCGCCAGAACAAAACATGAATGCGAACAAAAAGTTATTGCCTTTGGGTCGCCGGAACAATATGGTCAGCCTGTGAAAAAATCGTTTCTCTATACCGACGTATTCGACCTGTTCGAAATGGCAACCGCGGACGATGGCGGACGCGGAATGGGATAGCGGACGCCGGATAGCGGATAGCGGATAGGATAGCTAAAGGGCGGATGACTGCGGCATCGCGTGCGACGATGACGGCTCCGGCATCCGCCATTCGAATTCACAACGCAGGCACTTCCGGTTCAACATGGCTCGGTAGCCATCGGGTAAACGCGAGTGGCCGGCACGTACCAGTTCACCGCGGATTGCGCGGGTAAGCGTGTCCGCGTCCAGCGCATCGCCATGGACCATGGGAACTCCTTCCTGTTTGCCGCAACATGGACATATGTTTTTGATCGTGGCTTCGCTTGCCATTCTTCGTCTCCTTTGCTGTTCAGGCATAAGATTCACCGGGTATTACCTTACAGAAATAATTTACATAAAGCAATATTTATTTCCATGAGGAAATTTAATCACCCGGTATGAGGAGTGGCTATTTGGCGCGGACTAGCGTATCAGGGGTTTGACTACGATCAGTAAAGCCGGTCTAACTTTAAACGTCGCTGTGTCGACGCTGTCTGACTATCTAGCCGCCATCGGCATGATGGCGAAATGATAAGGTTACGGGTATCGTTTGTAATTTTGACTCACCGCCCTTTCCACCGCATGAAAATCCTGCTGGACCGATGCCAGCTTTTCAGCTTGCGCCAACCTCACCAGTTTGAACAGGGCATCCCTGAATACTTGCCGGTTATATTCACTGGTATCGGTACTTACTGATGCGACCAGTAATTCGATCATCTGCTCAGAAGTTTCCATCATCTAATTCCTCGCTAACAGTCAAAGTCAAAATCGTAAGGCGCAATATTCAGACCGTACCGATGGAATCAATGCAATGAGTGTGCCAAGAAAAGTGGAAACCCCGGCGGGCGTCCGGGAACTCAATCGTCATGATGTCCATGCCCGTGACCCCGATGATGATGCTTGTGCTTTTTATGTTTGTATTTGCGATGCTTGCGGTCTTCATGTTCCCATTCCCGTTCCACAAAAACGGGACGCGGCCGAACATGCCGTGGCGGCGCCACATAGACAGGCGCCGGCGCAATATAGACCGGCCGCGGCTGGACATATACAGGTTGCGGCGCGTAGACGCCGGGGACATGGACATTGACATCAACATCGACCCGCGCCATGGCATGGTTGGCAAACATCATGGAAGCGGCAATTGCCGCCAGCACCACAGCGATACCCGGTTTCTTATTCATTATTCTTCCCCTTGATTCAGGATTCCATTTAACATTAAAGTTTCCGGTACTGATACCGGAAAGAGGTAACGAATGTTACAGGATGTATCCGGAACAGGAAGTGCTGCAGGCCATCCCGTTTAGCGCTGGCCCATGATGTAGTGTTCAAGCTGCTCGATTATGAAGCGCTGCTCGGAAATGATATCTTTCACCAGGTCGCCGATCGAAATGAGTCCGACCAGGTTGCCGTTATCCAGCACCGGCAAATGACGAAGGCGGTTTTCAGTCATCAGCGCCATGCATTCGTGGACGGTGTTTTCCGGGCGCACATACATGACGGAAGAGGTCATGATATCGCGCACCGGCGTCTGACTCGACGCGCGCCCATGCAAAACCACCTTGCGGGCATAGTCGCGCTCGGTCATGATCCCGGCGATCTGCTCATCTTCCCGCACCACCAGCAGGGCGCCTATACCCTTTTCGGCCATCAGCCTGACCGCGTCCAGCACCGGGACATCGGGTGGAATCGTGTAGACGGACTTATCGTGTTTCGTCTGAAGAATCTGTGCAACGGTTGACATGGCTGTTCTCCTTGGTATCCTGCTGCGCCGCGATGCGTCGGCTACTCATCCATCCCCAGCAGCGCCTCGATATCGGCGATCGCCATGCGCAGCATCAGCGACGCTTTGGCCTCATGAGGCGAAACGCCCGCCGCCATGGCATCCGGCACGGATTTTTTCAACAGGCCGTCGCGATGAATGAAATACTCACCGTCGTCATACGCAATCGTATAAGTCAGGCGCCGGCCGGTGCTACGCGTATATTCCATGAATGGCATTCTTATCTCCTCGCGAATTATTTTGCAGGCACTGGCGTCGCTCTATTTGATTACCGACAGGTCACACCCTGCTCAACGCCACGCCTCGCCTCACCGATTAAGGCTTACACTACCATGACGGCGCCAAAAACGTTTGCGCCCGCTTTCATGTTTCGATTAATTCCATACCGGGAGACTGAAATGGGCGCCGATATAATTGGTGAATATGAGATTGAATACGCCGGCATCCAGTTGCACGATGCGCCGGGGTGGGCAGCCCATGTCGCCATTTACGGTCCGTCCCATAATCCGATGCACCGGAATATTATTTTCGCCGACCAGCGCGTTCTGGTGGAAACGGTGTTCGACAGTCAGCAGGCGGCCGAAGATGAGGCGCACAAGGTAGCGCTTTCAATGCTCGCGAATCCGTGACGCCGGCACGACTTGTCGCCATGACTGCGTCGTGAATACTTCTGTTTTTCCGAATTAATCGTTCGGCTAGCTTCGCTTTTTAAAGACTCCCATTGGCGTTATGATGTTGCCTGTAAAAAAAATTCGGGTGCGTCGGCATGCGGCGCGCCCGGTGATTCAACATTACTATCACCATAGGGAAACCATGAAACGTATCCTGCTTTTTGTTGCCACCAACCTTGCCGTTGTGCTGGTGCTCAGCATTACCGCCAGCCTTCTCGGCGTAAATAAATTCCTGACCTCGAATGGCTTGAATCTCGGCATGCTGTTGGTGTTTGCAGCCCTGATGGGCTTCGGCGGTTCGTTTATTTCGTTGCTGATGTCGAAGACGATCGCAAAATGGTCGACCGGCGCCAAGGTGATTGAGAACCCGGCCAACTCGACCGAACGCTGGCTCATGAACACCGTCGCGGCGCAAGCGCAGAAGGCCGGCATTGCAATGCCGGAAGTCGCGATTTACCAGGGTGAACCGAATGCCTTCGCCACCGGCGCAAGCAAGAACAGTTCGCTGGTTGCCGTATCGACCGGGCTGCTGGAATCGATGACGGAACAGGAAGTCGAAGCGGTCCTCGCGCATGAGGTTGCCCATATTGCCAATGGCGACATGGTCACGCTGACGCTGATCCAGGGCGTGGTGAATACCTTCGTGATCTTCCTGGCGCGCGTGGTTGGCTATCTGGTCGACCAGGCGCTGCGCAAGAATGACGAGGAAAGCGCCGGTCCCGGAATCGGTTACATGGTGACGGTGGTTGTCTGCGAAATTTTGTTCGGCATCCTCGCAAGCATCATCGTGATGTACTTTTCGCGCCAGCGTGAATACCGCGCGGACCGCGGGGCAGCCCGGATTCTCGGCACGCCACGCCCGATGATCGCTGCCTTGCAACGACTTGGCGGTGTAGCCCAGGGGCCGCTGCCCAAGAATATGGTGGCCTCGGGCATTGCGGGCGGCGCCGGACTGATGTCGCTGTTTTCCAGCCATCCACCGCTGGAACAGCGGATCGCCGCCTTGCAGCAGGGATAAACTGCAAATATCAGTGGTTGCACGCCGGGGGTGGTATCCGGCGTGCATTTTCATTTCCAGATATTTGCGTTCAAGCAAACTTGTTCTATTACCGGCTTGTTAGCATGGGTTTCCGCGCAACGAGTGGTATGCGCAAAAAAACAATAATGGTGCTTAATTCATGTTTGACTTCATCGTCGAGTTCGTCAAAAGCAGCGGATATCTGGGTGTATTTTTATTGATGGCAGCGGAAAATATATTTCCGCCGATACCATCTGAACTGATCATGCCGCTAGCCGGCTTTGTTGCGGCACGCGGCGAACTCAATATTATTGCCGTGATTCTGGTCGGAACCGCTGGATCGGTACTCGGCACGTTGCCGTGGTATTACGCCGGTGCCAAACTGGGAAAGGACCGCCTGCACCGCATTGCGGAGCGCCATGGCAAATGGCTCACGGTCGCGCCGGAGGACATCGACCGTGCGCTGCGCACCTTCGACCGTCATGGTCATACGGCGATTTTTTTCGGCCGCCTGGTACCCGCGATCCGCACGCTGATTTCGGTGCCCGCCGGTATTGCGGGCATGCCGCTTGCGACTTATCTGGCACTGACCAGCGCCGGTTCACTGCTCTGGACCAGCGCGCTCGCTTATGCAGGGTACGTCCTCGAGGCGCAATACTCCAAGGTGGCAGACTATCTCGACCCGGTTTCCAAGTTGGTTGTCGCATCGATAGTCGTGCTCTACACTTACCGGCTCGTCTCACAGCATTTCAAACGTAAAGGCAAAAAAACATGATCATCGCCAAGTTCCTGCATATCCTTGGTTTCACCGTGTGGGTCGGCGGGATGTTTTTCGCCTACATGGCGCTGCGCCCGGTGGCGGCATCGCGCTTGCAACCGGAACAAAGGCTGCCGCTATGGGAAGGCGTTTTTGGAAAATTCTTCCCGTGGGTATGGCTGTCGATCGCGCTGATTCTCGGCACCGGCATTGCGATGATGGCGCAGATCGGCAGGCCGCCGCTGTATGTGATCATCATGTTTGTGCTGGGGATACTGATGATACTGATTTTCGCGCACCTGTTTTTCGCCCCGTATAAGCGCGTACGCCGGGCGGTTGCGGCGCAAGACTGGAAAGCGGGCGGCGCCGCATTGGGACAGGTTCGCAAGCTGATCGGGACCAACCTGATTCTTGGCCTGGTTACCATCGCGGTAGGCGCGCTCGGACCGCTTGCCGGATGACCCACTAACGGGCCGGCGGATAACTACGACGCCGGCGTCACTCCGTCGAACGGGCGGCACGATCCAGCCCACAATGGTGCTTGCGTTTGCAAGATGGCCAGCATTGCCCGCCCGAGCCCGCAAAGATAGCTGGCACTCGCATTCCCGCTCAGCACGCATGCATGGCCGCCATTCGCTTTCCGCATCGAAGCCTTCCCACGCCTGGTGGTCACTCTCGAGTCAAACCTTTGGCACCTGCATCCCCCGCTGCACCGCCGGACGCTCACCCACCGCCTTCATCCAACGCTTCATCCCAGGCCGGGTCGCAAGGCTATCCACCAGCACATCCTTCAAAAAAGTCGTCGCCGCCACAGTCCACGGATAAGCCGCCATGTCCGCGATCGAATACTCGTCCCCACCTAGATAAGCCGTTTCGCTCAAGCGCTTCTCCATCACGTTCAGCAGGCGCTCCCCTTCTTCGGTAAAGCGTTTGATGGCGAGCTCCGATTTCTCGCTCGAGCGGACCGCGAAAAATCCCAGTTGTCCCAGCATCGGCCCCTGTCCGCCGATTTGCCAATGCAGCCATTCCAGCGTCTTGTAGCGTGCCGCGCCCGAAGAAGCGAGAAAGCGTCCGCTCTTTTCAGCCAGATAGGTGAGGATCGCCCCGCTTTCGAAGATAGCCAGGGGCCCGCCGTCGACATCCTGGTCGACGATGGCCGGAATCTTGTTGTTGGGAGAGATCGCAAGGTACTCGGGTGAGAATTGTTCATTCTTGCCGATATTCACCAGCCGGACTTCATACTCCAGCCCGAGTTCCTCGAGCATGATGGGAACCTTGCGGCCGTTCGGCGTGGTCCAGGTGTAAAGCGTGATCATTCAGGTCTCCTGGGTTGAAAAATAGATAAGCAAATTGCAATTCTATTCGACAATGCAGGATTACGCCGCGCTGCAGTACTCCAGTGGCCAGCCGTTCTAATGGCCAGCCAGCCAGCCGTATTGCAAGCCCGCCGCCGCAGTCAGGCCTTGGCCTTATCCCCCTTGGGGCTGCGCTTGAACAAGGCCATGATCTCGCCCACGATCCCGCGCCGGAACGCCAGCACGCAAATGATGAAGATCAGCCCCGTCACCATCGTCACCGCTTCCCCGATCGACTTGAACCATTCAATGTTGGTCAGCGCCGCCAGCCAGTTGCCCCAGTCGCCCAGCTTGTTTTCCAGCGCAATGATCACCACTGCGCCGACGATCGGCC
>JAQGMO010000292.1 GCA_028292315.1 Herminiimonas sp. | reverse complement strand
TTTTTTCCTCCGCGTTCGATATATTCATAGCCGATTGTCAAAATACGAAGCGCCTGACCAAGCAAAGCACAAGTAACGCCGAGAACATCGAATAGGATATCCAGATCGGGTTGCCCAAGAGGATATGCCGGATTCCCGATGAAAAGCGCCAACAAAAACAGGAGGGGACCAATCGCATTGCGATATCGAAAGAAAAAGCCACCAATCTTTTCATTCATACATTGCCTTCCCTGGCGGCCACTACAGCGGCGAATTTATAACGCACCAAACACAGATGGATAAATAGACAAATTATCGCGCTTAACAAAGGTCATGCCGCTGATATCCCGGCCGTAAAAACCGGACACGCCGGCGTTATTTAATCGCCAGGAAGCCTTCAAAACAGACATATTTTTGAACCGTCATAATGTCTGCAAAGCCGGCCCTCCTTAAAAGGTCAATGTTGCCCTGAGTCGAAAATGGCTCCATCACACCTTTAATGCTTCTCGACTTGTTTATTATTTCGGCTTCGCTAAAGCCATTGTCCAGCTTGAATTCCACGTAGACCTGATTTGCGTAATCCTGAAACCGGCCATCCGACGCCCGAACCTTTTCAAACATGAAAAAGGCGCCTCCCCAATTTAATGCGCCGTAGATCTTGTCAATTACGATTTGCCGAATCCGGGGCGGTAGAAACTGTACCGTGTAATTGGCAATGACCAGATCAGATTGATCCAGCTCACTGTCCAGCACATTTGCATGAAGGAAGCTCAATCGCGGATCATCGGATGCTAATTTTTTTGCTGTCGAAATCATGTCTGGAACATTGTCGATTCCAATCAGCTTCATTTCTTTTTTATGCGTGTGGCGCTCAGCAAGTTTGCGCAGCATCTGTCCGGTTGAACATCCGATGTCATAGACGACACTATCGGACTTTAAAAAGAAATCGCTGTAGTGGCAGACTATCTGATGGCCGCTTTCATATAAGGGGATCGACTTTTGGATATGCGAATCGAATTCTTCACTGATGTGCTCAAAGGACCACCCAGCGTTCTGTTGAATGATATTTTTGTCCACAGTCTTCATCGTGCTTCTCCACTGAGTCACTAACAACGGCGAGGTTCGGGCATCGCTTTACAGCGTGGCGATCGGAGCCGTTTAATGCTCATCACCAAGCTGTTGGACCAAGTAGTTGTTTTGATCGTCTGTCCCGCAAGCGAGTTTCAGCGGTATACGAGAACAGGAACAGGAGAGTGTGCCAGTACTTTTTGCGTCACGCTACCGACAAATAGTCCGGTCAAGCCTTTGTGTCCATGCGAGCCCATAAAAATGAGATCGCTGTTGTATTTTTTCGCAGCCTTGATAATTTCTTCGTCAGGACGGACTGAGTGTATGGCAATAGTTTCGCAAGGGACATTCTCGATGCGTGCCGCATCAGCGAGCTTTTGAACAAACTCCTTAGCCAGGTCATGTGCCGTTGTTGAAGAAGGGTGCGTGCTGCCGAAGAATTCGCTATCGGAAAGTAGTGGGGACGGATGCGGTTCGGCGACCGATATTGCGATGATTTTGGCGCCGCCTTCCTTTGCAAACTGAATTGCTGCGGCCGCCGCTTTTTCCGCCAAAGGTGATCCGTCGGTCGGTACGAGAATCGTCTTGAACATGATGTAGGCCCCTTTTCATGCATGCAGCTTGTCCTGCTTGAGCATGGTCCCTGGCGCGCCTGGCAATTTGAGTCATATCAAGGGCGCGGCTAATGCGCCTTCCCTCAAAAACCACCTTTTCAATTTTGGAACAGATTCCTATAGAGCCCCGCCCAAAGCAAAATGGTATCTTTGGCAGACACATTGTGTACACTGGAAATACAATCCGCGCGGCTTCTTTGCTGCGACCATGTTTTCTAACCCGGCCATGCTATCGATTTGACCGCAAGCGCGCCGCAATATACGGCAGGCTATGGCCACCGACGACTACATGTCCGCCGGCCGCCGGCCCGTCCATGGCATGCCGTTTGCTACACGTCATGAAACGAGCGAAAAGCCGTCACCGAGGCGCGTCGGAACACAGGGCAATAAAAGGCGCCACAGCAAGGGTTCGATCAAATAAAAAAACAACGAATGGAGACATGATGCATACGGTATTTGTCCGAAGTGTATGGCTTTTTCTTAGCCTGATTTTTGCAAATCAGCCGGCCCAGGCCGACACTTACCCTAACAAGCCCATCCGATGGATCGTGCCATGGCCGCCCGGTGGAGGCGCCGACGTGCTGGCGCGCTTGTTGGCGGCCAAGGTTTCCGAGGGGCTGGGCCAGCAGATCATTATCGATAATCGAGGCGGAGCAGCCGGCAATATTGGCGCGCAGGTGGCTGCGCAGGCAGCGCCCGATGGATACACCATGGTGTTCGCGTACTCGGGAACGCATTCCATTAATCCGTACCTGTACAAGAAAATGCCGTTCAAGGAGAGCGACTTTGCGCCCGTTATCTTCCTGACGTCGGTGCCGCAGGTGCTGGTGGTAAATCAATCGGTTCCGGTCAAGTCGGTCAATGAGCTGATCAGTCTCGCAAAAAGCAAGCCCGGATCGCTGACTTACGCCTCCAGCGGCAACGGCGCCATTAATCACCTTACGGGAGAACTGTTCAGCTCGATGGCGGGGATTCAACTGCTCCATGTGCCGTACAAAGGTGGCGGGCCGGCGTCGGTTGCCTTGATGTCCGGTGAAGTGGACATGATCTTTGGCGAGCCGGCGACCATCGTTCAACAGGTTAAGAGCGGAAAACTGAAAGCGATCGCGGTAACCAGCGCGAAACGCTCGTTGGGTATGCCCGATTTGCCGACTATTGGCGAATCCGGTGTGCCCGGCTATGAAGTAACCTCATGGAATGGCTTGCTGGTCCCCGCCAAAACCCCGCCTGAAATCATTGCGCGCCTGAACGCGGAGTTCAACAAGGTTCTCGCGATGCCCGACATGCGGCAGCGCCTGATTGAACGAGGGTTTGAGCCGGTCGGAGGCGAGCCAGAAAGATTTGCCAGGCATATCCAGGCCGAGCTTGCCAAATGGGGGCCGGTGGTCAGGAAAACCGGGATCTCCATCGATTGAATTGCGGAGCCGCCATCCGCTGCCCGGATGCCGGTGTCAAAAAATCGCTTTGCAGACTTGCCAAATAAAGGAAAAACGAATGTCGCGTATCGGTTTACTGGTTCCCTCTTCAAATACTACCGTTGAGCCCGAGTTTTATCGCGCCTTGCCTGACGATGTGACACTGCATACGGCACGGCTGTTCCTCACGCAGATCGCAACCAATGCGATCGAGGACGCGGTAACCGATATCGAAAATCAAAGCCGCCTGCTGGCTACGGCGGATGTCGACGTGATCATTCTTGGCGCCACGATGCCAAGTTTATTGAAGGGGCTTGGTTATGATCGCGAAATCATCGGCAGAATCGAGAAAGCCACAGGCAAGCGCGCAACCACGACGTCAACCGCGTTGATCGAGGCATTGCGGCACCTTGGCGCGCGCAAGATAGTGCTCGGTTCCGCTTTCGAAGACCGGGTAAATTCCATTGCCCGCTCGTTCCTGGAAGCGAATGAAATCGAAGTGCTCGATGCGCACGGGCTCGGGCTGGTCGACAACCTGGAGGTCGGACGCCTGTCCGGCGACTCCGCCTATGACCTGGCAAAAAAAATCGACCGTCCCGACGCCGACGCAATCGTTCTGGCGTGCACCAACTGGAAGACGATGTCGGCAATCGACCGTCTCGAGCAGGAACTAGGCAAGCCGGTTATATCGACGACGCAGGTCAGTATCTGGGCGGCTTTGCGCATGATCGGCAAGGCCCGCCAGATTAACGGGTATGGCAGTTTGTTGAACACACTTACCGCAGCCTAGGTTCCATATGATTTTCATGAGTCAGAGCGGCTTGACGGACCGCAGTCGTGAAGCCCAATGGGATGCGTGGTATGTGGAGCACCTGCGTATTATGTCGTCGGTGAGCGGGATCGCGTCCGCCAGGCGTTTTAAAACCGATAATGAAAAATGGCCGCCGTCGCTGGCGATGTATTCCGTGCGTTCGCCCGATGTATTCAGCGACCCTTATTATCAAAAAATACGCGGCATGGGTGAATGGCTGCCGTTGATAGATCGCCGTTTTTATCAGCGTAATTTGTTCGAAGGCCTGGAATTCGCGCCGGATGTGCCGGAAGACCGGGTATTGATGGTAATCGATCAGGATCAGCCTGTTTTCAGCTATCCGGGCCTGCAAATAAGCTGGCTGAAATCCGTCGCCCTTGACTGTTCCGCCGCCTATCGCGGCATCTCGGTCGTGACGCCGGAGGCCGGCGTAAAACTGTCAAATGAACTTGGACCGGTGATCGCAGCCTACCGACCGGTTTTTTAATCGCGCCTTTAATTCAATGATAAAAAATACCGCATTGATCGCCGGCGCGACGGGGCAAATCGGAAACAGTGTCCTGACCTATCTATCGGGGCAGGACAACGTGGAAGTAATAGGCTTATCGCGCAGTCCGGGCGCGAATCGCCTGCATCCGATGATCGGGGTCGACCTTACCGACGCGGCGGATTGTCGATACAAGCTTGGTCATTTGCGCGAGGTCACCCATATTATTTATGCGGCGCGCAATGACCATTTCGGCGGCAAGCCGGAATCGGCAGCAACGAACCAAACCATGCTGGCAAATCTGATTGATGTGATCGAGGCGTGCGCACAGGATCTTCGTCATGTTCATTTGGTGCATGGCACGAAATATTATGGACATCAGCGCTGGCCGTCGCCGGTTCCCTATCGCGAGGACTTGCCGCGAGGTCAATTTGAAAACTACTATTTTCTGCAGCAGGATTTCGTCGAACGGCGACAAAAAGGGCGATCGTGGAACTGGAGTATCAGCCGGCCGCATACATTCTGCGACCTGAGCACCGATCAAGCGCGCAGCATCACCCTTTTGATTGCCGTGTATGCCTCCGTTCTGCGCGAACTCGGCCTTCCGCTTTTTTATCCAGGCACGCGCGAAAGCTTTCGCGCCAAAACCCAGTTTACCTGGCTGCCTTTGCTTGCCAAGGCCATCGACTGGATGAGCACGGATTCCCGATGCGCCAATCAGGCATACAACATCGTTAACGGCGATGCGTGGTCGTGGGAACAGCTGTGGCCCTTGTTTGCGTCGTATTTTCAAATGGACGTGGCCGGGCCGCGTCCCGGATCACTGAACGACTTCATGGCCGACAAGGAAAATATCTGGCAACAATTGGTTGCAAGGCATGGATTACAGCCGACCGGATTGCATTCGCTAGTCCAGTGGCCTTATGGGGACTACGTCTTTTCAATCCAGTGGGATGTCGTGTCCGATATGGCGAAGGCACGCCGCGATGGATTCGCGGATCAGAATGACAGTAAAAAAATGTGGGTGGACAGCTTCGACTTCTTCCGCCGCCAAAAATTGATTCCATAACGCGTCATGCAGACGAAGGAAAACCCAGATGATGCAAGGCTCGGCAGCGCTGGCTCTGTGGATTGACATCGACCCGGCATCACGCGACGAGTGCGATACCTGGTATGTTGAGAAACACATAGCTGACCGTATCGCCCTGCCCGGCTGGCGCCGCGCGCGGCGCTTTCGGGCAGAGCCGGGAACTGCGCCGGCAACCCTGGCCTTGTATGAGGTTGAACAAGCCGGGCAACTGGTAGCCGACGCTTACTTGCGATTGCAGAGTGAAGTCGATGCCAGGGACTTGCGGATGCGCGCCTCATTCAGAAACGTCGTGCGTGGCACGTTTCGGGTGGCGCGTAGCATCGGCCAGGGCGAAGGCGGCGTGATGCTGTCGCTGCGGTTTCTGCCGGATGCGACAAGAGAGACTGATGAAACTGCGCTCCGATGGCTGATCGACACCCTTATACCGCGGATTGCCGCTTTGGCGGGTGTCGTTGGCGTTCATTTGCTGATCGGCGCGCCCGAACTGCGCGCCCAACATGATGGGCATCGCAAGTCGGGCAATACCGATGCGCACGCGCATCGGGTGCTGCTGGTGGAAGCAACGGAAGTTGACCGCATTGACCCGGTTCGCTTGCTGCTTGAAGACACCGCCGGGGTACTGAATTCGGACGATAAAGAAGTCGGCATCTATCGCCTGATGTATGCAATATCGGGTTAATTAATTCTTAAACGGGAGTCATGATTGTCCAGCGTTACCGAGTCAGATGTAATTGTTGTGGGTGGAGGCGGCGCCGGGCTGGCCGCCGCCTGGCAGGCGGCCCAGCTCGGCCGCACCGTGATCCTGCTTGAAAAAAATCCTGCGACCGGCGGTTCCACGTCATGGTCGGTCGGATCCGTGACCGCAACCGATACACCGCATCAGCACAGAAACGGGATCAAGGATTCCGCCGATGCGCATTTTGAAGATATGGCGCTCCACGCTGGAGCGCTGGCGCCTCGCGACAACCTTGTTTTGCGCCGGCTGCTGGTCGACAATACGCCCGGGATGCTCCGCTGGCTGATGGATCTGGGCGTCGTTTTCGTCGGACCCGAGCCGGAGCCGCCCCACCGCGTGCCACGGATGCACAATGTGGTGCCAAATTCAAAGTCGTTCGCATATAACCTGACGCGTCACTGCCATCGTCTCGGGGTCGACGTTCGCGTCAATACCGTGACGCGCAACATTATCGTGGAGAACGGCAGGGTGACTGGCGTCGAGGCGACCCTGCCCGATGGCTCGAACCATCAGTTTCGGGCGCGCAAGGGCGTGGTGCTGGCGAGCGGCGATTACAGCGGCGCATCGGATCTCAAGGCACGACTGGCATCGCCGTCGGTCGTGCCGGTTGATCCCGTCAACCCGACCGCGACCGGCGATGGTCATCGCATGGCGCTCCGGATCGGCGCAACAGTGGTAAACGGCGATATTGTGCGCGGCCCGATCATGCGTTTCATTCCGCCGACCCGGCAAAACCTGATCCAGAGGCTACCGCCGGTCAAACCGCTTGCGCAGCTTATCGCATGGTCGATGAACCACTTGCCACAGTGGATATTACGTCCCTTCCTGATGAGTTTCCTGACCACGGCGCTGGGCCCATCGCCTGATATCTACAAAGAAGGCGGCATTCTGATCAACAAAAACGGCGAGCGCTTCACTGACGAACTCGGCAAGCCGAATGTCGATATTGCGAATCAGCCTGATCGCACGGGATGGATTTTGTTCGATAGCGCGGTCGCGAACAAATTTTCAGCCTGGCCTTATTTCATCTCGACCGCGCCTGGCGTTGCTTATGCTTATCTGGCGGACTACCGGCGCAATCGCGCCGATATTTTTCATGAGTCCAATACGGTGCAAGGGCTGGCGGCAAGCATGGGAGTGCCCGCGGACAGCCTGCAAAAATCGCTTGCCGCCTACAATGAAGGCGAACGGGGGCAGCGCCCGCCGATTCAGCAAGGACCGTTCTTTGCGCTTGGCCCGGTTAAAAGCTATGTGGTATTTACCGATGGCGGTCTCAGGGTCACCGAAAAACTCGAGGTGGTAAAAGAAGACGGCTCGATCATCCCGGGCCTGTATGCGGCCGGTTCGGCGGGCCAGGGCGGATTGCTGCTCGAGGGGCATGGCCACCATCTTGGCTGGGCCTTCATCTCGGGGCGTATCGCCGGCCGCAACGCCGCTTCGGCAGGCTAGAACAGATCCAGCCTGACCAGCTCGCCGGCGCCGGGCGCCTTGGCCGGGCACTGCGTTGCAGTCCTTTGCCATGGGCACGCTCAAGGCAAGGGCTTTCGGCCCGTCCTTCCCGCCTCAGTCGGTTTGAAACCGCTTCCT
>JAQGMO010000373.1 GCA_028292315.1 Herminiimonas sp. | reverse complement strand
ACGGTGATTGTGGTGGTCGGAGACGGCGCATATATATTCGGCAATCCGGCCGCCTGTCATCAGGCGGCGGCAATGCACGATCTTCCGGTGCTCATCATTGTGTATAACAACGAGGCATGGGACGCGGTCCAGTTGGCAGCCACGGGCATGTATCCGAACAAGAGCGCTGCGAAATACAAGAATGAAAAAGGCGCTGCGCCATTGTCGTCGCTGAAGCCGCTCCCCGATTTCGAACTGTATGCACAAGCGTCGAATGCCTATGGCGAACGGGTCACATCCCGTGAGGAACTGATTCCGGCATTGCGCCGTGCCCTGGCAGTGGTCCAGCAGGAAAAGCGGGTCGCCCTGCTGAACGTTATCGGGGTATAAATCACAATCGCCGCACGACAAGAAAACAAAGGAGACAAAATCATGTATTTAAAGCGCAGGCAACTCTGTTCCGCATTAGGCCTTGGGCTGTTACTTTCAAAAACGGCGTTTGCGCAACGGGACTATCCGGAAAAACCGATCAAGTTCATCGTCCCCACCTCGCCGGGCAGCGGCCCGGACGTGCTGGCCAGGGGGATGGCGCAGCTGATGAGCGCCAGCCTCGGGCAGGCATTCGTGGTGGATAACCGCGTCGGCGCGGCGGCCAATATCGGCTTCAATGCGGTGGCAAAGGCGCCGGCGGACGGTTATACGATTGGCATCGTGCCGAATCAGTTCTCGATCAATCCCAGCCTTTACAAATTGCCGTTCGATACGATGAAGGATTTCGAGCCGATTTGCCTGGTGGCCCAGGGTGCGATGGTGCTGGTCACCAAGCCCTCGCTGGACGTGACGGACCTGGCGTCCTTCATCGCGATGGCGAAAAAGAAGCCGACGTCGATCAGCTACGGTTCGGCCGGAAGCGGCTCGCCGCAGCATATGGCCGGGGCGCTGCTCGAAAGCATGGCTGATGTCAAACTGCTGCACGTGCCCTATTCGGGCGTTGCCGGCGCAGTGGTCGCCACCCTCGCGGGTGAGGTGGATGCCATGTTCATGGCTGCGCAGACGGCTGCGGTGCACGTCAAAAGCGGTAAATTGCGCGCGATCGCCGTTACCACGAAGCGGCCCAGCGCAGTATTGCCGAATGTTCCAACGGCGGACGCGGCCGGGTTGCCCGGATTCGACGTCGGTCTCTGGTTCGGACTGGTGATGCCGGCCGGCGTGCCTGCTTCGATCGCGTCGCGCATCGGCGCGGAAGCCGCCAAGGCACTGAAGGACCCGCACTTTGTTTCAACCCTGACGGCGCAGGGGCTGGAGCCGGCCTATCTGCCGCGGCAAGAGTTTGTTGCGCTGATCAAGGCGGATATGGAACGCTGGTCGTCTGTCGTCAAGCGCCTGAACATCAAAGTCGAATAAGCGCGCGGCGGCCCGGTGAAGGCGTTGCGTCGACCATGCCTGGACCAGGCACGTCCCTGAAACGGGGCCATTAGTCGGGAGGCCGGATGCGCGGCGATTGCGGTTTTCGTCGCACTATCCGGTACCGGCTGCATTGTTTTCGAAAACAACCCATGAAACGTTTGGCACCTGCATCCGGTAATATTGCCGGCGGCTGACCAGGCCATCGAAATTCCCGAAACGCCGGACCACAGGGGCCGGTTCGCCATTCCCGATTCAGCGTGCCACTTCGACCATGCCGCCGGACTGCGTCAGTATATCCGGCGCGGCGTCCTCCTAAGGCAGGTCAGTTACCGCGGCACGCAAGCGGTTACCACATAGATGTTGCCGCACGCAAAGCAACTCGCCGGTGACCACGGGCCTATTTCTGAACATCGCACTGTTCATCCTGTAATAAAGCCTATGAGGAAAGCACGTTGTGTGGTTTTCGTCAACAAGATGCGCAGGATAATGTTTGATAAAAGAGTAAGCTTCAATATTGTGAAAAATTTAAATCGGCCTCGGTGATGGATGATAACGAACGAAAGATTCTTGCATTCCCTCCACCTGCGCCGGGTTTTATACCAAGCACTCTCCCTTTTTTCGTGGTCGGGATAGGCGCTTCCGCCGGCGGCATTGAAGCACTGCAGCGCTTTCTTGAAGCCATGCCGGCAGACAATGGCATGGCTTTTGTTGTCGTCATGCATCTCTCGCCTAAACATGAAAGCAATATTGCAAAAATCCTGCAATTAAAAACCAGCATGCCTGTATTGCAGGTGACGGAAACGGTTCCAATCGAAAGGAACCATGTCTACATCATCCCGCCGTCAAAAGACCTTTTAATGAATGACGGCAGCCTGCAAGTGGTATCGGCAGCCCGGCCGCGGGGCGGTCATATCGCGATCGACGTGTTTTTTCGCACATTGGCCGAGGTACATCGGGAGCGAGCTGTCGGCATCATCCTGTCCGGGGCCGGCTCGGATGGCGCCGTCGGCATTGCCCGCATCAAGGAAAGAGGCGGAATGACTGCGGTCCAGTCTCCTGAAGATGCTGAATATGACAGCATGCCGCGTTGCGCCATCGGTACGGATATGGTTGACCTGATTCTTCCCGTAGTCGAGTTGCCGCAAAAACTGATTGAACTGTATTTGAATTCAAGGGTATTAAAGCTGCCGGTAGCCGGCTCGCCGGAACAGAGCATTCACACGGATCAGGATGAAGCGCAAGCCGAAGAATCCGAAAATGCCTTGCGCCAGATAATGAGTATCCTGTTCCTGCGTACCGGACATGACTTCAAGCAATACAAGCGCGCGACGGTCCTGCGCCGTATCGAACGTCGCTTGCAAGTCACCGGCTTGCAGAACGTCATTGCATATCGAAAATTTCTCGAACAGCATGATTCCGAAACGCGGGCGCTTCTGCAGGATATGCTCATTAGCGTCACCAATTTCTTTCGCGATCGCGAAGCATTCGATACGCTGGAACGGGATATCATTCCTAAAATTTTCAGTAATTCGCTGGAGACTGAACAGATTCGCGCCTGGTCGATAGGCTGCGCATCGGGCGAGGAAGCGTATTCCATTGCCATGTTGCTGGCGGATCAAAATGAATTGACCGGCAAGTCGAGGTCGATACAAGTCTTTGCATCCGACATCGATGAACGGGCAATCAATATTGCACGCCGTGGCTTGTATCCGGAATCGATTACTACGGATGTGGCGCCGTCCCGGTTGCGACAGTATTTCGACAAGGATGAGCAACGCTATTGCGTTAAACGGGAGATCCGGGAAAAGGTCCTGTTTGCGCTCCACAATATCCTGCGGGATCCGCCGTTCTCAAGACTGCATCTGATCATCTGCCGGAATCTGCTGATTTACCTGAATCGGGATATTCAGAAAAAAGTCTTTGAAATACTTCACTATGCATTGCAGCCGAATGGCTACCTGTTTCTTGGAAGCGCGGAATCGGTAGACGCGGTCCCGGAGTTGTTCACTCCTGTCGATAAAAAATATCGCATTTATCAGGCAGTGAATGCCCGGTCAAATAATTTCCATATGATAGCGCCGGCATTGCTTTCGACAGAAAAGCCGCTGCCTGCCAAATCGGCGAGAAATCCTCCTGACCGACGGCGGACTTCTCCGCAGGAATTATTTCGGAGCTTCCTGGAAGATTATGCGCCGCCCAGTATTTTGCTCGATCAAAACCTCGACGTCATCTATGCAACCAGGCAGGCGGGACGCTTTTTGCATCATCCTGGCGGGGAACCGTCTCGCAATATCCTGACGACGGTGCATCCAGATCTGCAACTCGAATTGCGCGCGGCATTATTCCAGGCAACCCATTCGCATCAAAACGTGGAAACCCAGCCCATCCCGGTGCACCATGAAGACAAGATATCTTTCGTTCGGATAATTATCCGCCCGGCGCAGGATCAGCATGCCGGCTCGGGCATGTCCCTGGTGCTGTTTGAAGAACCGGATGAATCGGCCGCCAGTAATATCGTCACAATGCATGCTGACAAGGACTCGCTTGCGTTGCATCTTGAAGAAGAGCTTATGCAAACCAAGGCACAGCTGCGATCGGTCATTGAGCAATATGAAACGACGCTGGAAGATCTGAAGGCGACCAATGAAGAAATGCAGGCAAGCAACGAAGAACTGCGCTCGACTGCGGAAGAACTGGAGACCAGCAAGGAAGAATTGCAATCGATCAATGAAGAGCTGATCACCGTCAATTTTGAATTGAAGATCAAGGTAGATGAGACCGCCAAAGCCCATGACGATCTACAGAACTTCCTTTCAGCAACAGAAATAGCCACGATCTTTATTGACCGTAGCATGCGGATCAAGCGTTACTCCAAGCCCTCGGCCCGCCTGTTCAATATCATTGCAAGCGATGTGCATCGTTCCTTGCTGGATATTACTTATCGTCTTGAGTATCCGGAAATGATCCAGGATATCGAGCAGGTATTCGAGAGGTTGCAGCCAATTGAAAGGGAAGTGCGCGGCACCGAAGATGGGCAGTGGTATATCGCCAGGCTGCTGCCTTACCGTACGGCGGAAGACCGTATCGAAGGCCTGGTGTTGACCTTCATCGATATTTCAGGGCGCAGGGCGGCTGAGGAAAAGTTGCTGGCTAATGAGCAACGCATGCGGCTTATCGCAGCCAGCACGAGAGATTATGCGATCGCCACCATGGATCTGGAAGGAATCGTGACCAGCTGGAATGGCGGAGCCGAGCGTCTGTTTGGCTATGCCGAATCGGAAATCGTCGGCCAGAGCGGTGAAGTGCTGTACACGCCTGAAGACCGTGCGAACGGCGCATTTCAGGATGAACTGCGGCACGCGCGGGAAGACGGGCGTGCGGAGGATGATCGCTGGCATATGCGCAAGAATGGCACGCGGGTCTATTGCAGCGGTATCGCGTCGCCGTTGATGGATGAAGAAATGTGTGGCTATGTCAAGATCGCGCGCGATCTGACGGGGACCAAGTGGATTCGGGATCAACAGGAAGCCAAACTTGCTTGGGAACGGCAGGAAAGGCTGCGTGCGGAGGAAGCGGGGCGGCTGCGCGACGAGTTTTTTGCGGTGCTGTCTCATGAATTGAAGCAGCCGCTCAATCTGATCCAGCTGACCGCTGAAATGCTGGGCCGGTTACCGGCAACGGCAACGCTTCCAGCGGTTGCGCGCGGAGCGACGACGATCAAGCGCATGGTAGAGGGACAAGCCAGGATCATTGATGATTTGATGGACTTGTCGCGCCTGCATACCGGCAAGCTGACCCTGACCCGTACGCAGGTCAATTTCAGCGAGGTGGTAGCCCACGTCATCAACCTGATGGCGCCCGATGCGCACCAGAAGGGAGTGTCGCTGCAGGTTGACATGGTGCCGGACGAGATGATTGTTCACGGCGACGTTGTGAGGCTGGAGCAGATCGTATGGAACCTGTTGAGCAATGCGGTGAAATTTACGCCGGCTGGCGGCAAGATATCCCTACGGCTGAGCCAGGAAGGGGATACTGCCCGCATGGAAGTGGAAGATACAGGCAGAGGCATTCCGCCTGAATTTTTGCCGTTTGTATTCGAGATGTTTCGACAGGCGAACACCGGCACGACACGCCAGTACGGCGGCATGGGCATTGGTCTGGCGCTGGTGAAGGAATTGGTCGACAGCCATGGCGGCCGGGTGGAAGCGGATTCCAGGGGCGATGGGCTGGGCGCGCTGTTTCGCATTTTTCTTCCTTTGGCCATAGCGCGCCACACGGCGCCGCTGCCGGCGGAACAGGGCAGTGGCACCCTGGCCGGAAAACGCATACTGCTCGTCGACGACGCGTGGGAAATGCTGGAAACCATGAGCGGGTTGCTGGATGCCGAGGGCGCGCAGGTAAGGACGGCATCGAGCGGCGCCGAAGCACTGAGGATTGCGGAAGACTCGGCAGAGCCTTATCACCTGATAATTTCGGATATAGGCATGCCGGGCATGGATGGCTATGCATTGCTCGCGGAACTGCGCAAGCGGAAAGCCACGATGGCAACGCCAGCCATCGCACTGAGCGGTTTTACCCGGCCGAGCGACGTTGATCGGGCATTGAACGCAGGCTTTGAAACGCATGTACGTAAGCCGGTCGCCTTCGATCAGTTCATTGCGATGGTAAGCAGAATAAGCCGTTAAGAAACCGGGAATGAATTTCCCTGATGTGAAACAGGCCAGGGGGCCGATGTCCTCCTGACCTTTTACAGCACACGATATCAGTCATCCGTGCGGCGCCGCACAGCAAAGGCGCCGTCAGGCAATTGTCGGACGCCTTGCCGACACGCCGGTTGCCTGCTCGAATGCATGCGCAATCTGCAATAACGCGAACTCGCCCTGATGGCGTCCGACAATTTGCATACCGACCGGCAAGCCATCATCGGTAAAGGCGCAAGGCAATGAGATCGCAGGATGTCCGGTCGCGGTGACGAGATAACATGAACGCATCCATTCGATATAGCTTTCCATCGGCACCCCATCAATCTCGCTGACATATTGCTGTTCAATAGGAAACGGCGGCACCTGGTTCACCGGCAGGACGATGAAGTCGTAGGTCTGCATGAAGCGATGCATGCGCTGGAACAGGGCGGTGCGCAACTTGTCGGCGCGGGCGAGCTGCGCTGCGCCGAGTTTGCGTCCTTCCTCGATGTTCCATACGATCGTATCCTTGAGCACGCCCGGGTGCTGGTCCATCACTGCGCCCAGGCCCAATTCGAACGCATAGGCGCGCAGTGCCATGAAGACTTCATGCGCGTCACGGAAGTCGGGACAGGCTTCTTCAACCACGCAGCCGAGGTCTTCAAACACCTGCCGCTGCGATTCGATCGCACGCATGACCCGCTTGTCAACCGGAAGGCCGCCCATGCCGGGACTCCATGCAATGCGCGCTCCCTTGAAATCGCGCGCCAGCGGGGCGCGGAAACGCGCTCCATCTTCGGCAATCGCGAGCGGATCGCGCGCATCCGGTCCGGCCATCACGGAGAGATAGAGGGCGAGGTCTTCGACATTGCGCGCCATCGGCCCGCTCACCGACAGGCTGTCCCAGCCGTCGAGCGCCGGCACTTGCGGCACGCGCCCGAACGACGGACGCAGTCCGACCACGTTGCAGAAATTCGCCGGGCAGCGCAGCGACCCGCCCATATCCGTGCCGTCGGCCAGCGCCACCATGCCGGTCGCCAAAGCCACCGCCGAGCCGCCGCTTGAGCCGCCACAGGTTTTCGACAGGTCGTACGGATTGCGGGTCGCGCCGAATACGGCATTGAAGGTTTGCGAGCCGGCGCCGAATTCCGGCGTGTTGGTCTTGCCGATGCTGATTGCGCCGGCCTGCTGCTGGCGTTCAACTACCAGCGCACTGTAAGCGGGAACCAGGTTTTCGTGCACCTTCGAACCGAAAGTGGTGCGCATGCCCTTGGTCGGCAACAGGTCCTTATGCGCCACCGGAAGGCCGTGCAGCGGGCCGAGCGGTTCGCCCCGGGCCTGCGCTTCATCGGCTGCCGCCGCGGCCGCCATGGCCTGTTCCGCATGCAGCGTGACAATCGCATTGACCTTCGGGTTGATCCGCTCGATGCGCGACAGGTGCGCCTGCATCACGTCGCGTGCGGACAGATGGCCGGCGCGGATTGCGCCGGCCATGCCGGTCGCGCTCATATAGAAAATCTCTTTTGTCATGTTCAATATCCCAAAGATTGCGGCAGCCAGAGCGCCAGTTGCGGGAACGCGGTGACCAGGATCAGCGCCAGCAGCATCGCTCCTACCATCCACAGCGCCCAGCGCACCGTCGATTCCATCGAAATGCCGGCAATGCGGGTGGTCACCATCAGATTCACCGCCATCGGCGGCGTGAATTGGCCGATCGCCATGTTCATGGTCATGATGATGCCAAACCATACCGGGTCCCATTTGTAGATCGCCATGATCGGAAGCAGGATGGGCAGGAACACCAGGTAGATCGATACCGCGTCGAGCAGCATGCCGGCGATCAGCAGCATGATGGTAATCATCACCAGCATCATGCCCTCATTGCTGGTAAAGCCGAGAAGCAGCTTGGCGAACGCGTCGAAGGCGCCGAGCGTCGAGCCCGCATGCGCGAACACGCCAGCCAGCGAAATGATCAGCATTACCACGGCCGAGATTTCCGCCGACTCGACCAGCACGCGGTAGACGTCGCGCAGCGTCAGCGAGCGATAGATGAAAATGCCGACGACAAGCCCATAGAAAACCGCCACCACCGCTGCCTCGGTCGGCGTGAACAGGCCGGAACGCAGACCGCCGAGGATAACGACCGGCGCCAGCAAGCCCCAGACCGCCTCCTTGAAAGTAGCCCAGAAACGCGGCGTCGGTTCACCATCGTCCATGCCCCAGCCGTGCTTCCATGAAAAGTACAGGGTCGGCAGGATCAGCGACAGGCCGGCGAGGATGCCAGGGATAACGCCGCCGGCAAACAGGGCCGGCACCGAGGCCGCCGGCACCAGCACGCTGTAGACGATCAGCGCAACCGACGGCGGGATCAGGATCGCGGTGGAACCGGCGGCCGCGATCAGCGTCGCCGAGAATTCCTTCGGGTAGCCTTGCTTGAGCATGCTGGGGATCATCACCATTGCCACCGCGGCTGCATCGGCCGGGCCGGAGCCGGAAATCCCGCCGAGGAACATGCATACGAGGATCGCCACGATGCCCTGGGCGCCGCGCCGCTTGCCGACCACGGCCGAAGCAAAGCGGACGATCCGCACGGCAACGCCGGCGCGCTCGAACACCATGCCCGCCAGCACGAACACGGGCAGGGCCAGCAGCGGGTACTTGGCAATGCCGTTATACGCATTGGTCGGCACCGACATGATGCCTAAACCCTCGATCAGGATGACCGCGCTGCCGGCAATGCCGAGTGCGACCGCGAGCGGCGCGCCGAGTGCGAGCAGCACGGCGAAACCGAGAAAAAGAATGACGCTGCCTTCCGCGATCATGATGCGTCCCGGTCGACGGGTTGACGGACGAGGCGGATCAGGCGGCCGATAATGCGCAGGAAAATCACAGCCGACAGCAGCGGCAGCCAGATCGTGTAAATCCATTGCGGAATACCGATGCCGGGCGAGGTGGTGTCGTACTGCCAGTCATCCCAGAACAGGAAAGTGCCGTACCATGCCATCACGGCGAACATGATGGCGCTCAGCGTCATCACAAGGTACTCGATCTTGCGCGCGACGTTGGGCGGCAGGCGTTCGGTGAGGAAAGTCATGCGGATATGCCGGTCGCGCGCAAAAGCCACCGACGCGCCGAACAGCGTCAGCACCACCATCAGGAAGATGGAAAACTCTTCAGTGAAGGCAAACGAGGCGTCGGTGAAGTAACGCACCAGCACATTGGCGAAGGTGATGCAGCAAATCAGGGCCATCGCCAGCGCCGCGCACGCCTCCTCAATTTTCAGCGGTATGCGCGGTGGCGCTTCGCCGCGCGATTCCGCGCTGTCCGGTAAATCACTCATTTGAAAACTCTCTTGTATGCATTTAAAAAGAAATACCGCTCAGGGAGCGGTCTTGAATGGACGCTGCGCGGCGAAATTTCCCCTCGCACGGATGAGAGGGGATTCATGCAATGCGGCGTTTACCTGCTATTTGCTAGTTGCTATTTGCGCGCAGCAATCTCTGTTTCGGCTTTCTTGATCAGATCGACGCCGATTGTCTTCGACCATTTGTCGTAAACAGGCCGGGTCAGCTTCTTGAACTGTTCAAGCTCGGCGGCGCCGGGGCGGGTTATTTTCACGCCCTGCGTCTCCACTTCCTTCCACAACGCGTTATCGGTGCCGGTCAGGCCTTTGCGGGCCAGGGCGATCTCTTCCTTGCCGGCCTGAATCGCGGCGGCGCGCACCGCTTCCTGATCCTGCTTGCTCCAGCTTTCCCATACCTTCTTGTTGACCACGAAGATCAACGGATCATTCATATAACCCCATTGCGTCAGGTACTTCTGGCCGACAGTGCTGATCTTGGCGCCGAGGAATACCGAGACCGGATTTTCCTGGCCATCCACCGCGCCCGAAGCCAGCGCCGGCTGCGCATCGGCCCAACTCATTTGCGTCGGGTTCGCGCCCAGCGCGGTAAAGGTATCGTTGAACAGCGGCGAGCCGACCACGCGGAACTTCATGCCCTTCATATCCGCCGGCGTCTTGATCTCGCGCTTCGAGTTGCTGATTTCCCGGAAACCGTTCTCACCCCAGGCAAGCGGCACCACGCCGTTTTTTTCGATCGCCTTGAAGATCATCTTGCCGGTCTCGCCTGCCATCAGCGCATCGGCGGAACGGTAATCCGGTTGCAGGAACGGCAGCGAAAACAGGTTCAGTTCCTTGACTTGCGGCGACCAGTTGATCGAGGAGCCGACCGCGAGGTCGATCACGCCCTGACGGATCGCGGTAAATTCACGTGTCTGGTCGCCGGCGACGAGCGAGGTGCCCGGATACATCTTGATGTTGATGCGGCCCTGGGTTTTTTCCTTGACCAGCTCTGCCCAGCGCTCGCCTCCCTTGCCCCAAGGGAAAGCGTTACCAAGTACAGTCGACAGGCGATATTCAGGTTGATATTTTTGCTGTGCGTGGCCGGGAGCGGAAAATGCCAGTGCGGCGCCCATGGCCAAGGTAAACAGAGACTTAAGCAAGATGACTCCTTTAAGGTTGGATGTGGCAGCTTCGCTGGACGGCGGCTGCTCGAATAGTGCATATACGCAATGCGCTCGTGCACTTTACCAAATTTGTTGTTTGCTTGTCTCTAAAAAACCGCCATGCGGAAAATCGAATGGTTGATAAGAAATCCGGCCAAGACTGAGGAAATACAGGGCCGGATTTTTACACCTTTATTTGAGCATGGACGTTCTGCCGGCGACCACTGCAATCATCACGCTCAATATGCCAATGAAAGCCATTGCCGCCTGCATGCCAAAGCCATGTGCCAGCGAGCCGATTACCGGCGGGCCCATCAGGCTGCCGCTATAGGTCATGGTTGCCACGCCGGCCAATGCCACCGGGCCTTCCTTGCCAGCCGCACTGAAGACGAAAGGAAATACCAGCGCCAGTCCCAGCCCTGCCACAGCGAAACCGGCAAGCGCAAGATACGGATTCGGCGCTAATACCGCAAAGAACAGGCCGGCAGCGGAAACGATGGCGCCTAAGGTAATCAGCCGGCGCGCGCCGTATTTATCCTTTAACTTATCGCCCACCAGGCGGGTAATCAGCATCATCACGGAAAAGGCCGAAAGGGCGAGCGGTGCAAAGCCGTCTGTTACGCCGAAGTGATCTTTCAGAAATACGCCGCTCCAGTCAGCGATGCTGCCCTCTGACATCGCCGCGAAAAATCCCAGGGCACCGAGCAGGGCCAGCGGCCCGCGCGGCAGGGAGAATGATTTCTTTTCGATCTTTTGGCCGATATCCTCGGCTTCCAGCAATTCGTAACCAAGCCAGAGTACGAAGGCCACCGGAATGGCGACCAGGAGGAAATGGGTGGACGGAACAATCTGCATGCTGGCCATCAGGCTGCCGAGTGTGGCACCGGCCAAGCCGCCGCCGCAACCCCAGGCATGCAAGGTCGACAATTTCGACTCGCCGCTGGTCTTTTCCAGTTTTGTTGCCACGGCATTCACGCCGACATCGAAGCAGCTGGCTGTAATGCCGAGCATCAGCACCGCCAGCATCAACAGCGGAACGGTAGGCGCAAGGCCGATGCAAACTAAAACGGCTAATAATGCCAGCCCGGCATAGAAAAGGGTTTTCCTGCCGCCGAACCTCGCCATCATGCGGGACGACAAGGGATAGGAAATGACGGCTCCGAGGCCGCCGCAAAGCAGCACGAATGAGAGGGCAGAATGCGATATCTGCATGCCTTCGCGCAATGCGGGGATACGGCCGGCCCAGGAGCCCATGATCATGCCGAATACGGCAAACAGGGTGGGAAGGGCAAGTGGCTGAACATGGATTAAAGAGGGTCGTCGAACGGGAGTGGCTATTTGCGTAGGTGTCATTGGTAATGTTGCTTTTGATTAAGACACCCTCTGATTCGTTCCCAAAGGAAATAGTTTCCTCTCGGAAGAAATAGTTACAATTTATCTGGACTCAAGCGGGATTCTTAAAAATCCGGCATCGGATTAAGGCGATGAACGTTTCTTGTTTGCCCAGAGCCAATGATTCCCGGTTTTATACGAACTACTGGCATGGCGAATTAAACATAAGCCATATGCCGTCAGGCAGCATGTTTGATCTACATCACTTCGATTTATGTCTCGACTGCGAGAAATTGAACGAAAAAAATTTCGCCACCTCAAAGATTTGTCAAGTTGTTAATAACCGAAATCAATAATGTCGGAATGGTATGGATTCACAGATTGTTTTTTATCCACGTTGCAACTTTGGATGTCAGCAGCCGCAGCATGTGTTCTGGTGTCGCACCAAACATCACCCCATGCTTTTTTCCAGGAACCGGCAGTCAAAAACAGCGAAGTTTTGCTAGGCATTTCGACGCCTGTTCCGGAAATCGCCATGAAAGGAAAGCCCAGCCTGTATGACGCAAAGAAGCATCGCAATCCTGAAATCCATCGCGCCAAATTCCGTTTCGGATCAACCAAAACTAGTCAACGCATATGAATGAAAAAACCAGGCACCAGTTAAATCGGCAGGTCGAGTTATGGGGCGGTCTGGAATGCACCGTGAACCGCGTAATGGACGATTATTTCAGCCAGATGGAGAGGAACGGGCACGCCAGCCGCAGGGACGACCTGGAGCGCTTTGCCTCATTGGGCATTCGGGCAATCCGCTATCCGGTCCTGTGGGAACGTACTGCACCGGATGGCCTCGACCGCGCCGACTGGACATGGCCGGATGAACGCCTGCCGGGCTTGCAGCGGCTCGGGATCACGCCGATTGTCGGCCTGGTGCATCACGGCAGCGGCCCCCGTCATACCAGCCTGGTCGATCCCGGCTTCGCGGAACAGCTGGCCGGGTTCGCGCGGGCGGTCGCACAGCGCTATCCATGGCTCGAGTACTACACGCCGGTGAATGAGCCACTGACAACCGCGCGCTTCAGCGGCCTGTATGGCGTCTGGTATCCGCATGGGCGTGACGAGCGCACATTCATTCAGGCGCTATTGAACCAGTGCCGTGCCGTGGTGCTTTCCATGCGAGCCATCCGCGAGGTAAACCCGCACGCAAGGCTGGTACAAACGGACGACCTCGGCAAGACTTACAGCACGCCGGAAATGTCGGCGCTGGCGAATTTCTATAACGATCGGCGCTGGCTTTCCTGGGACCTTTTGTGCGGAAAAGTCGGCCCCGGGCACGCGTTATGGGATTATCTGACCGGGACCGGCATCGATCCGGCCGAATTTCTATGGTTCAGGGACAACCCGTGTCCTCCCGACATCATCGGCGTCAATTACTATATCACCAGCGAGCGCTGGCTAGACCACCGGGTGGAGCGCTATCCCGAACGATATACAGGCACCTACCGTGAACTCCATCATGCAGACATCGAAGCGCCGCGCGCGCTCGCCACGCCCACCCCGGGAATAGGGCCTCTGCTGCGGGAGGCATGGGAGCGCTATGGATTGCCGCTCGCGGTAACGGAAGCCCATATCGACGCCAACCGTGAAGACCAGTTGCGCTGGCTGCTTGAAATATGGAATGCGGCGCGGGAGGTGCAACGCAATGGCGCCGACGTGCGCGCGGTGACGGTATGGGCTTTGCTCGGCTCGTATGACTGGAACTGCCTGGTCACCGAGTGCAAGGGCTATTATGAACCGGGCCCGTTCGATGTCCGTTCGCAACGGCCGCGGCCGACCGCCGTGGCTAACCTGATGCGCGAACTGTCGGCAGGCCGGGAGCTGTCGCATCCGGTACTGCAGGGGCAGGGATGGTGGCGCCGGCCCGGCAGGTTTTATTGCCCGCCCGTGGCGACCAGCACGGCAATTGCATCGATCTCCGCAGACCGCCACCATGGGAAGAATCAACTTATCCAGCCGATTCTGATTACCGGGGCAACCGGCACATTGGGCAGCGCCTTTGCCCGCATCTGCGAAACACGCAACCTGGCGTATCGGCTGGTAAGCCGGCAGGATATGGATATCGCCGATCCCGCTTCGGTAGAACGCGCCATTGCGCGCTACCAGCCGTGGGCAATCATTAATGCTGGCGGCTATGTGCGCGTGGACGAAGCCGAAAGCGACGCTGAACGCTGCTTCCGGGAAAACACGCATGGCGCCTCCGTACTTGCAATCGCATGCATCAGGCATGACATTCAGTTCATGACGTTTTCCAGTGATCTGGTGTTTGATGGAAGCCAGCAGTCGCCGTATGTGGAAACCGACAATGTCTGTCCACTCAATATTTACGGCAAAAGCAAAGCCGAAGCGGAACGCATTGTGCTGGACACGCATCCCGCGGCGCTGGTGATTCGCACCAGCGCGTTTTTCGGCCCGTGGGACAGCCACAACTTCGTTACCCAGGCATTGAAGACGCTGGCCGAAGGCTCGCCTTTTATTGCGGCTAATGATGTCACCGTGTCGCCGACTTATGTGCCGGACCTGGTCCATGCCTGCCTCGACCTGCTGATCGACAAGGAAAAAGGGGTATGGCACCTGACCAATGCCCAGCCTGTTACCTGGGCTGACCTGGCGCTGAAAGCGAGCGGCATGGCGGGAATCGATGCCAGCCGGCTGGAAGCGACATCATGCGCCAGGCTAAACCATGCTGCCGTTCGGCCGGCATACAGCGCACTGCACAGCGAACGGGCAATCCTGCTGCCGACGCTGGACGACGCACTGTCCCGCTATCTGCGATTAAGGCAGCAGGCGGTCGAGGAAGACTATTCGGGACAGGCCGCGCATTACGGCAGCAGCTGAGCCGGCCAGCTGATTGAAATTTCTAAATGTAGAGGAGCAGATCTGTGAAAAAAATCGCTGTTGTGGGCGCGGGATTTTCGGGCGCGGTCATTGCCCAGGAGTTGGGGAAGGCGGGTTACGATATCGATGTGTTCGACGCGCGGCCACACGTTGCGGGCAATTGCCATTCCCAGCGTGACGCCGAGACAGGCGTAATGGTGCATACCTATGGCCCGCATATTTTCCACACCAGTAATGAGAAGGTATGGAATTACATACGGCGGTTCGATGAATTCATGCCGTTCACCAATCGCGTGAAGGCGATTACCAAGGGACGCGTGTTTTCGCTGCCGGTGAATCTGCTGACCATTAACCAGTTTTTTGGCAAAACCTTTAATCCGGAAGAAGCCGAAGCCTTTATGGCATCGATCGGCGACCGCAGCATTGAAACCGCGCAGAACTTCGAAGAGCAGGCATTGCGCTTCGTCGGAAGGGAACTCTACGAAGCCTTCTTTAAAGGATACACCACCAAGCAGTGGGGGGTGCATCCGTCCGAGCTGCCGGCGAGTATCCTGAAGCGTCTGCCGGTGCGCTTCAATTACGACGATAACTATTATGCAAGCACGTTTCAGGGTATGCCGAGAAACGGGTACACCTACATCGTCGAGAGAATGCTCGATCATCCCAATGTGAAGGTGCACCTGAACACGAAGTTCGAGCGCGCGATCGCGGGCGACTACGCCCATGTGTTTTATAGCGGACCGATCGACGCGTGGTTCGGGTTTACCGAGGGCCGGCTTGGATATCGAACACTCGATTTTGCGGCGGAGCGGCATGAAGGCGATTATCAAGGCAATGCGGTCATCAACTACTGCGATGAAGACGTGCCATGGACCCGCATTTCGGAGCACAAGCATTTCTCGCCGTGGGAGACGCACACGAAGACGCTGATCTTCAAGGAATACAGCCGGTTCTGCGAAGAAAGCGACACACCGTATTATCCGATCCGGCTGGCGAAGGAGAAGTCGCAATTGAACCGGTATATCGAACTGGCGGGCGGGGAAACCAATGTGACCTTCGTCGGACGGCTCGGCACCTACCGCTATCTCGATATGCATATCACCATTGCCGAGGCGCTCGATGTGGCCGAGCGCTTCCTGGCCTGTGCGCCCGCCGGCGAAAGAATGCCGGCATTTATGGTGGACCCTTTGGGGTAAACGTGCCAACTATCCAAGCGGTCCTGACTGGACCATGTGACCGCGGGCCGCCGGCGTAGCGCCATCGGAAACATCGCGCTGCAGCGCGGCGCTTTCGCTGGCGAAATGGGGAAGCACCTGCTCGGCAAAGACCGAGATGAAGGTTTCCTGGTCGCGATGCACGTTGTGCAGGAACAGCCGGTCGAACCCCAGTTCGGCATCCTGCATTAGCCATTCCAGGTGCTGCGCTGCGCTTGATGAAATCCGGATGCTGTCGGCTACGTCTGCCGGCCGCACTGCCGCGCAGGCCTGGTCGAACGCGGCCGGCGAGCCAAGGTCCGCAAGCTGGTTCGGCTCAAGCGCTGCTTGCCGCCACTGGTCGCAAGCGGCCTGCAAGGCCGCCTGATCCGACTCGGCGAAGCTCAGGACTACTTGCAGGAACATCGGCTTGTCGCGCCCGCCGCCGGCCCTGAACGCGTCGACGATGCGTTGCATTTGGATGCGGTCCTGGGAAACGGTAATCATGCCGTCGGCCCATTCTCCCATCCACTCGGCGGTCTCGGGACTGAGGCAGGCGCCGAATATCGCGGGCGGGTTTTGGGGCCTGGAATAGAGTTTGGCATTGCTGACCTGGACGAGACCGGTGTGCGTGACGGTTTCCCCGGCCCACAGCGCACGCATGATATCGACACATTCCTTCATCCGCCGGTGCCGCTCGGGCTTTGCCGGCCAGGGTGCGCCCGTGATATTTTCATTCAGCGCCTCGCCGCTGCCGACCGCAAGCCAGAAGCGGTCCGGATACATTTCCGAAAGTGTCGCCGCCGCCTGGGCAATGACAGCGGGATGGTAGCGCTGCCCCGGCGCGCATACTGTGCCGAAGGAAAGGCGGCTGGCTTCGAGCGCCGCGCCTAGCCAGGACCAGGCAAACCCGCTTTGCGCCTGCCGCTCGCTCCAGGGGTGCAAGTGGTCCGAGCACATCGCCGATTGAAATCCGGCCTGCGATGCCAGCCTGGCATGGTGCAGAAGCCGGGAAGGGGGGTACTGCTCATGCGAACAATGGTATCCAATGGTGGTCATCTTTTCTCCTTTACCTGATAGACATCAGTGCACGCATTTTGTGCCCACTCACGCCTGAGGAAAGAAAAACGTTTCATGCCCGGCATCAACTGCCTGTTCGTCCCGATAGCTAACGGGGATGCGAAGGCCACCCTGTTATTCGGCGCTTTTCTGGCGTATGCGGTGATCGATATCATTTCCGCAACAGGACGGCATGCGGTCAAGCAATTCCAGCCGGTCACCACGCAGGATGTCGTTGCCATCGTCGCCGGGATTCTGCTGGCTTCGCTGGTCATGACTTTCCATCGTCAGCTGTTCGGTGAAAAACCGTAGGCTGAAGTATGTGAGGATTATGTGAGGATTATGTGAGGATTATGTGAGGTTTAAACTGTGTAGCGCTATGTGAGAATTTCCCAATCCAATGCTACAGGCCGCTTCGCTCTGTGATTACGGTTTCATGATGCGCTACCAGCCTGCGCCTTATGAGAGGGTTCTCTCGGGAGCCGGACAGTAAAGGTCGTACCTTCCTTTTCGCTGGACTCGACAGCAATCGTGCCGTCGTGCGCTTCAGTAATTTCACGGGCGATGAACAATCCCAGGCCCAGACTGGTCGCCGGACGATGGTCCGATTCATGGCCTTTTGCGAGCTGGACAAGCGGATTGAAGATGGATTGCAAAGAGCTGGGGGGAATGATGGTGCCCTGATTCTTTACCTGGACGACCAGGGAGCCTGATTCACCCGTTGCAGCGATGTGTATCGGGTGG
>JAQGMO010000364.1 GCA_028292315.1 Herminiimonas sp. | reverse complement strand
TGCTTCGGTGCCGGCGAGCCTGGTCTGGTTAAAAGAATTCAGGTACAGCTTGAACGATTTCGATTCGATGATATTGGGCGAGTCGGCCGGTACGGTGATCGTGGCGATCGCAATCTGCGGTTTGCCGCGCAGGTTGAGCCATGAAAGTTCATACGCATTCCAGATATCGATGCCGAAGAACGGCAGCGTGCCGGAGATGCCGAGTTCGTCACGCTTGCCTTGGCGCGCGATCGGGAATAACAGCGACGGGTCGTACTCCGTCTTGTAGGCGGAGGGTTTGCCGAGGGGCGAGGCGTCTGGTGAATTTGGCACGGTCATATTACGGCTTCAGGCTTAAACCGGCATTTTGCCAGATTCGGATGATGACGGCTTGGTTGCGGGATATGGCCGCACACAGTTCATTGGTGCTTTCATCAACGTAACCGGAATCTGCCTGGCCGGCAGGCGGCCAAATATTAATGCCGGTTAATATGAAAACAGGGAATTGATCTTTCGTCTGTGCTACGCGGACGGCAGTGGGCCGATCGCCTTGCCAGGCTTTCAAACAGCACCTAGGCCCGGATCCGGAAGGGATTAAAATCGGTCGCCCGATCGAAGTAGTCTTCCCGTTCCTTGCGCTTGAGGAAACCGACCACCTTGTAGGTCACCGGCGTCATCACCACTTCCCAGCCGGTCTTCAGAAGGTATTGCGCGACAATCACGGTGACGAGCTGCTGGTTCGACCAGATGCCGTAAAAAGCGATCACATAAAACAGGCTCGAATCGACGAATTCACCGCAGATGGTGGAACCGATCGTGCGCATCCAGAGCCGCCGGCCATTCATGCGCACCTTCATCTTGGCCATCACGTAACTGTTGACAAAGCTGCCAGTCCAGAATGCGATAATCGAGCCCGCGACGATGCGTGGCGTATTGCCGAATACTGCCGCCAGGTGGGTTTGATATTCGCTGTTGAATGGATCGGCGGCCGGTTTCAGGCTCAGCACGACGGCCGACATCACTGCCGCGAAGACCAGCGCGGCGAAACCGGCCCAGATCACGCGCCGGTCGCGCCCGTAGCCGTACACTTCCGTCAAAATGTCGCCGAAAATATAAGACAGGGGGAAAAACAGCACGCCGGCGCCGAAAGTCACCGTTCCGAGCAATGGCAGGGTGACTTCCGCCGCCTTGGCCGCGCCGATCAGGTTCGAGCATAGCAGGATGGTCACGAAAGCGGCCATCACGAAGTCATAGTACCTATACTGCCCGATCGGCCTGGCAGAGGCGGCCGCCGCAGCCGCCGGCGTCGTAGAAGCCGCCGGAGTGGGATTCGTCATGACAGTCGCCTCGTGCCGAATGCCGGTTCTGCGAAACCGGCGGGTTTACATGGGTTGCACCGTTAAAGGAACAGTTTATATACCGGGTTGTCCGTCTCATCCCAGTAGCGATGGCCGAGGTTGGCGAGGAACAAACGGAACGCTTTCATTTCTTTCTTCGGCACCTGCAAGCCAACCAGGATGCGGCCGACATCGCCGCCCTGGCTGCGATAGTGAAACAGGCTGATGTTCCAGCCCGGCGCCATGCTGTCGAGGAAGCGCATCAGCGCGCCCGGCCGTTCCGGGAATTCGAAACGGTAGACCATTTCATTCTCGGCCAGCGCGCTTTTGCCGCCGACCAGGTGACGGATATGCAGTTTGGCCAGTTCATCATGGGTCAGGTCCAGCGTCCTGAAGCCATGCTTCTCGAAATCCCTGCTGATCTTGCCTGACTCGTCCCGGTTGGCGATCTGGATGCCGACGAATACATGGGCTACCTTTTCATCATTGATGCGGTAGTTGAATTCAGTGACGCCATGCGGTCCGATCAGCTGGCACAGCCGCTTGAAGCTGCCGCGCTGCTCCGGAATCGTCACGGCAAAAACCGCTTCCCGCGCCTCGCCCACTTCCGCCCGTTCGGCCACCAGGCGCAGGCGATCGAAATTCATGTTGGCGCCGCAGGCAATCGTGACCAGCGTCTCGTTCTTGATCGGCTTTTTGGTCAGCCTGGACCGCTCGACATATTCCTTGGCGCCGGCAACGGCCAATGCGCCGGCCGGTTCGAGAATGCTGCGCGTGTCCTGGAACACGTCCTTGATCGCGGCGCACACGGCATCGGTGTCGACGATGATGATCTCGTCCACATATTGCTTGGCCAGGCGGAAGGTTTCCTCGCCGACCAGCTTGACCGCGGTGCCGTCCGAAAACAGGCCGACATCGGAGAGCGTCACGCGCCTTCCGGCGGCAATGCTGCGCGCCATCGCATCGGAGTCGGCGGTTTGCACGCCGATGACCTTGATCTCCGGACGCACCGCCTTGACATAGGCGGCGATTCCCGCGATCAGTCCGCCGCCGCCGATGGCGACAAAGATGGCGTGAATCGGCGCTGAATGCTGGCGCAGGATTTCCATTGCGATCGTGCCTTGCCCCGCAATCACGTCCGGGTCGTCGAATGGATGAACAAAGGTCAGCTTCAGCTTTTTCTCGAGCGTAAGCGCATGCTGGTACGCGTCCGTGTACGAGTCGCCAAACAGCACGACTTCGCCGCCGCGCGAATTGACCGCATCGATCTTGACCTGCGGCGTCGTGGTCGGCATGACGATGACCGCGCGGCAGCCGAGCCGCGCCGCCGACAGGGCAACGCCCTGCGCATGATTGCCGGCCGATGCGCAAATCACGCCGCGCCTGATCTGCGCCGGAGCCAGGTTCGCCATCTTGTTGTAAGCGCCGCGCAGCTTGAAGCTGAATACGCTTTGCATATCTTCGCGCTTGAAATAGATGCGGTTCTGCATGCGCGCCGATAAGGTCGGCGCGAGGTCGAGCGGCGATTCAATCGCGACGTCATAGACGCGGGCAGTCAGAATTTTCTTGAGGTAGTCAGTGGTCATAGGTCAATATTAATAGCGCGCCCGAAGCAACAGATCATTATAATGGACAGCTTTGCCGCGGCGGAGCCTTGTTTTAATGATCGTGTCGTCTATTTACTGGATGCTGAGTATCCTGGCCCTGCCCACGGTCGGCCTGTCGTCCATTTTCATCATCAGCCTGGTGTCGGCCACATTGCTTCCGCTCGGATCGGAGCCTGCGGTATTTGCGGTCGTCAAGGCCAACCCGGCCCTGTTCTGGCCGGCGATCCTGGTGGCGACCCTCGGGAACACGCTCGGCGGCATCGTGGATTACTGGATGGGTTACGGCGCAAAACAGGTTTTTGCGAAAGAGCGCGGCACCCGGTGGTTCGGCTGGCTACAGCGTTTTGGCCCGAAAACCATGCTGCTTTCCTGGTTGCCCGGGGTAGGTGATCCGATCTGCACCCTGGCCGGCTGGTTGAGGATGCCGTTCTGGCCCAGCGTGTTTTACATGGCGGTCGGTAAGTTTCTACGCTATCTGACCGCCACATGGGCGCTGCTGAACGTGCCAAACGGATTCTGGCGGCGCCTGCTGGAATGGTTTTAAATGTCATGAAAGCGCCATGCGGCACGGATGGCGCTTTCATGACAGGTTTTCATGGCAAATGCGTCAATGACCCGGTCTCGGGCGGGCCGGTTTCTCCCTGCCGCATCGCAATAAGCTAAAATGCCTGTTTAGCGTTAGTCCCTTCCCCCTACTGATGAACGCCCCCGCACAAATCCAGGCCCTGTTATCCGACGCGCCAACCGGCGCCGTTCCTACGCGCTTGCGTGAAATTCCTTATAACTACACCTCTTTTTCCGATCGCGAAATCGTAATTCGCTTGCTGGGCGAAGAAGCATGGCGGATGCTCGATACGCTGCGCGGCGCGCGTCAGACCGGCCGTTCCGCGCGCATGCTGTATGAAGTCCTGGGCGATATCTGGGTGGTGCGGCGCAATCCGTACCTGCAGGATGACATGCTCGATAATCCGAAGCGCAGACAGGCGCTGATCGATGCGCTCAACCACCGCCTGGCCGAGGTCGACAAGCGCCGCGTCACCACCGATCTGGAGGATGCGCATGATCCCCGGGCGCTCGAGATTGCCAAGGCCCGCAGCGCCAGCGTCGAAGCATTGCTGAAGGCGGCACGCAAGGCGGTCGCTGATTTCGGCGAAGAATTCCGCCAGACTTATGATTTGCGCAAGCGCGCCACCCGCGTGCTCGGCCGCTATACCGAAAAAGACAATATCAAGTTCGACGGCTTGTCGCGCGTGTCGCATGTCACCGATGCGACCGACTGGCGCGTAGAATATCCATTCGTGGTGCTGACGCCCGATACCGAAGACGAGATGGCCGGGCTGGTCAAGGCATGCATCGAACTCGGCCTCACCATCATTCCGCGCGGCGGCGGCACCGGTTACACCGGCGGCGCCATTCCGCTGACGCCGATGTCGGCCGTGATCAATACCGAAAAGCTGGAACAGCTTGGTGAAGTGGAAATGACCATGCTGCCCGGCGTCGACCGCGAATATGCCACCATTCATACCGGCGCCGGCGTGGTGACCAAGCGGGTTTCCGATGCCGCTGAAAAGGCGGGCTTCGTGTTCGCGGTCGATCCGACCTCGGCGGAAGCTTCCTGCATAGGCGGCAATATCGCCATGAATGCCGGCGGCAAGAAGGCGGTCCTGTGGGGTACCGCGCTCGACAACCTCGCAAGCTGGCGCATGGTCGATCCGAACGGCGACTGGCTCGAGGTAACGCGGCTGGACCATAATCTGGGCAAGATCCATGATGCGCCGGTCGCGCGCTTCAAACTTGAATGGACCCATCCGGCGGAAAAGGGCCGGACCAGTGCGCCGTTCAAGACCGAGATACTGGAAGTTCCCGGCCGCGTATTTCGCAAGGAAGGCCTGGGCAAGGACGTAACCGACAAATTCCTGGCCGGCTTGCCCGGCATCCAGAAGGAAGGGTGCGACGGCCTGATCACGTCGGGACGCTGGATTCTGCACAGGATGCCGAAACATGTGCGCACCGTCTGCCTCGAATTTTTCGGCCAGGCGCGCGATGCGATTCCTTCGATTGTCGAAATCAAGGATTACCTCGATGCCCAGACCAAAAAGGGCGGCGCGATCCTGGCCGGCCTCGAGCATCTCGACGAGCGTTATCTGCGCGCGGTTGGCTATGCCACCAAGTCCAAGCGCGGCGTGCTGCCCAAGATGGCCTTGTTCGGCGATATCGTCGGCGATGATGAAAACGCGGTGGCCCAGGCTGCTTCCGAAGTAGTGCGAATCGCCAATACGCGGGTCGGCGAAGGGTTCGTCGCGGTCAGTCCCGAAAGCCGCAAGAAATTCTGGCTCGATCGGGCCCGTACGGCCGCGATTGCCAAGCATACCAATGCCTTCAAGATCAATGAAGACGTGGTCATTCCGCTGAACCGGATGGGCGAGTATACCGATGGCATAGAACGCATCAACATCGAGCTGTCGATCAAGAACAAGCTGCAGTTCATCGCCGAGCTGAGCGCGTTCTTCGCCACCGGCAATCTGCCGCTGGGCAAGAGCGACGATGCCGAAGGCGGCGATATTCCGGCGGCTGAATTGCTTGAAGACCGGGTCGGCCAGGCGCTGGCATTGCTCGATGCGGTGCAGGCGCGCTGGTCCTATCTGCTGGCGAATCTCGATCGGCCGCTGCCCGATGCAAAAGATGACCTGTTTGCGCTCGGGCTGGCCAAGCTGGGGCCGGTGTTCGACGAGCGCCTGAAGCGGCAGCCGGATGCCACGCTATTCGATCTTGCGCAGGACCGCACCCTGAGGGTGTCGTGGAAAGCCGAGGTGCGCGCGCAGCTGCGCCAGATTTTCAACGGCGGCGCGTTCAAGCTGATCCTGGAAGAAGCCAGTGCGATTCACAAGCGGGTATTGCGCGGACGGGTGTTTGTCGCGCTGCACATGCATGCGGGCGACGGCAATGTGCACACCAATATCCCGGTCAACTCCGATCATTACGAAATGCTGCAGGATGCGCATGCGGCGGTTGCGCGCATCATGAAACTTGCGCGTTCGCTCGACGGCGTGATTTCGGGCGAACACGGCATCGGCATCACCAAGCTTGAATTCCTCACCGATGCCGAGATCGGCGATTTCCGCGAATACAAGCTGCGGGTCGATCCGGAGGGCCGTTTCAACAAGGGAAAG
>JAQGMO010000352.1 GCA_028292315.1 Herminiimonas sp. | reverse complement strand
GTCGGATGGTTCGGATGGTTCGGATGGTTCGGAGGGTTTGGATGGTTTGTATGGTCCGGATGGTTTGGATGTTTTGGATGGTCCGGATGGTTCGGATAGCGTGATAACGATCACTTGACAACCGGCGGCACTTCAAATGTATGAAACGGGGCCGGGCTCGCCACTGTCCATTCAAGGCCCTCCGCGCCTTCCCATGGTTTGACCGGCGCTTTTTCAAGCGAGCTGCGTCCGGGGCGTACCATCGGCAGCAATACGGCAAACAGAAAATACACTTGCGAAAGCCCGAAGGCAAAGGCGCCGATTGTAGTGAGCATATTAAAATCGGCAAACTGCGCGGGATAATCGGCATAGCGGCGCGGCATTCCGGCCAGGCCGAGAAAATGCATCGGGAAAAAGGTGACGTTGAGCCAAATCAGCGAATTCCAGAAATGGATTTGCCCATGCGTTTCGTTGTACATCACGCCGGTCCACTTCGGCGCCCAGTAGTACACGCCGGCAAACAGCGCAAACAGGGAACCGGCCACCAGCACATAGTGAAAATGCGCGACGACATAGTAAGTATCCTGCATTTGAATATCGATTGGCGCAACGGCCAGGATCAGGCCGGAAAATCCGCCTATCGCGAATACCCATATGAAGCCGACCGCAAACAGCATCGGCGTCTCGAACGATAACGAACCCTTCCACATGGTTGCGATCCAGTTGAATACCTTGACCCCGGTCGGCACTGCGATCAGCATTGTCGTGTACATGAAGAACAGCTGGCCAGTGACCGGCATGCCGGTCGCGAACATATGATGGGCCCACACGATGAATGACAGGATGGCGATCGATGCGGTTGCATACACCATGGAAGCGTAGCCAAACAGCGCCTTGCGTGCGAAGGCTGGAATGATTTGCGAAATGATGCCGAATGCGGGCAGAATCATGATATAGACTTCCGGATGGCCGAAGAACCAAAAGACATGCTGGTACATGACCGGGTCGCCGCCGCCCGCGGCATTGAAAAAGGTGGTGCCGAAATGGCGATCGGTCAGCATCATCGTGACGGCGGCGGCCAGCACCGGCATTACCGCAATCAGCAAGTACGCGGTAATCAGCCAGGTCCAGCAAAACATCGGCATTTTCATGAACGTCATGCCAGGCGCACGCATGTTCAGGATCGTCGTGATGATGTTGATCGCGCCCATGATCGATGAAATGCCCATGATATGAACGGCAAAAATCGTCATGTCCATTCCGACGCCCATCTGGAGCGATAGCGGCGGATACATGGTCCATCCGGGACCGGTCGATCCGGCGCCGGTAAAGAATGTGCCGATCAGCAGCATCGCGGCGGGCGGCAGCAGCCAAAAGGAAAAGTTGTTCATGCGGGCAAATGCCATATCGGAAGCGCCGACCTGGAGCGGTATCATCCAGTTTGCAAAGCCGACGAACGCCGGCATGATGGCGCCGAAGATCATGACCAGCCCATGCATGGTCACCAACTGGTTATAGAATTGCGGCTCAACGAATTGCAATCCCGGCTGAAACAATTCCGCGCGTATCACCAATGCAAGCACGCCGCCCACCATGAACATGGCAAAGGAAAACCACAGGTACAAGGTACCGATGTCCTTGTGATTCGTGGCATACAGCCAGCGCCTCCAGCCATGCGGGTGATCATGGGATTCGTGAATGAAGGTGTCCGTTATCGTGGTGCTCATGATAGCCTCGTCGGGGAATCTTCGATGGCATGCAGCAAGCATGCCAGGCGGCGGCGGACCGGCTCACAGCGGGCGTGTGATTCAAAGGTAGAAATTGTGGCAGCGCGCGGTATTTATTACACGCGGCGGGCGGCTTTCAGGCAGGTAATCGACTGGCAGCGCGAGGAACTGGCGCGCGCATCGTGTGTTACGCCACAATAACGACCTCGGCATTTCCCTCTTTCCGGATAATATTAATTCCGACGTTATTCGGATAACGCTGCAACATCAGGTCCACGGTAGCCTGGCCGATTTTCAAATCGCGTATCTCGACTTTTTCCAGGTAGCCGGGCAGCCGCGGATGCCTGAACCGGATCTCCGGTCTGGACGGGTCGAATGAAAGCCCCAGGCATGCCTGCAGCAGATAAAAGACGCTCCCCGCGGCCCAGGCCTGAGGCGAGCAGGCGACCGGATAGAGCGTCGGGCCTTCCTCAGGCCGTCTGTCAAAGCCACAAAACAGTTCCGGCATCCGGTGCTGGTCCACATACAGGCTGGCGTCAGTCAACGCGCTGAACACGCGCATTGCCTGGCTGGTGAAACCGTAGCGCGCCATCCCGGCTGCGATCATGGCATTGTCATGCGGCCAGACCGAACCATTATGGTAGGCCATCGGATTGTACCGCGCGGCCTGGCGCGGAATGGTGCGGATGCCCCAGCCGCAATAGAAGTCGTCGCTTAACAGCTGCGCGGTGACGCGGCCGGCACGCTCGGGCGTGGCGATACCGCTCCACAACGCATGCCCGGCATTGGAGGACGGCACGGCGCATTGCTTTTTATCGCCATCCAGGGCAATCGCATAGGTGCCGATTTCCTCGCACCAGAAATGCTCGTCAAAACGCCTTTTCAGATGCTGCGCCTGTTCCTCCAATTGTTGCGCCAGCGCGAGATCGCCGAGCAGGTTTGCAAGCCTGGCCGCGTGCAGCTTGGCTTCAAACACATAACCCTGTACCTCGCACAATGCAATTGGGGCATCGGCCAGCCGGCCATCGCTGTGAAACACCGAGTCGTGTGAATCCTTCCAGCCTTGCTGGCTCAGGCCGGTTTCGACATAGCGCGCGTACTCTACAAATCCGTCGCCATCGCGGTCGCCATAATGGTCGATCCAGTGCAATGCGGCGACGATATTTTTCCAGATGGAACGGATGAAGTCCAGGTCGCCCGTCCGTTCGTAATAAGCGCCGGCCAGCCCGATGAACAGCGGAGTCGCGTCGACGGTGCCGTAGTAATGGCGAAACGGGATCTCGTCCAGCATCGCGAGCTCGCCATTGCGGGCCTCGTGCAGAATCTTGCCGGGTTCGGCGTCGCGTACCGGATCGAATTCGGTCGACTGGGTATTTGCAAGAAACCGCAACACGCCCTTCGACAGGCTTGGGTCGAGCCAAAGGCATTCTTGCGCAGTAATGATGCCATCACGGCCAAATGTCGTTGAATACCAGGGCAGGCCGGCGTAGGGATAGGGCCCTTCGGGACGCGATGATGTCAGCATCACCAGGTCCGACACTGACCGGTCAAGCCAGCTGTTGAACCTGGCATTCGACGTAACGATCCTGCTGCGCTCATTCAGCTGGCTACTCAGCGCTTCATGCACTTTTGCATACGCCGATAAGTAATCGGTGGCCTCGGCCCGCGGCATGGAATCCTGTTCGCAAGCGGTCGTGATATAAAAATGCGATTCACCCTTGGGCGCCAATGTTGTCCTGAACTCGGCGCGGCCGGCTGTCAGCGCGGCCGGCGCAGGCTCGAACGTGATGCGGGTCCTGCGTTCCACCTGGTCCAGTCCGCGATAGGAGAGCAGCAATTCCCTTTCACTGGTCTGCGGGGGCTGGGACGTCCCGCGGCGGCCGCGCTTATAGCCGCGGACTTCGAAAATATCCTTATAGTCGGCATCGAAGTCGATTGTCATGCTGGCCTCGACCGGGTCCAGGCCGTAATTTACGATTCGTATGTGTTCATGACACGCATTATTCCAGAGCAGCTTGGCGCGGAAGACATGGAGCAAGCCCTTGAGGATCGGATCTTTTCCATCAGGGTAAAGATCGGGATTCATCAGCTCGATGATAAGCAGGCCGTTGTCGTCCTTGACGGTCGAGTTCAGGTACATCGGCCGGATGCCTTCGATCCGCATTTCCTGGTGCGAGAGGAAACAGGTGTCGCCGTTATAAATGCCTTCTTCACCAAGGCCGATCGCCTCGATATCGCCGAAGCGGTCAAACATCGCAAACGTGTCGTTGTGCTTGAGCACACGCCGGCGTTCATCGGCGGGGGATGCGGTGGCAAGGATGTACCACTTCTCGCCGAGCTGAATTCTTTCTACCATGTCATTCTCCGGTGAGCTGAGGGCTTATTGCCGTTAACTCGCGTGGCGCTGGTTGCACGACAGGCATCGCGCCTGATAGCGCATCGCGAAATGTGCGTAAATAGCCTTCAGCCATGCGTGCTACCGTGAAGCGGCGCTCGAAGACCTGGCGGCAGGCTCTCCTGTCGATGCACGCAATCATTTTCGCGGCGCGGACCGCTTCGTCCTGGTTGGTTACCACGTAGCCTGTTACGCCGTCTTCCATGACTTCAGGTATTGCTCCATGCCGATAGGCAATGACAGGTGTGCCGACGGCAAAAGCTTCGATCAGGACCAATCCGAATGGTTCGGGCCAGTCGATCGGGAATAGCAGAGCGCGCGCATTTTCCAGCAAGCGCCGCTTTTCCGGTTCACTTACTTCGCCGATATAGTGCATCAGCGGGTGGTCAAGCCTGGGCTTGATGACCTGATTGAAATAAGGTTCGTCGGCGGCATCAATTTTTGCGGCGATATAGAGAGGGGTATCACACTGGATTGCTATGTCGATTGCGCGATCGAGTCTTTTTTCCCGGGAAACTCTGCCTACGAAAGCAAAATAATTACCTGGCTCCGGCTGCAGTCTATACATGTCGACGGGTAGTCCGTGATACACGGTGCTTCGCCAGTTCACCCAAGGCAAGGGCGTACGCTGGCTTTTGGAAATCGAGATTAAAGGGATATCGCCGAAGTGCCTGTACAGCGGTGCGAGTTCGGGCAAGTCCTGCCGGCCATGCAATGTGGTCAAGTGCGGCGTATGAAATGTTTTTGCGATAGGAAAGTGCAGATAATCAGTATGAAAATGAATCACATCGAATTCCGCCGCAAGCGCCGCCACCTGGTCCATCTGGATTGAATGGAACGCAAGCCAGCTTTGCAAACGCGCGTCAGTCCTGGTGCTTTCCTCGATTGCCGCGACCAGGCGCGCCGTAGTGATCGAATCGCCGCTTGCAAACAGGGTTACCTCATGGCCTTGCCTCACCAGCTCCTCGGTAAGATAGGAAACAACCCGTTCAGTACCGCCATATGCTTTCGGCGGTACTCTTTCAAAAAGTGGCGATACTTGTGCTATTTTCATAGTCCGGAATTGATCCCGCTGGCGGCTTGACGGATAGATTCCCTAAATTAATAGTGCATCTTCAGGGCTTTACCACACCGCAAATTCCATGCCTGTAAATTCGGCCTGGTTGTCTATCCTGTCCGTCCGGACTATCCTGTTAGCGTTATTGTTTGCCGTCACGTATTGCGCTGGCCGCGCCGATCGCCGTCGCTGGAATTTTCTGTCGCGCCCTCAATTCTTCGAGGTTGCCGACACGATCGGTATTGATATCAGCGCCATCCAACGATCTGATCGGCTGAATGTTTTTCAGCTCAGCATAATGTCGATCTCGCGTGCAACACGCGGCGGTGCTATGCTTATGTTTCCAGTCAATCCAGGCGAAGGTCAGCCATGCGTATGAGCGACGAAGAATATTTCCGCAGCTGTGTCGCGAAGGAACGGCACTTGGCGCAGTTGCTTGGACATGAGGTCGAAGAATATTACGAGAGCGCCGGCACGCTATGGGAAAACACGAAGCCCCTGCCGAAGTGGACGCGCGACTGGAATGCATGCGCGCAGCTGATGACGGAATATGACATCAGCGTGGTTTACCTGAAAGAGGCGGGGCATACGCATAGCAGCTCCGTAATCATCGGCTCCACCCTGGTGCATCTCTCCGATCATCCGGACAAGAATCAGGCGGTCCGGTATGCGATTGTGAAAGCGGTAATCTCGATCCTGGAACACGCGAAGGGACACGCAAGGATGCACGGCGCAAGCTGACAAGGACTTTTCGCTTTGCACGCCATACTTACCGGAACATTTCAGGCACTGCGTTGTTAAGACTTCCACCAAGGCGTGGCAGACAAGGAGATGCGTTATGAAAGCAGCTGACGTCCCATCGACCAGTGGCAACCGTCTTTTTGCGGCCGAATGGCAGGCCCGGGTCGAGCTTGCGGCAGCGTACCGCCTGGTCCATCACTTCGGTTGGACCGACTTAATTTACAACCATATTTCCTATGAACTTCCTGAGCAGCGTGGCGCCTATCTGATCAACCCGTATGGCCTGGCATACAACGAAGTCACGGCATCCAATCTGGTGAAGATCGATCTCGACGGAAATGTCCTGAGCGACACCGTGCACCGCGTCAATCGGGCCGGGTTCGTGATCCACAGCGCGGTCCATGCCGCGCGGCCCGATGCGCGCTGCGTGCTCCATACGCATAGCCGCGCCGGCGTGTCGGTTTCCTGCCTCGAGGAAGGCTTTGTCCCGCTCACCCAGGGCGGAATGCAGTTTTACAAGCGCGTTTCGTATCATGATTTCGAGGGCTTTAATGTCCACCTCGACGAACAGGCGCGGCTGGCGCAAAACCTGGGCAAAAACAATGCCTTTATCTTGCGCAACCACGGATTGGTCACCGTCGGACCGACGATACACAAGGCCTTGCAGAGAATGATTTATCTGGAAGAAGCCTGTGCCATTCAACTCGAAGTCTTCAAGAGCGGACGCCCGGTAAATATGCCCTCGCATGAAGTAAGCGAACGCACGGCCCGCGTTTGGGAAGAACGGGCGGCCGGCAATGACGCCGACGCAAGCGATGATATAGAGTGGGGCGCGTTGCTGCGCCTGGTAGACCGCCTTTACCCGGACTATCGGTCCTGAACTGACGAAGCTTGTCAACTCGGAAGTTGATCCGAAGCGGCTGATCCGCGGCGTCGCGACTCCCCTAACTGCAACGGGGCTGCGGCGATCCCGCCAGGCGACAGCCGTGGGCCGCACTGCGCAAGCGCAAGTTTGAGACGGTTTGTCCCTCAGCAAGCTGTTAATATTGCATACTATTCCTGCAAAAAAACTTCAAAGGAAGGTGCATTGGCTCAATCTACCCGCCGCAAATCGATCGCCGGAGCAAAACGGTCCGGTCAGCCGGCAGCCGCGCCTATGTTGCGCATCCTGAAAGTGCTGGGCGGGGCAGTCGGGCTTGCGGCAGTGCTTGCATTCTTGTACGTACTGCTATTTCTGATTCCGAATCTGCCATCGATCGAGACGCTGACTGAATATAAACCCAAGATTCCCCTTCGCATCTACACCGCCGATAATTCCCTGATCGGGGAGTTCGGCGAAGAACGCCGCGATTTCGTGCCTATCACCGCGATGCCGGCGGTGCTGAAAAGCGCGATCATCGCGGCCGAGGACGACAATTTCTATGAACACGGCGGTGTTGATTTTGCGGGCGTGGCGCGCGCCGCGCCAGCGAATCTTCGTAGCAGCCGCTCGCAGGGAGCATCCACGATCACCATGCAGGTCGCGCGCAATTTTCTCCTTTCGCGGCAAAAAACCTATACCCGCAAACTGCAGGAAATACTGCTTGCATATCGGATCGAAGCGGCTCTGCCTAAAGACAAGATACTCGAGTTGTACATGAACCAGATCTACCTGGGAGAGCGGGCTTACGGGTTCGGGACGGCAGCGCGGGTTTACTTCGGCAAACCGGTCCAGGATGTGACACTGGGCGAAGCAGCCATGCTGGCCGGCCTGCCGAAGGCACCGGGCACCTCTAACCCGGTGGCTAACCCGCAGCGCGCCAGGGAGCGCCAGCAATATGTTCTGAAGCGCATGCGTGATGTCGGCGCCGTCACGCCGGCGCAATATGCGCGCGCGTCCGTGGAGAAGATCACGGTCCGCAGTGACCCGCGCAGTCTGGGGACGCATGCCGAGCATGCTGCGGAAATGGTGCGGCAAATGCTGCATGCGCAGTACAAGGATGAGATTTATACTTCGGGCTTCATCGTTCATACCACGCTTGTGAAGGCGGACCAGGATGCTGCGTATGCCGCGGTGCGGCGCGGCGTGCTCGAATATGAGCGACGCCATGCCTACCGCGGGCCCGAAGCATTTGTCGATTTCGCCGGGACGGCCGACGAGAGGCAGCAAGCCATGGATGAAGCCTTTGCCGCGCATCCCGACAGCGCGGATCTGCAGGCGGCAATCGTGCTTGCCGCGTCGCCAAAGGCGGTCCGGGCCGAACTGCGTTCCGGGGAAACCATCGACATCACGGGAGAAGGTTTGCGCTTCGCCGCCGCGGCTTTGCCGGCGAAAGCGCGACAGGAAAAACGGATGCGTCCGGGCGCCCTGATCCGGGTCACACGCAGCAACAATAAATGGGCGGTCACCCAGTTGCCCGAAGTGGCTGCCGCGTTCGTCGCAATCAATGCCAACGACGGCTCGATCCGGGCCATGGTGGGCGGCTTCGATTTCGCAACCAACAAGTTCGACCATGTGACGCAGGCATGGCGCCAGCCGGGATCAACGATCAAGCCGTTCATCTATTCCTCGGCGCTGGAAAAAGGGTTTTCCCCCGCGACCATGATCAACGATGCGCCGCTCACGCTGGCCGCATCCGATAGCGGCGGCCAGGCCTGGAACCCCGGTAACGACGACGGTAATTACGAGGGGCCCGTAACGATGCGAACCGGCTTGAAGAAGTCGAAAAACCTGGTATCGATCCGGATTTTGCGCGAGGTGACGCCGCCCTATGCGCGCGACTTCCTCACCCGTTTCGGTTTCAGCGCCGACCGGCATCCCGCCAACCTGACCATGACGCTGGGTACCGGGGCCGTCACGCCGCTCCAGATGGCCGGCGCCTATGCGGTGTTCGCCAATGGCGGCCACCAGGTGGCGCCGTACCTGATACAGAAAGTGGTCGACGGGCGCGGCAACCTGATTTCCGAGGTGAAGCCGACGCCGGCCGGCGACGAGTCGCGGCGGGTGCTCGATCCGCGCAACGCATTCATCATGGATTCCATGTTGCGCGACGTGGTGCGCGCGGGAACGGGCTATCTGGCCGGCCAAAAGCTGGCGCGCCGCGACCTGGCCGGAAAAACGGGGACCACCAACGATGCAATGGATGGCTGGTTCGCCGGCTATGGCGGTGACGTGGTCGGCGTGGCATGGATGGGATATGACCAGCCGAAATCGCTGGGTGGCCGCGAGTTCGGCAGCACCCTGGCGCTGCCGATCTGGGTCGACTATATGCGCGAGGCGTTGCGCGGAAAACCCGAGGCGCAGCGGCCGGTTCCTGCCGGGCTGGTCCAGGTCGACGGCGACTGGAAGTACCAGGAATATCTCCAGCGCGATGCGGTCCGTTCGGTCGACGTGGAAGAAGAAAGGAAAGGCTTCTGGGACCGCTTGTTCCGGCCGGCGCCGGCAGTGCCGAAAGAGGATGAAAAAGAGAAAAAGCGGATGCAGGAACTCTACTTCGGTTAACCCTGTTTTAACTTGGCCAGGTCGACACCTGTGTAGGCTTTTTCCTACAAGACAATAGTCATTTCTCCGATATCCCGATGCGGCGGCTTTTCCGATAATCCACACCGGTTCTATCACTGTATTCCTGCAAAACCCCGTGTCGTTTCAAGGTAGCAAATATCAAAATCGGAAAAAAACCGAACTTTCCAAACGGATTGATTTTACGCAATGAATAGCAGCCAGTGATGCTCTATTGTTACAAAATTATTTATTGGAAATATTGCAACAACTTTCCCGTCCAGAAAAGGAGCTCTTATTGTGCTAGCCCGCGTATTACTTGTTGCATCCGAAGCCATTCCCCTTGTTAAAACAGGCGGATTGGCCGATGTAATTACCGCGCTGGCGAGCGCTCTGCGAGATCAGAATGTTGACGCCACCGTCCTTATGCCAGCCTATCCGTCCGCCCTTGAGGGGGCGACCGGGTTGCGCGAAGTCGCGACCCTGGAACACCTTCCCGGCGGGCCGGGCCGTCTGCTGCATGGTTGCATGCCGGATAGCGATATCCGAATTGTCCTGCTCGATACCGAGAGCTTCCGGGCTCGCAGCGCGAACCCCTACCTTGACCAAAGCGGTGAAGAATACGCCGATAACGCCCTGAGCTTCGCAGCGCTGGCGCATGCCGCGGTGGCGATATGCGCCGGACGCACCAAGCTTCCGAAACCGCATGTTGTCCATGCCAACGACTGGCATGCCGGCCTGGTCCCGGCATTGTTGCGCGCAAACGGGGTCACCGATGTCGGCTCCGTGCTTACCATACATAACCTGGCTTTCCAGGGCAATTATCCGATGGACCTGGCTGCCAGGATCGGGCTTCCGGATGAGATGCTGACCGCCGATGCGGTTGAATTCTGGGGACAGATCAGTTTTCTCAAGGCGGGAATCCGCTACGCCGACCGGATCTCGACCGTAAGCAATTCCTACGCACAGGAAATCCTGACGCCGCGTTTCGGACATGGCATGGATGGGGTCCTCAATTATCGCAAGGAAGCGCTGGTCGCGATTCCCAACGCGGTCGACACCGCGCTCTGGAACCCGGCCGGAGATGCATTGATCGCGCGGCGCTTCACCCAGTCCGACATGAAAGGAAAAATCGCCTGCAAATGGGATTTGCAAAAGCAGTTCGATTTGCCGGTTGATCCGTTTGCGCCGCTGCTGGCGCTCGGAAGCAGGATCACGCACCAGAAAATGGCCGATGTCGCGCTGCTCGCGCTGCCCGAAATCCTGGCGCGCCATCCGCGTCTGCAGGTCGCGGTGCTGGGACGCGGCGACCACGGGTATGAGCAGGGATTCAAGCAGCTCGCCGAGCAGTTTCCGGAGCGGGTCGGCGTGCATATCGGCTACGACGAGCAGCGCGCGCACGCCTTGCATGCCGGCGCCGACATGCTGTTGCACGGAACCCGCTTCGAACCCTACGGACTGACCCCGATCTACTCGATGCGTTACGGCACAATACCGGTCGCGTCGCGGGTCGGCGGCCTGATCGATACGATTGTCGATGCCGGCGCAAGCGGCGCCGTGCAGGAGGGCGCCAATGGCATCCTGTTCGACGGCGAACTCCCTTCCGACATGGTCGAAGGCATGGATCGCGCATTCGGGTTGTTCGCGCGTTCGGCTGAATGGCAAACCATGCAGCGCAATGCCATGGCCGCCGATTTTTCCTGGTCGGGACCGGCGCAGCAATATATCAGCCTGTATGAACAGATCGCCCCGGAACACGCCAGGAAGCTGTTTGCACGGCAAGCCCCGGCGACGCAGCCAAGGATTACCGGTTCCTCCGGCGCGACCAGAGCGCTGCCGAGGATCCGTGTCGGGCGCTTCAGCCACGCCTGACTCCATAACAAACGATGCGGCAACGCGATAAGAATCCCGCAGCAGTAATGATTGAAAAATAATGAGCTTTGCAAAGGCAACAAAAGCGGCGAAAGCAGCAAAAAAAGCGGCCGGCACCGACGCCGCGACCGCAACCAGCCTTTCCCCGCGTGATGCGGCGATGATTGACGAACTGGCGCGCGGCCGGTTGGCCGACCCGTTCGCGCTTCTGGGGCCGCAACGCCGCGGCGGCAACACGCTTGTGCGGACCTTCCAGCCCGGGGCGGCGGCGGTTGACGTTGTCGCGCGCGGCCCGAACGGCGATGAGGGGGCGGTCCTGCAAACATTGCGGCGGGTCCACGAGGCCGGGGTATTCGAAGGCGAGATCAGCGGGCATCCGGGCGCATCCGGCTACTTGCTGAAAATTACCTGGGCAGGACCCGACGGCACCGTGCATCAGCTTACCGAGAATCCCTATGCCTTTGGTCTGCTGCTCGGCGATCTCGATCTGCATTTGCTGGCGGAGGGAAACCATTTCGAACTCGGCCGCTGTCTCGGCGCGCAGCAACTGACCATAGACGGCGTGCATGGCACGCGGTTCGCGCTGTGGGCGCCGAATGCCAGGCGGGTCTCGGTGGTGGGGGATTTCAACGGGTGGGACGGGCGCCGTCATCCGATGCGCTTGCGACATGCGCAGGGCGTATGGGAACTGTTCATTCCACGCATAGGAACAGGGGCGGCGTATCGTTATGAAATGGTGGGCGCCGATGGCCGGTTGCTGCCGCAGAAATCGGACCCGGTTGCACGCGCGACGCTGGCGCCGCCGTCCACCGCCTCCATGGTCGCAAGCGCCGCGCCGTTTCAGTGGACCGACAATGCGTGGATGGCCGGTCGTGCCGAACGGCATGCGCGGACGGCCCCGATTTCCATCTATGAATTGCATGCAGGTTCATGGCGTCGCATTCCCGAACAGGGAAACCGCAGCCTGAATTGGGATGAGCTGGCTGAGCGCCTGATTCCCTATGTGGTGGAGCTGGGCTTTACCCATATCGAATTACTGCCGATCATGGAGCACCCGTTCGGCGGGTCATGGGGTTACCAGCCGCTCAATCTTTTCGCGCCGACCGCGCGCTACGGTTCGCCGGCCGCATTCGCCTCATTCGTCAATCGCTGCCATGAAGCGGGGCTGGGCCTGATACTCGACTGGGTGCCCGCGCATTTCCCTTCCGATGCACACGGGCTGGCGCATTTCGACGGCACCGCATTATATGAACACCAGGACCCGCGCGAAGGATTTCACCAGGACTGGAATACGCTGATCTTCAACCTGGGACGCAACGAAGTATGCGGCTTCCTGATTGCCAGCGCGCTCGAGTGGATCGAGCATTTTCACGTGGACGGCTTGCGGGTCGACGCAGTCGCATCGATGCTGTATCGCGACTACAGCCGCAAGGCGGGCGAATGGGTGCCCAATATTCATGGCGGACGCGAGAACCTCGAGGCGGTGGCATTTTTACGCAAGCTGAACCAGGTGGTCGCGGAGCGCTGCCCCGGCGCGCTGATGATCGCGGAGGAATCGACGGCATGGCCGGGGGTGAGTGCGCCGGTGCAGGTGGGAGGCCTGGGATTCACCTATAAATGGAACATGGGATGGATGCACGATACCCTGCGCTATATCGTTCGCGACCCGTTGTTCCGGCGCCATCATCACCATGATCTCACCTTCGGCTTGCATTACGCATTTTCCGAAGATTTCGTCCTGCCGATATCGCATGACGAAGTGGTGCACGGAAAGGGATCGCTGATTGGCAAGATGCCCGGGGATCTCGCCGGGAAACTCGCCAACCTGCGCGCCTATCTCGGCTTCATGTGGACCCACCCGGGCAAGAAGCTGCTGTTCATGGGTTGCGAATTCGGCCAGTTGACGGAGTGGAATCACGACTCATCGCTGCCGTGGGAGCTGCTGGATGACCCGCGTCACCGCGGCATCCATGCGCTGGTGCGCGACTTAAATCACCTGTATTCGAGCGAACCGGCCCTGCATGACGGCGACTGCGACCCGCGCGGCTTCAGCTGGGTGATAGGGGATGACAACGACAATAGCGTATTCGCATTTCTGCGCCATGGCATGGAGGGCGCATCGACGTTGCTGGTGGTGTGCAACATGACCCCGGTGCCGCGCGAGCACTACCGGATCGGCGTACCGGACGGGCAATGGCGTGAAGTGCTGAATTCCGACGCGGCTATCTATGGCGGCGGCAACATCGGCAATCTGGGCGCGCCGGCGATGGAAGCGACGGCCAGCCACGGCTATCCGGCGTCACTGGTATTGACGCTGCCGCCACTTTCAATTTTAGTACTGAAGCGAGGATAAGAGTAAATGATTTTCACAATGCCGGACCGCTTGCAGCCAGGCCTGCCATATCCGCTGGGAGCGAAATCCGACGGCCTGGGGGTCAACTTTGCCGTCTTTTCAGCCAATGCCCACAAGATAGAACTATGCCTGTTCGATCGCGCTGGCCGCAAGGAACTGGCGCGGCTGCCGCTGCCCGAATGCACCGATGAAGTCTGGCATGGCTACCTGCCCGAAGCCGAACCGGGACAGCTATACGGCTATCGTGCGTACGGACCGTTCGATCCGTTGCGCGGCCATCGCTTCAATCCTAACAAGCTCTTGATCGACCCATATGCGAAACAGCTGTCAAGCCCTCTGCGCTGGTCTGACGCCCTGTTTGGATACCGGCTCAACTCATCACGCGCCGATATGAGCATCGACCGTCGCGATAGCGCGCCGGCGGTGCCGAAGGCGATCGTGATCGAAGACTCTTTCAACTGGGGCGACGACCGCCGGCCCGCGGTGCCGTGGTCGAAAACCGTGATCTACGAGGCGCATGTGAAAGGCATTTCGATGCTGCGCGACGATCTGCTGCCGCACCAGCGCGGCACGTTTGCCTCGCTCGCCAATCCGCGTTTCATCGATCATCTGGTCAAGCTCGGGATCACGGCGATCGAACTGCTGCCGGCGCATGCGTTTCTCCAGGACCGGTTTCTGCTCGAACGCGGGTTGCGCAATTACTGGGGCTATAACACGCTGGCATTCTTTGCGCCGGAGCCCGCTTACCTGTCGTCCGGCGAGCTCAATGAAATGCGGCTGGCGGTGCGCCGGCTGCACGCGGCCGGCATCGAGGTCATACTCGACGTGGTGTATAACCACACCGCCGAAGGCAATGAAATGGGTCCGACGGTCTCACTGCGCGGTCTCGATAATGCCAGCTATTTCCGCCTCATGCCCGGCAACGAGCGCTATTACATCAACGACACCGGCTGCGGTAACACGCTGAATATTTCGCATCCGCGCGTGCTGCAAATGGTGATGGACTCGCTGCGGCACTGGGCCGAGTCCTATCATATCGACGGCTTCCGTTTCGATCTCGGCTCGACCCTGGGACGCGAGAGCCACGGGTTCGATCCCGGCTCCGGATTTTTCGACGCAATTCTGCAGGACCCGGTGCTGTCGCGGCTCAAGCTGATTTCCGAGCCATGGGACATCGGCCCCGGCGGCTATCAGCTTGCCAATCATCCGCCCGGGTTCGCTGAATGGAATGACAAGTTCCGCGATGGCGTCCGCCGTTTCTGGCGCGGCGATCCCGGCCAGCGGCCCGAGTTCGCGGCCCGGCTCACCGGTTCGGCGGAAATGTTCGATCGCCGCCGGCGCAAGCCCTGGGCTTCGATTAACTATATCGCTTCGCATGATGGCTTTACCTTGCAGGACGTGGTCAGCTACACCGGCAAGCATAATGAAGCCAACGGCGAGGACGGGCGGGACGGCCATTCAGAAAACTATAGCGCGAACTGGGGCGTGGAAGGGCCGACTGACGACGCGGTCGTCCTCGAACTGCGCGACCGCGTGCGGCGCGCGATGCTGACCACCGTGCTGTTCGCGCAGGGAACCCCGATGCTGCTGGCTGGCGACGAGTTCGGCCGCACCCAGAACGGCAACAACAACGCCTACTGCCAGGATAATGAAATCTCGTGGGTCGACTGGCAGGCCGCGGCGACGCCGGCCGGCCAGTTACTTACCGCCTATGTGGGGCGGCTTACCGCGTTGCGGCACGAGTTCGAAGCCTTGCAGGCATGCCGTTTCCTGCACGGCGGAGAAGAAATAGCGCCCGGCATCCCCGATATCGCGTGGTTCGATGAACGCGGCGAAGCGCTGACGCCGGAGGCATGGCATAACCCGGAAGCGCGCGCTCTCTCGGTGCGGCGCGCCAGCCGCGGGCAGGACGGGCAGCCCGACGTCGTGTTGTTGTTTCTCAATGCCGGGCATGACCCGATCGAATTCAGTTTCCCGCCGTCCGATATGACATGGCATATGCTGCTCGACAGCGCTGCGCCGGACCGGCCGGGGTATAAGGTGGAGCAGCCGACGGTCGGAGTGCAGGGCCATAGCGTCATGCTGTTCGCCACGCGCGTGCCGAAGGAGATTTGACAATGTCAGTGAATTCCAGTGCGCTTCCGTTCGGCGCGCAATTGCTTGCGCCGGATCGTACCCGTTTCCGGCTGTGGGCGCCGTCTGCGAAGGCGGTGTCCGTCGAGCTCTCCGGTCTGGCGCCGGCGCCGCTGGCGCCGCAAGCTGACGGCTGGTACCAGGCCGAAGTGCGGTGCGGCGCCGGCACGCGTTACAAGTATCGCGTCTGCGCGCAGGACGGCAGCGAGCTCGCCGTGCCCGATCCCGCCTCGCGGGCGCAAGATGGCGACGTGCATGATGCGAGCATCGTGGTTGATCCGCAGGCTTACGAGTGGCGCAACCCGTCCTGGAGCGGGCGGCCGTGGCATGAAACCGTGCTGTATGAATTGCATGCCGGCGCCTTTGGCGGTTTTGACGGCGTGGCAGCGCGGCTGCCGGAACTTGCCGCGCTCGGCATCACTGCGGTCGAACTGATGCCGATCGCCGATTTTCCCGGCGCGCGCAACTGGGGTTACGACGGCGTGCTGCCGTTCGCGCCGGACGCCGCATACGGCACCCCCGAGCAGCTGAAATCGCTGATCGACACCGCCCATGAGCTTGGCATGATGGTGTTCCTCGATGTCGTCTATAACCACTTCGGGCCGGACGGAAACTACCTCGGGGCTTACGCGGCGCCGTTCTTCCGTGACGACATCAACACGCCGTGGGGCCAGGCAATCGATTTCAGGCGCCGTGAAGTGCGTGATTTCTTTACGGCGAACGCGTTGTACTGGTTGCAGGAATACCGTTTTGACGGTTTGCGTTTCGATGCGGTGCATGCAATCAGCGAGCAGGACTGGCTGCCGGAAATGGCCCAGCGGGTCCGCGCAGCGATCGACCCGCGCCGCCATATCCACCTGGTGCTCGAGCATGACGGCAATGCCGCCAGCCTGCTCGGCGCCACGCCCGAAAAGGGCAGGCTGTTCGACGCGCAATGGAATGACGACAGCCATCACGTGCTGCATGTGATGCTGACCGGCGAGGACGGCGGCTATTATGAAGACTATGCGCAAGGCGCTTCGTCGCGGCTCGCGCGCTGCCTGGCGGAAGGCTTCGTATACCAGGGTGAGCCGTCGCCGCATCGCAATGGGGAGCCGCGCGGCGAAACGAGTGCGCATCTGCCGCCTACATCGTTTGTCATGTTCCTGCAAAACCAC
>JAQGMO010000288.1 GCA_028292315.1 Herminiimonas sp. | reverse complement strand
TTTTTTCCTTATTGAAGATCGTGCCGCTTGCGGAAGGCACGGCAATGAATTTCCTGGCGCCGCTGATGGTGCTTGCCGCGTCGCCCTGGCTGCTCGGTGAAAAAACCTATCCTTCGCGTTGGGTCGCGGTAGCGGTCGGGTTCGCCGGCATGCTGATCGTGGTGCGGCCGGGCGGGGCACTCTCACCGGCCGGGATCGCACTCGGGATCGTGTCGGCGGTCACGTTCGCGGCGCTCTCGATCCTGAACCGCAAGCTCAATCAAAAGGATGAACCGGTAGTCACCCTGTTTTATGGCGGGCTGGTCGGCATGCTGGCCAGCAGCGTCATGGTGCCCTTCTTCTGGACCAATCACATGCCGGACTGGCGGGTCTCGCTGATCCTGGCGTCTACCGGGATCACCAGCACGCTTGGCCATTTTTTCATGAACAGCGCCTACAAGCATGCGGAAGCATCGCTGCTGACGCCTTTCGTCTACCTGCAGGTGGTATCGGCCACGACTATGGGATGGCTGATATTCAATCAGCTGCCTGATCGTCTTACCGCGCTTGGAATTGCCATCATCTGCGCCAGCGGAATGGGGATCGCACTGATCGAGCACAGGCGGCACCGCCGGCGCTGAGAGGGCCGCGCGCCATGCCGTAGTGCGCCGCTGCTTCCGATCGATTTGCGAATCACGCTCCCGGATCAATGCCCTACGCAGGGTAAGCGGACGCGTCCCTGCGCATCGCCTTAATGCACTTTGATCGTCATGCCAGTAAGTTTTACCATTGCACCTGGGATGCTCTTCGCCGCATTGGAAACAGCTATTCGTTCAGAGCACCTGGAAGCAGTCGAACAACCGTATCAACGCGCCAGGCCCGCCCGGGCGACCTACCGGAAACGTCAAAGGGAGACCTGATATGCCTGCTGTTTCACCCGGCGTACCTTTGCAAATCAGGGAACGACCAGCTGCCCCGCCGCAATCGTGATCGTGCGCTTGCAGAGCGCCGCGATCGCGGGATCATGGGTGACCAGCACCAGCGTCGAATTGCGTTCCTGGTTCAGTTCGAACATCAGCCGGATGACCGCTTCGCCGGTCGCCGCATCGAGGCTGCCGGTCGGTTCATCGGCAAACAGCAGCGGCGGCTGGCTGACGAAGGCGCGCGCCAGCGCAACCCGTTGCTGCTCGCCGCCCGACAGGTATTTCGGATAGTGCCTCAGGCGGCTTGAAAGACCGACGCGCGCCAGCATGGCGGCGGCTTTTTCCGCGGCGGCATCGTCGCCGCGCAACTCGAGCGGCAACATGACATTTTCCAGCGCATTCAGATGCGCCAGCAATTGAAACGATTGAAACACGAACCCGAGTTCCGTCTTGCGCAATCCGGCCCGTCCATCTTCATCCAGGGCGAAAATATCGACGCCATTGATCCTGACCGTGCCTTGGGAAGGCGTGTCCAGGCCGGCCATCAAGCCGAGCAGCGTCGACTTTCCGGAGCCGGACGCTCCGACGATTGCAAGCGTCGCGCCCGCATGCACTGTAAAATTGACGTCTCGAAGAATAGTCAATTCACCTGTTGCATCCGCGACTCGTTTGGTAAGGCCGGCTACTTCAATGGCAAATGGAAGCGAGGAAGATTCAGGCATGCGAGATAGTCTAATGAGATTTGGAAGAATGAAGCAGGCATGGCGTTCAGTGGCGTTGCTGTTGCTTGCGCTTGTGTTCAGCCTGCCCGCGCCGGAGGCCTATTCTGCATCAAAAACGGTTCTTGTGCTCGGCGACAGCCTTTCGGCCGAGTATGGCCTGGCGCGCGGCACCGGCTGGGTTCCCCTACTGGAAGCGAGGCTGAAATCTGAAAAGATCGACGCCGCCATGGTCAATGCGAGTATCAGCGGCGAGACCAGCAGCGGTGGCAGGTCGCGCCTGCCGACCCTGCTCGACAAGCACAGGCCTGACATCGTCGTCATCGAACTGGGCGCCAACGACGGCTTGCGCGGCTTATCGATTGCGTCCACCGAAGCCAATCTGCGCGCCTTGATCGACGCATCGCAAAAGGCTCGGGCCAAGGTGCTGCTGGTGGGCATGCAGTTGCCGCCGAATTACGGCCCAGACTATACGCGGCGATTTTCCGGCATGTATCCGAAACTGGCGAAGGAAGCGAAGGTAGCCCTGGTGCCCTTCCTGCTACAGGGCCTGGACAAGCCGCAATTCTTTCAGGTGGACCGGCTGCATCCGACTGCCGAGGCGCAGGCTACTATTCTGAACAATATCTGGCCGCACCTGAAGCCTCTCCTGACAAAGTGAAACCATGAAGTATCCTGCCCTGCTGTCTTTCGGGGAGGCGCTGGCGCGCCTGTCCTCTTTCGATGCGATCGTCGACGTGCGCAGCCCGTCCGAGTTTGCCGAAGATCATTTGCCCGGCGCCATCAATTGCCCGGTGCTCGACGACGACGAGCGGGTATTGGTCGGCACGATGTATAAGCAAGTCAGCGCGTTCGACGCGAAAAAAGTTGGCGCGGCGCTGGTCGCGCGCAATATATCCCGGCATATCGATGCCGTGTTCATCGACAAGCCGCGCGACTGGAAGCCACTGATCTATTGCTGGCGCGGCGGCAACCGTAGCGGCGCCATGGCGCATATCCTGGCGAAAATCGGCTGGCCGGCGGTGCAACTGGATGGGGGATACCGGGAATACCGGCGGCACGTCAATCAGGAACTGACCGAGTTGCCGTCTCGCTTTACCTACAAGGTGATATGCGGCACGACAGGCAGTGGCAAGAGCCGGTTGTTGCAGACGCTTGCCGCCCAGGGCGCGCAGGTGCTGGACCTGGAACTGCTGGCGGAACATCGCGGGTCTGTGCTTGGCCATTTGCCCGGCGCGCCGCAACCGACACAAAAGATGTTTGAAAGCCGGATCTGGGTTGCCTTGCATGCGTTTGATCCGGATCGGGTCGTGTTTGTCGAATCGGAAAGCAAGAAAGTCGGCAACCTGCGCGTGCCTGACGCCTTGATGGATCGCATGCGCGCCTCACCCTTCATTTCCCTGGTGCTGCCGCAGCCGCTCCGGGTGCGCTTACTGATGGAAGATTACGCCCACTTTGTTGCCGAGCCTGCGACACTGAATGCGCAACTGGACTGCCTGGTGAAATTACATGGGCGCGAAAAAATCGCGCGCTGGCAGGCTATGACGGAATCCGGCCAGTTGGAAGCGCTGGTGGAAGAATTGCTGATCGACCATTACGATCCGGCTTATCTGCGTTCGATCGACCGGAATTTCAGTCAGTTTTCCCAGGCACGGACAATTGAGCTGGCGGAACTCGGCGATGTCGCCTTCGGTGAGGCGGCGCAGCGTTTGCGGGATGAGGCATGACCTGCGCCCTCATCTATTGCGACGCGCCGTTTGTATCGTCGCTTTGATCGTCGCTTTGATCGTCGCTTTTATTGTAATAACGCCAGCTGCGCCGTACGCCGGTTGACGGATTCAGGCGGTCTTCAAGGGCTTGCAAGCACTTACCGATCAATGGCACTACCTTGGAGCTGACTGTTGAGCACAGTGCCTGGCACCGTGCTCACCAACCGCCTTACCGGTTTGGTTGTTCCGCCGGCGCAACCGATGCCAGCGGCTTCACAATTTCGGTCTTCGCCTTTTTCTTCAGCATATCAATATACGCAAGCGTTTCCTGCTGCGCGATGACATTCGCCACCTGCTGCTGCTCGGCCTGGCGCCGTGCAGCATCGGGAGCGGCCGGCGCGGCGAGCTTGTTGATGCGTATCACGGTGTATCCCTGACCCGGCAACTCGGTACCAACGAAGGCCGGCAATTTGGTGGCATCCGCTTTCAGCGCCGCCAGCGTCACTTCGCCGGGCAAGTCCGACTTTTTGCGCGATATCATTTTGGCCGCGGCAAAGCCGGTATGGTCCGGCTTGGCCTTCAGTTCCGCCAGTTTCGCCAGCCCGGCCTGCTTTGCCAGGTTCAGGGCTTCGGCCTGCGCGACCTGCTCGCGCACCTGCGCCCTGACTTCTTCAAACGGGCGCTTGGTAGCCGGCTTGTAGTCGACGATGCGGCCGGCGACCAGCGTGCTTGGAGCCACCTCGATCGCTTCAGTATTGTGCTTGTTCTTCAACACATCATCGGTAAACAGGGCAGCCAGGAATTTCGGATTATTGACAGGCGCGTTCGGCGCCATCGCCGGATTCGGTGTACGTGTCAGATTGGATGCGCGTTCGATTTTCAAGCCGAGCTTGTCGACCGCCGGCTTCAGGGTATCGGCCTGTTCATACACGAGATTGGAAAACTGTTCGGCCATCTCGGTGTATTTTTTGGCGGCGAGCTGCTTCTTGATTTCGGCGCCGATTTCATCCTTGACTTCAGCCAGCGTCTTGACCGCAGCCGGCTTGATATCGGTGACCTGGATGATGTGGTAGCCAAAATCCGACTGCACGACGTCACTGATCTGGCCCTTGCCGAGTCGATAGGCGGCGTCTTCAAATGGCTTGACCATCATGCCCTTGCCAAAGAAATCAAGATCGCCGCCGCGTTCCGCAGAGCCTGGGTCCTGCGAATTTTCTTTTGCCAGCCGCGCAAAATCAGCGGGGTTCTTGCGCAGTTGCGCAAGCAAGCTGTCGGCCTTGGCCTTCGCCGCCGTTTTGTCGGCAGCCGGCGCATCCTTGGCAGCCGTAATCAGGATATGGCTGGCGCGGCGCTGCTCATCGATCGAATAGCGGCGGGCATTTTGGTCGTAGTACGACTTGATATCGGCATCACTGACCGTGGTCTGCGCCGCGATCGCGTCGGCATTCAGCACCACATATTCAGCCGTCGCCTGTTCGGGAATATCGAAGCGGCCGGCGCTCTTGTCATAGTAATCCTTGAGCATTTGATCGGTGATCTTCACCTGCGCCACATAATCGGCAGCCTTGAAATTCAGTTCCTGGACTTCGCGTTCCTGTTCACCGATATCGGACAGGCGCGCAGCCAGCGATTTCGGCGCGAACGCGGAATTCTGAATTGCGCCATTGATTGTCTGCAATGCCAGATCCTGGCGCAGGCGCGCTTCATACATCGAGGGGTTCATGCCCTGCACTGCCAGCAGCGACTTGTAGCGCTCGCTATCAAACTTGCCGTCCGGGCCCACCAGGTCCGGAATCGACAGGATCGCCTGCTGCAGCGTGGCATCCGATACGGTCAGATGTTTGCGCGTCGCCTCGGCGGCAAGCGCCTTTTGCGCGATCAGGTTATCAAGGACGGCTTGCCGCGCTTCCGGTGTGTCAAACATCTTGGCATCGAACTGTTCGCCGAACATCTGGCGGAATCGCTCCATCTGCTGGCGCTGCGCCGCATCGAATTCCTGCTGGGAGACATTCTGTCCGCCCACCTTTGCCAGCGTGTCGGCGCCGCCGCCCATCCGCGTATAACTCTCCAGACCGACGAATGCAAATGAAGGCAATATGATCAACAGCAACATGAATTGCATCAGTCGCCGGTGGGTACGAATAAACTCTAACATGATCAATCAATCCCGGACAGTTTGCGATTTTCTTGTATCGCATATGAAAAAAGGCGAACATGCGTTCGCCTTTTTTGTGTTTGGCGGAGTGGACGGGACTCGAACCCGCGACCCCCGGCGTGACAGGCCGGTATTCTAACCGACTGAACTACCACTCCTGATTACTTCACTATGCAACGCGCAGGTTAACTACGTACTACTACTAACGATGCACGACGCATTTACAACACGCATTTTACAACGCGCATTTTACAACGTATAACCAGCGATCTGCCTGACTGATTGGTGGGTGCTGAGAGGCTCGAACTCCCGACCTACGCCTTGTAAGGGCGCCGCTCTACCAACTGAGCTAAGCACCCATATCCGCATCCCGCTTCGCGAACCGGCAACCTAGTCAGCCAAACCATGGCGCTTTTTGGCGTTTGTCACCACGCCAAAAAAACGCTAGTTTACAGCATCTTTCAACGCTTTGCCAGGCTTAAATTTAGGCACTTTCGCGGCATCGATTGCAATCGCTTCGCCGGTGCGCGGATTGCGCCCGGTACGTGCGGCCCGCTTGCCGACCGTAAATGTGCCAAATCCCACCAGGGTGACCGAATCACTCTTTTTCAGCGTGTCGGTTACGCCCTCAATCACGGCATCGAGTGCGCGCGCTGCCGTGGTCTTGGAAATATCCGCAGCACTGGCGATGTGATCGATTAACTCAGTCTTGTTCACTAACGTCCCCTAATAATATTGTTAAAACCCGCCGATGCGCAGGGCACTGCGCCTTGGCGCGGCAGCCCCGTCGCGCCAGGCGGATTCGCTTGGCAGATTAATTTGCAGTCCCGTATTAAACAAGCGGGACGAGGATGTGTCAAGGGCAAGAATTCCACAGGAATTAGGGCTAAAAAAAAGCGCTCCGAAGAGCGCCTTTACTATCCCTGATCCTTAGGTTGACCGTGCGGTCAGTGCTTGACCAAGGTCGGTTCCGGCTTTTCCGATGGCTTGGTTGCCGCAGCTTGCGCAACCTCGTCCTCGGTCAGCGGAACCGGATGCCGCTCGAGAGCGATTTCCAGCACCTTGTCGATCCACCGCACCGGCACGATTTCCAGCTTGTT
>JAQGMO010000322.1 GCA_028292315.1 Herminiimonas sp. | reverse complement strand
ACACGCTTTTCAGCCAGGCGGCGTTCCAGGTGCACCTCCATATTGCCGGTACCCTTGAATTCTTCGTAGATTACGTCATCCATGCGGCTGCCGGTTTCGATCAGGGCCGTCGCGATAATGGTAAGCGATCCGCCTTCCTCGATATTTCGCGCGGCGCCGAAGAAGCGCTTCGGACGCTGCAATGCGTTGGCGTCCACGCCGCCGGTCAACACCTTGCCCGAAGCGGGGATGACGGTGTTATAGGCGCGCGCCAGGCGCGTGATGGAATCGAGCAGGATGACCACATCTCTTTTCATTTCGACCAGGCGCTTGGCTTTTTCAAGCACCATCTCGGCCACCTGCACGTGCCGCGTTGCCGGTTCGTCAAAGGTGGAGGCAACCACTTCGCCGCGCACTGAACGTTGCATTTCGGTCACTTCTTCCGGGCGTTCGTCGATCAGCAGGACGATCAGCGTGGTGTCCGGATGATTCGCCGTGATCGCATGCGCAATATGCTGCAGCATGACCGATTTGCCGGACTTGGGCGATGCAACCAGCAGCCCGCGCTGCCCCTTGCCGATCGGCGCGATCATGTCGATGATGCGGCCGGTGATGTTTTCTTCGCCGCGCATTTCGCGCTCAAGCTGCAGCGGCTTGTTCGGATGCAGCGGGGTCAGGTTTTCAAACAGAATCTTGTGCTTCGAGGCTTCCGGCGATTCGCCGTTGACCTTGTCGACCTTGACCAGCGCAAAGTAGCGTTCGCCGTCTTTCGGGGTCCGCACTTCGCCTTCGATCGAATCGCCGGTATGCAGGTTGAAACGCCGGATTTGCGAAGGCGATATGTAAATGTCGTCGGTGGACGCCATGTAACTGGCATCGGGCGAGCGCAGGAAGCCGAAGCCGTCGGGCAGCACTTCGAGTGCGCCGTCGCCAAAAATTTGTTCGCCTGATTTCGCGCGCTTTTTCAGGATCGCGAACATCAGTTCTTGTTTGCGCAGCCGCGCCGCGTTGTCGATGTCGAGGCCTATGGCCATTTCCAACAGTGCGGATACGTGTAACGCCTTGAGTTCAGATAAGTGCATTTGTATGTGTCCCGAGACGGGAATGTAATAGGTGGGGGAGGGGACTGCGTGGTGAATTCGGATGCAAGAAAGTGGAAAGACGGCAGTGCGGGCGCACCGCCGCCGCCGGATTTAAATATTGCTGTCGATGAATGAAGTGAGCTGGCCTTTGCCCAGCGCGCCCACTTTTTGCGCCGCAGCGGCGCCGTTCTTGAACAGGATCAGCGTCGGAATGCCGCGAATGCCGAATTGGGCAGGCACCGCCTGGTTGGCGTCGACATCCATTTTCGCGATCTGGATCTTGCCATCATATTCCTTGGCCACTTCTTCGAGGATAGGCGCAATCATTTTGCAAGGACCGCACCATTCCGCCCAAAAGTCCACCAGGACCGGGGTATCGGATTTCAATACGTCTTGTTCGAACGATGCGTCGGTGATGTATTTAATGTTTTCGCTCATGGTTTCCTCGTGGTGAGGGATAAAAGGGTTCAATCTGCGTCAGTGAGACTTACGATACTCGTTCGTGGCCGGTGCCTTACACTGCCAGACTGCAGCAAGCAAATGGTGGCGTCCCTGGCGAATTCAAGTTTTGAACGGTGCGGCAAGAGGTACTGCGGCGGGGAATTGGGCAAATAATAACCGATTTTTGTAAAAAGTGCTGCACACATGCTTAAATTTGATCGCGGCTCGCATAAAATGCGATAGCGTGTCCGCCATAACGCCCATCGCGTCATGGCGCCGCCTTGCTGTACGGGGAGTACTGTCCGCGGTGATTCGCCTGCCCCGGCACAAGTCCCCGATATCCTTTCAGACGCTTCGCCCCTTAGATAATACGCATTCTATATGACTGATCCATGCTGCATAGCGCCCTGCTGATTCCGCCGTCCGCCAATTTTTGGCCGCAGGTCGCGCGTGCCTTGCTGGATTGCGAATATCTCGGCGCAGCACAGCGTGGTTCGTCGCGCGACCTGTCGGCGATCAGGGTCGTGGTGCCTACGTTTGCCCATGCCCGATTACTGAAGGTTGCGCTGGCAGAACAACTCGGCGGTACATTCATCGCGCCTCGCATCAATACCCTGTCCGGCTGGCTGGCCATGCTGCCGCCGGATGCTTCTTCCAAACAGGCCGGCACCGATAGTGAACGTCTGATGACGCTGTATGCCGCCTTGCGCGAGTATGCATGGCTGAAAAAACTGTTCAGCGCGCGCCGCAATACCGATTTGTTGCCATTGGCACAAACATTATTAAACTTGTCCGACGAACTGACCCAGACCCTGTTGCCAGCGGTTCAGCAAACGCCGGAAGCGGTTGAACAGCGTTGGCACGACGCGCTCGCGCACCTGTCGCCATCGGCGGGCACCTTGTTATCGGACGAGGCCCAACTGGTCTGGTCGATCTGGAAGAGCCAGCTCGATGGCAACGATGCCTGCGTTGCCCGTTTCAAGCGCATGTTGCGTCTGGCTGCGCATGCCGAAGATCCGCTGGCATGGATCGCGCCGATTGCGCCGGACGCATTCGAGCAGGCCTTCCTGGGCGCGTATGGCGAGCGCCAACCGGTGGTGCCTCTGATCCTGGACTGGCGTGCAACCGCGCTCGAACCTGTCTATGCAAGCGCCTGGCAGGAATTGCTGGAGCGCGAATCCGGCCAGCCGCCCGCCGGCATGGATGGCGGACCCGCCACGCCGTCAGGCGTGTCGTTGTATCCCGCTAAAACCCTCGAAGATGAAGCGCTCTGCGGCGCCCGCACTGTCCTCGCATGGCTTGCAGAGGGCAAATCGAACATTGCGATCGTGGCACAGGATCGCGTGGTCGCGCGCCGCATCCGCGCCCTGCTTGAGCGTGCGCAGCTGGTGGTGGCTGACGAAACCGGATGGAAGCTGTCCACCACGCGCGCAGCGGCTGCGGTCGCTGCCTGGTTTGAAGTGGTGGCCGGGCGCGCTGAAACCGTCTCGTTGCTGGATTTGCTGAAGTCGCCTTTCGTGTTCGCCGGATTGGCGGAAAAACCGGGGCTGGTGCTGGCGATCGAGCTCGCCCTGCGCCGCGCCAATGTATCGGGCGGATGGGAAGAGGCGGCGAGGGCACTCGCCGGTCAGGCCACGGCATGGCGGACGCTGGCTGGCATCGCGCGGCAGGCCGGATTGTTCGCCGGCCGGAAAACGCCGTCTGAATGGTTAGTCCTTACCGACGCGGCGTTCGCTGAACTGGACATGCGCGCCGCGCTGGAAGCCGACGCGGCCGGCATGCAAGTCATCGCGACGCTGGCCGCAATCGCCGAAGAATGCGGACCCATGGAGCAAACCTTTTCATTTGCGGAGTGGCGCGCATTCGTCAGCCTGCAATTGGAGGCGACCCCATTCGTTCCGCCGAATTCCGACCAGCGGGTCGTCATGCTGCCGCTGAACGGCGCACGCTTGCGTTGCTTCGATGCGGTGCTGATGGTCGGCGCCGATGCGCAGCATTTGCCGTCCCGGCCGAATGAAGCCTTGTTCTTTGCCAATGCGGTGCGTCGTGAACTGGGACTCGCCACGCGCGAAAGCCGTCAGTGCCAGCAGATGCGCGATTTCGCCGAACTGATCAGCGCCAGCCGGCCGATCGTATTGTCATGGCAGGCGCAACGCGACGGCGACCCGAACCCGGTCAGTTCCTGGATACTGCGGCTGCAGCTTGCGCTGGAACGCAACGGCGCCACCATGCTTCCGGAACATCGGCTTCCGGTCATACTCGAGCAACTGCTGCCGGCGCTGCCGACGCCGCCGCGGCCTGTCGCGCCGCATTTGTTGCCGCGTCAGTTATCGGCCAGCGCTTACAACGTGTTCGTCGCCTGTCCCTACCAGTTCTTCGCCACCCGGATGCTCGGCCTGTCGGGCCTGGATGAGCTGACCGATATGCCTGAAAAGCGTGATTACGGCGACTGGCTGCACCAGATACTGGCGCAATACCACGAAGCCGTTCGTGCGCAAGACACCGCCATCGAAGAACGAGCCCAGCTGTTACTCGAGATATCTGAAAAAGTGTTCGGCGCCGCACTGGCCGGAAAT
>JAQGMO010000321.1 GCA_028292315.1 Herminiimonas sp. | reverse complement strand
ACCGCGCTGAAGCATACGCACGGGCGCAAAAACGATGCGGCCGTGCGGCTCGGTATCGGCCGCAATACGATCACACGCAAAATTCACGAACTTGGAATCGACGGCGCCAAGGACGAATAGGGCTGTTGCATGCGGGCTGGACAGGCGTCCATCCGGGAAGCGCCATCAGTCCGGAATGGGCGCCTGTGTGGCAACCGGGCACGGTTTGCGCCGGCCTGATTACCCGTTTGCGGACGGCGTCGGCGCAACTTACCGTGAATCATAAAAATTTGCTTGTCCTCCACACCAAAATCACTTAACTTTGCAGCGGGACCCGGCGCCAGTTAGCACCGGTAAAAAAACGACGGCATGCCCGGGCTTGCAGCCTGATAAAAAAGGGTGACAATATGGTGGACAACATGTCGTTGGGCCGGCTCCTCCTGAGCTTCGCCGGTGTGGCGCTGATTCCGGGGGCCGCGTTTGCGCAGGATGCCGCTGCCGTGCTCAGGCAGGCATCTGCCGCAATGGGTGGCGATGGCCTCAATTCAATACGCTATGCGGGCGACGGCACCGGTTACACATTCGGGCAGGCCTGTCTGCCCGGAACGGCGTGGCCCAGGATCACGGTGCATTGCCAGGTACGCAGCATCAATTACGACACCGGTTCGATGCGGGAAGAGATCACGCTGAGCCGGGCCGAGCCGAAGGGCGGTGGCGGTTATCCGCTGGCCGGCCAGCAGAAAAACGACCGGTTCGTGAGCGGCACCTATGCATGGAATCAGGCGGGCGCCGCGCCGGCTCCCGGCCCGCGTTTTTGGCGGATCGCACGCATCAGCTATGGATCACGCCGCACGGCGTGATCAGGGCCGCGATCAAGAACAACCCCACCGTCGTGTGGAAAAACAGGGGCGGCAAATCGCTTGCCGCTGTGTCGTTTACCGACCCGGGCAGATACAGTGCCACGGCGTACATCAATCAGGACTACCTGGTGGGCGCAAAAAACCAAGGAACCAAACCGGTTCGGCCCGCCTTCAAACGGCGTGGTCGATACCGGCCTGAGAACTTGAATTTCCTACATGCGTTTCAAACGCGGTTGCTGCGCAGCCGCCGCCATAAAGTCGTCCGGCTGATGCCGAGATAGGCTGCCGCCGCGCCGCGGTCGCCGCCGAGGCGCGCCAAAACCTGCGCGGCGCTTTCAACCAGCGGCGCCGGTTGCGCCGGAACCGGCATGCCGGACATCAGCGTTTTGCCGCCCAGTTCCGGCGCAACCTTCAGCACGAAGTTGGGCGACAGTGCCTGCAACGGCTCCGCGGCGAGAAACAGCGCGACGCGCTCCATCAGGTTGCGCAGCTCGCGCACATTGCCCGGCCAGGCGTAGGCGGAGAGCAGCGGCGCGCAGGCGACGACTTCCGCATGCAGGTTGGCATGCGGACGCACCCCAAGCGCGGCCAGCGCATTTTTCAGGCACCATTCCATCAGCGGCACCAGGTCTTCGCGACGCTCGCGCAGCGCCGGCAAGTCGAGCCGCAACACGCACAGCCGGTAAAACAGATCGGCGCGGAAACGGCCTTCCCTGATACGCGCTTCAAGGTTGCAATGGGTTGCGCTGATAATGCGTACATCGACAGGAATTGGGCGGGTCCCGCCGACGCGCACGACTTCACGTTCTTCGAGCACCCGCAGCAGCCTGGTTTGCAAGGCCAGCGGCATTTCACCGATTTCATCGAGGAATAGCGTGCCGCGGTGCGCCGCTTCGAACAGGCCGGCGTGGCCGCCGCGCCGTGAACCGGTGAACGCGCCTTCTTCATGACCGAACAGTTCCGATTCCAGTAACGATTCCGCGATCGCGCCGCAGTTGACCGCCACAAAAGGCGTGCCGCCGCCATGATGGCGCGGATTTTCCCGGTGCATCGCCTGCGCCACCAATTCCTTTCCGGTCCCGGTTTCACCGTGTATCAATACGGTCGCGGGAGAACGCGCATAGAGCATGACCGCTTCCCGCACTGCCTGCATTGCCGCTGAATCGCCGCGCAAGTCATTCAGGCCATGCCGCGCGCGCAAGGCGTCGGCGACCGCGGGGCGCCGACTGCGGGCTGGCTCGGCACGCGTAATGCGCGCGATATCCAGCGCATCGTCAAACGCCCGTCGTATCGATGCTGCCGAATAAACGAATACGCCGGTCAGGCCCGCTTCCTCGACCAGGTCGGTAACCATGCCGGCGCCGACCACCGCCTTGATACCGGCCGCCTTCATCGCATTGATCTGCGCGTGGGCATCTTCTTCGGTGGCATAGGCGTGCTGCGCGATCGTCAGGCCGAACGTAGCCTGGAACTCGGAGAGTTCCGGCATGGTTTCCTGGTAGGTGATCACGCCGATATGCGGCGTGATCTTGCGCGCCCGGGCCAGGGCCTGCATCACGTCGAAGCCGCTGGCGGTGGCGGTGATCACCGGTATTGACAGGCGGCTCTTGAGATACGCGCCGTTCGAGCCGGCCGCGATGACGGCGTCGCAGCGCTCGCTTGCGAGGCGCTCGCGGATATGTGTCACGGCGTCTTCGAAGCCGAGCTTGATCGGCTCGATCACCGCACGATCATCATACTCAAGCGTAATGTCGCGAAACAGGTCGGACAGGCGCGAAATCGACACGGTCCAGATGATAGGTTTATCGCTTGCATCCGGTTGGGGGAAGGCTGGGCGGTTCATGTTTCCCGACGTTTCAATGTTTCAAGATGAACCTAAATTGAAACATAATATGAAACGAAATGGCGGATTATTTTTAGTGCGCACTTTTAAACATCGAATAAACCCTTGTTTTTATTACAGAAAACACGCTTTATAGAATTATCAGGATTCTTGTTCGTCAATGGCACGGCGATTGCAGTAAGCTGCGTACCAAATTGCAATGAAACATTGCGCAATGAAAGCGCAGCTTATTCACCAGGAGCAGGAGTAAATATGAGTCATCTATCCGCAGGTGCCGCGTTCCGACAGGCCATGAAGGAAGAAACGCCGTTGCAGGTCGTCGGGGCCATCAATGCCAATCATGCATTG
>JAQGMO010000320.1 GCA_028292315.1 Herminiimonas sp. | reverse complement strand
TCCGGCGGCGCACGCTGGAATCATCTTGCCGCCTGGGGCTATGCGTTGCGCCAGCCCGGCGGCTCCGAAGCCAGCGCGACGGAATTCATAAGCAAGCTATACCGCAATGTGCCGGTGCTCGATTCCGGCGCGCGAGGCGCTACCACCACCTTCGTTGAACGCGGCATAGGCGACGTTTTGCTGGCATGGGAAAACGAAGCGCTGCTGGCAATCAAGGAACTTGGTCCGGACAAGGTTGAAATCGTGGCGCCTTCGGTTAGCATCCTGGCCGAGCCGCCGGTCGCGGTGGTCGACAAGGTGGTCGACAAGCGCGGCACGCGCAAGGTTGCGGAGGCTTACCTGCAATACCTGTATACCGAAGAAGGCCAGGAAATCGCCGCGCGAAATTACTATCGTCCAACGTCGGAAAAAGTAGCTAAAAAATATGCGGCGCAATTCCCGAAGGTCAAGCTGTTCACCATTGATGAAGCCGGGGGCGGCTGGACCAAGGCGCAGCAAGCGCACTTCGCGGATGGCGGCGTATTTGACCGTATCTATCAGCCCGGCAAAAAATAGCCGGGTCGGGGACCCGGGCGAACCCATAAAAAAAGAGTTTGGCATGACTGCTTCGAATCAAAAACGCAGTGCAAGGCGGCGCGCCCTCGGCATCTTGTCCGCAGCCGCGGCGGGAGCGTTCGCAGGCGGGCGGCCGTATCTTGCCGAGGCCCAGACGAAAGCGCTGCCGTACTGTCCGGCCGCCGGGTCAGGAAGCGAGCAGGGCGAGACGGGCCCGGTCAGGGAATCTGGCCGATTGAGCGGAACCGGGGCCGTAGCGCCGGGCCTGGCATCCGAAGCATAGCCTGCCAGACCCTGACTGTCGCCATACTCCGGCATGGGCGGCGAGGACGGCCGCCTTATGGCGGCTTTCCATTCGACATTGATCGAAATGCATCGCTTTTAGTATGCACGCAAGAACTCTTTCTCCTCTGCTCATAAGAATTTCATCTATCGACATGCATAAAAAGTCGTTTTCGTAATTACGGTTTGATGTAATTATTTGCCGCTGATAGTCAAATTAGTAATAACGAGAATCTTCATGCATGTGCCAACCGTAGCAATTACAAATCAACAATCTGGGTTCCGGGTGATGCCAGGCTTTAATTTATCGCTTGGTTTTGCGATTTTTTATCTGACGCTGATCGTCCTGATTCCCTTGTCCGCGGTGTTTTTAAAGACATTCACGATGAGCTGGGATGCTTTTTGGACGGCAGTATCTTCCGAACGCGTCGTCGCATCGTACAAGCTGACTTTTGGCGCCTCGCTGATCGGCGCCGCGATCAATGCCGTGTTCGGCGGAATTGTGGCCTGGGTGCTGGTGCGTTATGCGTTTCCCGGCAAAAAAATCATCAATGCGCTGGTCGATCTGCCGTTTGCCTTGCCGACCGCGGTCGCCGGCATCGCGCTGACCGCGCTGTATTCATCGAACGGTTGGATTGGCCGCTATCTGGAACCGCTCGGCATCAAGGTGGCATTCACGCCGCTGGGCGTGGTGATCGCGCTGACCTTCATCGGTCTGCCGTTCGTGGTGCGCACGGTGCAACCGGTGCTGGAAGAAGCCGAACGCGAACTGGAAGAAGCCGCCGCCAGTCTCGGCGCCAGCCATTGGCAAACCTTCACGCGCGTCGTATTTCCCACGATCCTGCCAGCCCTGCTGACCGGGTTCGCGCTCGCTTTCGCGCGCGCTACCGGCGAATACGGATCAGTTATTTTTATCGCTGGCAATCTGCCGATGGTGTCGGAAATCACGCCGTTGATGATCATCACCAAGCTTGAGCAATATGACTATACCGGCGCAACTGCGATTGCGACGGTGATGCTGGTTGTTTCTTTCATGCTTTTACTTACGATTAATTTGCTGCAAGCCTGGACCCGCAAGCGTGGTACGCGGGAGAGGAAATAACATGGATGCGAGTGTTACTCCGGTTACTCCGGTTACTTCCGCCACGATCCCGGCGGCCCGTCCGCGCGGCGAGCCGGTGCATGCGCCTTCGGCCACTCTGGAACCGTTTTGGGTTCGCGCCATCCTGATCGGCGTCGCGCTGGTTTTCCTGACGCTATTCCTGTTTGTGCCGCTAGTCGCGGTATTCGTCGAAGCATTCAGAAAAGGCTGGCAAGCCTACGTTGCGGCAATTGTCGAACCCGATGCGGTATCGGCGATCAAACTGACCCTGATCACGGCCGCCATCGCAGTGCCGCTGAATCTGGTGTTCGGGGTGGCCGCGGCATGGGCCATCGCAAAATTCGAATTCCGCGGCAAGAATATTCTGCTGACCCTGATCGACCTGCCGTTTTCGGTCTCGCCGGTGATTTCCGGCTTGATCTATGTTCTGCTGTTCGGCGCCCAGGGCTGGCTCGGACCTTGGCTGCAGGAGCATGACATCAAGATCCTGTTTGCCGTGCCCGGCATCGTGCTGGCGACAATTTTCGTGACCTTCCCGTTCGTCGCGCGCGAACTGATACCGCTGATGCAGGCGCAAGGCAGTGAAGAAGAAGAAGCGGCGCTGGTGCTGGGCGCGTCAGGCTGGAAAACCTTCTGGCATGTGACGCTTCCCAACATCAAATGGGGCTTGCTGTATGGCGTAATCCTGTGTAATGCGCGCGCCATGGGCGAGTTCGGTGCGGTATCGGTAGTGTCCGGACACATACGCGGGCAGACCAACACGATTCCGCTGCAAGTGGAAATCCTTTATAACGAATACAACTTCGCGGCGGCTTTCGCGGTGGCGTCACTGCTTGCCTTGCTGGCACTCGTCACGCTGGTGCTCAAGACATTCATCGAATGGCGCTTGCGCGACGAAGGTGCGGAACCGGTTCAGGAGCAATAATCATGGGTATAGAAGTCAGGAACATCAACAAGCATTTTGGCAGTTTTACCGCGCTCGACAATGTGTCGCTCAACTTTCCCGCCGGCGAGCTGACCGCTTTACTGGGTCCGTCCGGTTGCGGCAAGACCACGCTTTTACGCATCATTGCCGGCCTTGAACGGCCCGATTCGGGACAGGTGCTGCTGGATAATGAGGACGCGTCGGACCGCCATGTGCGTGAGCGCCAGGTCGGTTTCGTATTCCAGCACTACGCCTTGTTCAAACATATGAGCGTGTTCGAGAACATCGCCTTCGGGTTGCGCGTCAAGCCGCGCAAGGAACGGCTGCCGGAACAAAAGATCCGCGAAAAGGTGACCAGGCTGCTGGAACTGGTGCAGCTCGACTGGCTGGCAGATCGTTATCCGCCGCAGTTGTCGGGCGGCCAGCGGCAGCGCATCGCGCTGGCGCGCGCCCTGGCGGTCGAACCGCGCGTGCTGCTGCTGGACGAACCGTTCGGCGCGCTCGATGCGAAAGTGCGCAAGGAATTGCGGCGCTGGCTGCGGCGCCTGCATGACGAATTGCATGTGACCAGTATTTTCGTTACGCATGACCAGGAAGAGGCGCTGGAAGTGGCGGACCAGATCGTCGTCATGAACAAGGTAAGGGTAGAGCAGATCGGCGCGCCGGACGAGGTATACAACCATCCCGCCTCGCCCTTCGTGTATGGCTTCCTGGGCAACGTCAACCTGTTCCACGGCCGTGTGCATGAAGGGGTGCTGGAAGCGGACGGCATCTCGTTCGCCGCGCCAGACCATGCCGCGGCGCGCGATGCGACCGGGGTCGGCTTCGTGCGGCCGCACGATATCGAAATCGACCGCTACACGCCGGACGCCGAAGGCATCGTGGTGAAACTGAAGCGCTCGCATGCGATCGGGCCACTGGCGCAGCTCGAGCTTGAGCGCGACGACAATGCGGAACTGATCGAGGCAGTGATCTCGAACGAACGCTACGGGCAGCTGGGACTGAAGGAAGGCGACGTCCTGGTGGTGCGGCCGAAGCGGCTGCGAATCTTTGTCGACGAGGCGGTCTGAATGAACTTCCAGCAGCTACGCTCGATCCGCGAAGCCACGCGCCGCGGCTATAACCTGACCGAGGTGGCGAATGTGCTGTTCACATCGCAGCCCGGCGTGAGCCGCCAGATCCGCGAGCTGGAGGAAGAGCTCGGCGTGGAGATTTTCGAACGCAACGGCAAGCGGCTGACCGGATTAACCGATCCTGGCCGCGGCATCGTCCGGATCATCGACCGGCTGCTGCTGGAAGCGGAGAATCTGCAACAGGCCAGCAAGGAATACGCTGGTCTCATGAGCGGAACGTTAGCGGTGGCCACGACCCACACCCAGGCGCGCTATGTGCTGCCGAAAGTCGTGCAATCGTTTCGCGCCGCTTTTCCGGAGGTGCGCATCGCCCTGCAGCAGAGTGCGCCCGAGCATATCGCAGAATGGGTATTGTCGGGCAAGGCCGATATCGGGATTGCGACCGAAGGCCTGAGCCGGTTCGACGACCTGGTTTCATTTCCCTGCTATCAGTGGAATCACGTGATCGTGGTGCCGCACGGCCATCCGCTGGTGGCGAATGGCGCGGTCACGCTGCGCGATCTCGCAGAGTTTCCGCTGATTACCTATGATCGCGGCTTTACCGGCCGCGGCCATATCGACGATGCGTTCAGCGCCGCCGGCATCGCGCCCGACATTGTGCTGACGGCGATGGATTCCGACGTGCTGCAGCAATATGTGGCGCTCGGACTGGGCGTCGGCATCGTCGCGTCGATGGCGGCCGAGCAAAGCCGCGGCAATGGCCTGCATGCGATCGATGCGACCCACCTGTTCGCGGCAAATGTCACGCGGCTCGCGGTGCGACGCGGGGCGTATCTGCGCTCGTATGCGTATGATTTCATTTTGCAGTTTGCGCCGCGACTGACGCGCCTGGATATTGTGGCCGCGCTCGACGCGCGATAGCAACCGGCATTCGCAAACCCGCAAGGAGGCGTCACAACGCGCCTTCAACGTTTGAATGGAGACGCCTTTCGTGGTGCCCGTGCCTTGTCGGGTGCATGGCCTATCCGCGCAAAGCCTGCGCGCATTCCCTGATCAGCGCCGGCCCGCGGTAAATCAACCCGGTATAAACCTGCACCAGCGACGCCCCGGCATCGATCTTGGCGCGCGCATCGGCGCCGCCCAGAATCCCGCCGACCCCGATGATCGGCACCTCATCCCCCAGCACCGCCTTCAGCGCCCGGATCACCCGATTGGACAATTCAAACACCGGCGCGCCCGACAACCCGCCGGCTTCCTCGCCGTGCGGCAGGGATTGCACGGCGTGGCGCGTGATCGTCGTATTGGTCGCAATCACCGCATCCATCCGGTGCCGCAGCAGCGCGTCGGCAATTGCCCGGATCTGGTCGGCGTCGATATCGGGCGCGATCTTCAGCGCGATTGGCACATAGCGACCATGCCGGTCCGCCTGCTCGCCCTGCGCCCGCTTCAGCGACGCCAGCAAACCGTCCAGCTCGGACGCGCCCTGCAGCTGGCGCAGGTTCTTGGTATTGGGCGACGAGACATTGATCGTCACATAGCTGGCATATGGATACACCTTTTCCAGGCAGTGCAAATAATCGTCGGCCGCACGCTCGATCGGCGTATCGGCATTCTTGCCGATGTTCAGGCCGAGCACGCCTTCGCCGTTCTGAAAGAACTTTGAGGCCTGCACATTGCGCACGAATGCATCGACACCACCGTTGTTGAAACCGAGGCGGTTGATGATCGCGTTCGCCTGCGGCAGGCGAAACATGCGCGGCCGTGGATTACCGGCCTGTGGGCGCGGGGTCACGGTGCCAACTTCGATGAATCCGAAGCCGAGCGCCGCCAGGCCGTCGATATAAGCGCCGTCCTTGTCCAGGCCGGCGGCCAGCCCGACCGGATTGGGAAAATTGAGCCCCATTACGGTGCGCGGATCAGGGCGCGGCCGGGGCAGCGCGCCGGTGATGCCGAGCGCAGCCGCCCGCTTGAGCGAAGGCAGGGTAAGGTTGTGGGCTTGCTCAGGATCGAGAGCGAACAGGAGCGGACGTGCTAGCGCGTAGAGTAATTTATCGGACACGGATGTTGAATGGAATAAAGGTGATTCGGAAAAGGCGGGGGCAATCCGCTCTAGACTTCAAGCAGTTCCCACTTGCCTTGCCGTAGCGCTTCGATGGGTTTGAAATTGATCTTGTAAGCCATCTTGGCGCTGGCTGCAATCCAGTAGCCGAGGTAAACATACGGCATGCCGAGCTTTTTTGCCTGCTCGATCTGCCACAGCACATTGTACGTGCCATAGGCCGATCCGTGAACATCCGGATCGTAGAATGTATATACCGACGATAATCCGTCGTCCAGCACATCGATAATGCTCACCATCCGCAACAGGCCGTCAGGCTCGCGGAATTCGACCAGCCGCGTATTGACTTTGCTCTGCAACAGGAACTGGGCATACTGATCGCGGCTGTCCTGATCCATGCCGCCGCCGGCATGGCGCGCCGCCTGGTAGCGCAGGTAAAGTTCATAATGCTCCTGGGCATAGGCAAGGTTGGTGACCCAGGCGTTCAGCTCGCCGTGCCTGGCCCAGGCGCGGCGCTGGCTGCGATTGGCGATAAACTGCGCCGTTTTGATGCGCACCGGGGTGCAAGCCTGGCAGCCGTCGCAATAAGGCCGGTAGGTAAATACGCCGCTGCGGCGAAAGCCGTTCTTAACCAGCTCGGAATACACATCCGCATTGATCAGGTGGGATGGGGTGGCGACTTGCGAGCGTGCCTGGCGATCCTCGAGGTAGCTGCAAGGATAGGGTGCTGTCGCATAGAACTGCAAAGTCGAAAATGGAAGGTCTTTTAAATGCGTCATGTGCTTACAATCTGAGCTCTGACAACAGGAACAACGTTCACAATTTACACCGGACCGCCGGGCCGGCGCAAAGATTTTTTCCGCGCCGGTCAAAATAAATCAATTGGTTTCCACTTTCCAATAGCGGCCTGGCGGGTCGCCAGCTGCAAATGATCGATGAACTGGGCACGCGGAATCGGCACTGCGCCGAGCGAGGCCAGGTGCGATGTTTCTTGCTGACAATCTATCATGGCGACATCGTTCGCCTTCAAAAAGCCCACCATGTAGGCAAGCGCAATTTTGGAGGCGTCGCTGACGCGCGCAAACATCGACTCGCCATAAAACATGCGGCCGATACATACGCCATATGCGCCGCCGACCAGTTGGCCGTTCAGCCACACTTCCGAGGAATGGGCATAGCCCATCCGGTGCAAGGCGCGATACCCGCGCACGATCTCTTCCGAAATCCAGGTGCCGGCGCCATCCTTCCGCGGTTCCGCGCAGGCACGCATGACTTGCTCGAATGCAGTGTCGAAACGGACTTGCCAGGGGCCGTCCGACTGCATGCTGCGATGGATTTTTTTCAGTGTTTTTTTCAGGCTGTCGGAAATTGCGAAACGGTCAGTATATAAAACCATGCGCGGATCGGTACTCCACCAAAGGATAGGCTGGCCTTCGGAATACCACGGAAACACGCCGTGCCGGTAAGCATCCAGCAGGCGTTGCGGCGATAAATCGGCGCCCGCGGCGAGCAGCCCCGGGGCGCCGTCGGCGTCGGTCAGCGCTTCCGAGACGTCGGGAAACGGGGTGCGTCCTTCAAGCCAGGGGATCATTCTATTTCACCAAACGATTTGGTCCCGGGTTATCCCGGCGCGCGCATCGGCTTCACGATATCGAGCGTATGAAAGTTGAAACTGCCGCCTTCCTTCCTGATTCGGTCGAGATCCGAAAACAGGAATTTCAGAGTATGCGCAATGGTAGGAAACGCAATGTCGTCCCATGGGATCTCTGCTTCGGTAAACAATTTTACTTCCAGGCTTTCAATCCCGGCCTGGTATTCAAGGTCGAGCAGCGTGGCCATATAAAACATATGCACCTGGTGGACATGCGGCACATTTAGCATGGAAAATAATTGATGCAATTCAATCCGTGCGCCTGCCTCTTCCGATGTTTCGCGAACTGCCGCATCGGCCGTGGTCTCATTGTTTTCCATGAAGCCGGCCGGCAGGGTCCAGTAGCCGCGCCGCGGTTCAATCGCGCGGCGGCACAATAGGACCCGCGTTTCATCGTCATGTTTCCATAGTGGAATCGAGCCGATCACCATCTTCGGATTTTGATAATGAATTACGCCGCATTGGTTGCAGACAAAACGCGGACGGTTATCATCCGGCGGGATGATCAATGACACAGGATGGGCGCATTCAGAGCAAAATTTCATATGCAAAAAGGTGACGGATATCTAGGTTAAGCCCGTCTCGAACTGTTCCCTGGCAGGTCGCGGGCTACGCAGGAAGCAGTGTATCACCGTGCATGCAATTGCGATTGGGTTTGCAATGTAAGGCAATACCATGTATAGTTCTATTCTTCAGACGCGGGGTGGAGCAGTCTGGCAGCTCGTCGGGCTCATAACCCGAAGGTCGTAGGTTCAAATCCTGCCCCCGCAACCAAACAAGTAAAAAAGCCCGGCTACACGCCGGGCTTTTTTACGTTCGTTCCCGCTGAACAACTTGCCGTCCCATCATGGCTGTCCGTCGCCGGTTCGTGTTGTCCTATCACGATGGGACGCTGTCAGCAGAGATCAATGAGCCTTTTTCAACAGAGTCGGCCGGCTTTGGACAGTAATCAGGAACAAAGTCCAAGAGGAAGAATCTTTCACCTGAAGCCACTTTTCATGCCCGCAAGGGATAAGGTGGTTGCGACCCCGGTACCATCGAACCTTACCGCCTTTGAAGGCCCAGGATGCCAAATATTCCTCGCAATCAATTCAATACCGATGCCAGTCAGCCGCTACCGCCTGTCGCAAAAGACCAGCGATCCACTGAACCGCATCCCGACGCGAACCTGACCATACCTGGGCGGAGATGTTCGTGAGTCGCCTGATGAAAGGGACGTTTCGTTCATTTGACAATTTCAACTATCGAATCTGGGCCGCCGGATCGCTGATCTCCAATGTCGGGACCTGGATGCAGCGCACTGCTCAGGACTGGCTCGTGCTCACGCAGCTGACTGGCGGAAGTGCCACAGCGGTGGGCATCGTGATGTCGCTGCAGTTCGGGCCGCAGCTGCTTCTGCTGCCCTTGACCGGATATGTCGCCGATCATTTCAACCGGCGGAAGGTACTGTTCGCGACGCAGACGGCGATGGGCGTACTCGCATTGGGACTGGGAATCCTCACGCTCGCCGGTCATGTTCAACTGTGGCACGTCTATGTGTTTGCGTTCCTGCTCGGGAGCGTCAGTGCATTTGATGCGCCCGCGCGTCAAACTTTTGTCTCGGATCTGGTAGGCGAGAGCGATCTGGCAAATGCAGTCGCTCTGAACTCGACCTCATTCAATGCCGCACGGATGGTGGGCCCGGCCATTGCCGGCCTGCTTATCGCGTCGACAGGGACCGGTTGGGTTTTCCTGATCAACGCGGTCTCTTATATTGCCGTGCTCTGTTCCCTGGCGATGCTTCGCCTTGACCATCTTCAACTGAAAGACCGGGCGCGGCATGCGCAGGGCGGGCTTTTGGCAGGCTTTCGCTATGTCTGGAGCAGGCCCGATCTCAAAGCCATGCTGCTCATGCTGTTCCTGCTCGGGACATTCGGCCTGAACTTCGCGATTTTCATTTCAACGATGGCGGTTAGCGTTTTCCATGCCGGCGCGGGCGAATACGGCATCCTGACTTCGGCAATGGCCATCGGCTCTGTTGCCGGCGCGCTCTTGGCCGCGAACCGGGCACAGCCTCATATTTATCGGATTGTTGCTGCCGCCGCGGTGTTCGGACTGGGCTGTGGCGTGGCGGCGATGATGCCCACTTACGGGCTTTTCGCTGCGGTTCTTGTTGTAATCGGCATTTCCGCCCAGATTTTCACGACCTCGACGAACAGTGTGGTACAGCTATCCACCGAGCCCGGAATGCGCGGGCGGGTCATGGCTATCCTTCTCGGCATTCTCTTGGGCGCCACTCCGCTGGGCGCACCCTTCGTTGGTTGGGTGGCCGACAGATTTGGCCCGCGCTGGGCGCTCGCCGTCGCTGCGGCATCAGGTATCGCCGCGGCGATTGTCGGCCTCTGCTATCTTCGAAATTCACGGCAGGCGGAAGCAAGTATCCGGAACTAGGCAGCGCAGGCAAGGGCTGGCGGTGCCTCAATACCGCCGGCGCTTGAAATGATTGCAGCTCAACCGGAACAGCGGACCAGTCCGTTGAAACAGCGGAATTGGGCCAGGAGCGGCCCTTCCGCCAGGGAAGGCGACCGACCGCCTCGAATGGACCCCACACTTACGTCACCGGCGGCAAGCGCTCCAGCAGCTTGTCGAGCGTGATCGGATAGTCGCGCACCCGCACGCCGGTAGCGTTGTAGATCGCGTTCGCGACGGCGGCCGCGACACCACAGATGCCGAGCTCCGCCACGCCCTTCGCTTTCATTGGAGACGAAATGGGATCGGTCTCGTCCAGGAAGATCACCTCCTGGTGCGGGATATCGGCATGCACGGGCACTTCGTAGCCGGCGAGGTCATGGTTGACGAAGAAGCCGTAGCGCGTGTCTACCGCCAACTCCTCCATCAGCGCCGCACCAACGCCCATCGTCATGGCGCCGATCACCTGGCTGCGCGCGGTCTTTGGATTGAGGATGCGTCCTGCTGCGCAGACAGCGAGCATGCGCCGCACGCGGGTCTCTCCCGTCGCGGCATCGACGCCGACTTCCACGAAATGCGCGCCGAAGGTCGATTGCTGGAAGCGCTTGTCGAGGTCGCCAAATTCGATCAGGTCTTCCGCGACGAGACCCCGGTCGCCCGCCGCCCCGGCGAGCGGAATGCTGCGGTCACCCGAGCGCACCTGGCCGTCGGCGAAGACGGCGTCGCCGGCGTTAAACCCGGCCTTTTGGGCGACGGCTTCGCGCAGCTTCATGCACGCGGCATAAACGCCCGATGTCGAGCTGTTGCCGCCCCATTGTCCGCCCGAGCCGCACGACACCGGAAAGCTCGAGTCGCCCAGGCGCACCTTTACCTTGTTCAGCGGCACGCCCATCATTTCGGCGGCAGTCTGGGCGATGATGGTATAGCTGCCGGTGCCGATGTCCGTCATGTCGGTTTCGACCGTAACATTGCCATGACGGTCCAGGCGCACCCTTGCCGCCGACTTTGTAACGAGGTTGTCGCGGAATGCCGATGCCACGCCCATCCCGATGAGCCATCGTCCATCGCGCACCTGGCCTGGCTGCGGCTTGCGCTTGTCCCAGCCAAAGCGCTTTGCGCCTACCTGAAAGCACTGCACCAGCTGCCGCTTCGAGAACGGCGGATGTGGATTTGGCTTTTCCTTCTGCTCCGGTTTCTTGGATTGCGGGTCGCTCGAAGCAGGTTTGGCGGGAGAATCCGGGACCACCTGGGTGTCATTCCTGATGCGGAACTCGATGGGGTCCATAGCGAGTTTCTCCGCCATCTCGTCCATTGCGATTTCCAGCGCCGCCAGGCCGGGCGCTTCGTTCGGCGCGCGCATCGCATTTGCTTCGGGCAGGTCAAGCACTGCAACCCGGTTCGAAGTCATGCGGTTGGCACCGGCATAAAGCGCCCGCGTCTGGATTGCGCCAGCCTCAGGGCCGCCGCCAGGCAGATTGCCAGACCAGCTTTCATGCCCGATTGCGGTGATCTGTCCGTCCCTCGTGGCACCGATCCGAACACGCTGGATCGTCGCCGACCGATGGACCGTGTTGTTGGGAATAAAGGCGCGCTGCAAGGCCACCTTGACGGGCCGGCGAGCTGCGCGCGCGGCGAGCGCAGCCATCACGGCGTCCGAGCGCAGAAAGAGCTTTGCACCGAAGCCGCCGCCGATGTAAGGCGACAGAACGCGGATTTTCTCTTTGGGTATGCCCAGCGTCTTGGCCATGTCACCCACGGCCCAGGCGATCATTTGATTGGAGGTCCAGAGCGTAAGCTGCCCGCCGTCCCATGCAGCGACCGTTGCGTGGGGCTCCATCATCGAGTGCGATTCGTTAGCCGTCTCATAAGTGGCGTCGAGCTGGACGGGCGCCGCCGCGTAGGCGCCGGCGAAGTTTCCGACCGCGGTTTCGGCCGTGGCGCCGTTGCTCTCTGCCGTGCCTGCCGTATTCTTGACTGACGCGAGGTCGAATTTTCCCTTCGCGCGTACATATTCGATGCGCACGAGATGAGCCGCCGCGCGCGCCTGCTCGAAAGTTTCGGCCACGACGACAGCGATCGCCTGATGGTAGTGCTGGATTTCAGGCCCGCCTAATAGCCGGGCCGTATTGAAATCACCTTTGGCAAGCTTGCCGGCGTTCTGAGCCGTGACGATGGCGATCACGCCGGGAGCGGCTTTGGCGGCGGCAAGGTCCATCGAGACGATGCGGCCCTTGGCGATGGCCGAGCCCACGACATAACCATAAGCCTGGTTCGGCACCACGTCGTGCCGGTCATAGGCATAGGGCGCGGTCCCGGTCGTTTTGAGCGGGCCGTCGACGCGGTCGACGGGCTGGCCGACGACCTTGAGCTGGTCGATGGGATTGGTGGTGGCGGGAGTGTCGAATTTCATGAATCAACCTTTCGCTTCGGTGAGAATGGAGGCGAGCGTACGCTCCACCAGCAGAACCTTGAATGCGTTGTCATGCGTCGTGCGGGCACCGGCGAGGAGCCCGGTCGCGACCGCCCTGGCGCCGCGAGGCATCTCGCGCTCGGCGGCCTCCATGCGCCATGGCTTGTGCGCCACGCCGCCCAATGCCACCCGGCCGGTCCCGTCGCGCTGCACGATCGCGGCGACGGAGACCAGCGCGAAGGCGTAGGAGGCCCGGTCCCGTACCTTGCGATAGAGATGGGTGCCGCCGACCGGCTTGGGCAATGTCACTGCGGTGATCAGTTCGCCTGGCTCGAGGGCGGTCTCGATGTGGGGCGTGTTCCCCGGCAGCCGATGGAAATCGGCGATCGGGATGGTGCGCGCCGAGCCGTCCGGACGGACGATCTCGACCGTCGCATCAAGAACTCGCATTGCGACCGCCATGTCGCTCGGGTGCGTCGCGATGCACGCCTCGCTCGTGCCCACGATCGCGTGCTGACGGCTGAACCCGCCGAGCGCGCTACAGCCAGTGCCGGGCGCGCGCTTGTTGCATGCCTGGTTGGTATCGTAGAAGT
>JAQGMO010000309.1 GCA_028292315.1 Herminiimonas sp. | reverse complement strand
GCTTCGAATCCAGTTTGCACTTGGAATCGAGCGAGCGGCGTGCGCTCTTCAGGAACAGGTCGGTGCCTTCACGGCGCGAGAGTTTTGCTTTTGGTCCAGTATAACGTGCCACGAAAAATTCCTTTATAAATGACGCCCCGGCTGAAGCGGCTTTTGCAAACCGGATTCGTCAGGCGCTAGTCTGGTCTACAATCGGCCAGACAGTGGGCTTAAAAGTGCGTCTTGCCGGGTAATACCCTGCCGCGACGTCACTATGAACAAAACCCGCCAAGGTCTCTGGCGGGCAACTTACGGGTACAGCAAAGCCGTACCGTGCCGCATGAAGGCGGCAAAAATCAGATACGACGGCGTTTCGGCGGACGGCAGCCGTTGTGCGGCACAGGCGTTACGTCCTGAATCTGCGTGATCTTGATGCCAAGATTGTTCAGCGCCCGAACCGCGGACTCGCGACCAGGGCCAGGGCCCTTGATACGCACTTCGAGGTTTTTCACACCGGACTCAATTGCCACCTTACCGGCCGCTTCAGCCGCGACCTGTGCCGCGAACGGGGTCGACTTACGCGAACCCTTGAAGCCTGCACCACCAGAGGTCGCCCACGACAGCGCGTTGCCTTGACGATCGGTGATCGTAATGATCGTGTTGTTAAAGGATGCATGGATATGCGCAATCCCTTCAGCAACGTTCTTTTTGACTTTCTTACGCACGCGTGCTGCGGCGGCGTTGTTAGGTGCTTTTGCCATGATGATTTCCTTGAATCCCAGACTACTGGATTATTTCTTCAGCGATTGTGCTGCCTTACGCGGTCCCTTGCGGGTACGTGCGTTGGTGCGGGTGCGTTGACCACGAACCGGCAAGCCCTTCCGATGACGCAAGCCGCGGTAGCAACCCAGGTCCATCAGACGCTTGATGTTCATCGAGATCTCACGACGCAGATCGCCTTCCACGATGAACTTACCAATTTCATCGCGAAGCTTTTCAAGCTCGCTGTCGTCCAGATCCTTGACCTTCTTGGTCGTCAAAACACCCGTTTTATCGCAAATTTCTTGCGCGCGCGGGCGGCCAACACCATAAATCGCGGTCAAGCCGATAACAGTGTGTTGATGATTGGGGATATTAACCCCTGCGATACGTGCCATTCGTTATTCCTCGATCAATAACGTTAAATTAACCTTGGCGCTGCTTATGACGCGGTTCGATGCAGATGACCCGAACAACGCCCTTGCGCTTGATGATCTTACAGTTGCGGCAGATCCGCTTGACTGATGCGAGCACTTTCATTTTCGCCCTCTTTCTTCCAGTTCTTGGTTTACTTTAATCACTTAGTTCTGAACACGATGCGTGCACGGCTCAGATCGTAAGGCGTCAATTCTACCGTGACTTTGTCGCCAGGCAGGATACGGATATAGTTCATCCGCATCTTCCCGGAGATATGCCCCAGCACTATATGCCCGTTTTCCAATTTCACTCGGAACGTTGCATTCGGGAGATTCTCTAGAATCTCGCCTTGCATCTGAATTACGTCGTCTTTTGCCATTCGGTGTGCTCGTTCTCCTGGGCGCTTAGCGCGTCGGAATTCCGCCCTTGAAATTTGCTTTACGAAGCAACGATTCATATTGCTGGGACATCACATAGTTCTGTACCTGCGCCATGAAGTCCATCGTTACCACCACAATAATCAGAAGGGATGTTCCACCGAAATAGAATGGTACCTTCCACCGAGCAATCAAAAATTCAGGCAACAAGCAAACCAGCGTGATGTAGACCGCTCCAGCGAGAGTCAACCGCGTCAGGATCTTGTCGATATACCGGGCAGTCTGGTCGCCGGGACGAATCCCTGGCACAAACGCACCGCTCTTCTTCAAGTTATCCGCAGTTTCCTTGCTGTTAAACACCAGCGCGGTGTAAAAGAAGCAAAAGAAAACAATCGCAGCAGCATACAGCAAGGCATGAATCGGCTCGCCCGGCGCCATCGAGGCCGCCAGATCCTTCAGAAAGCGGATCACCGGATTCGATGTTTCACCTGAAGTACACCAACTGGTGATCGTCGCCGGGAACAAGATGATCGATGATGCAAAGATCGGCGGAATCACGCCAGCCATGTTCAGTTTCAACGGCAAATGACTGCTCTGGCCACCGTAAATCTTGTTACCTACCTGCCGCTTCGCGTAGTTCACCAGGATCTTGCGCTGGCCGCGCTCAATGAACACCACCAGGAACGTCACCGCCGCCACCACTACGCAAATCAGGATCGCCGACAACGCATTCATCGACCCGGTACGGACCAGCTCAAACAAGCCTGCCACCGCACTTGGTAATCCTGCCGCGATACCGGCAAAGATAATGATCGAAATCCCGTTGCCAAGCCCACGTTCGGTAAACTGCTCACCCAGCCACATCAGGAACATCGTGCCGGTTACCAGCGTCACAACAGTCGTAAAACGGAAAGCAAGGCCCGGATCGATCACCAGTCCGGCTTGCGATTCAAGTGCGACCGCAATGCCAAGCGCCTGGAATGTCGCCAGCACCAGGGTGCCATAACGCGTGTATTGCGTTATCTTGCGACGCCCTGACTCGCCCTCTTTCTTCAACGCTTCCAGCTGCGGCGAAACCACCGACATCAGCTGCATGATGATCGATGCCGAAATATAGGGCATGATCCCGAGCGCGAAAATGGTGAACCGTGACAATGCACCGCCTGAAAACATGTTGAACATGCCCAGGATACCGCCCTGGTTTTGCCTGAACAGCTCAGCCAGCTGCGTCGCATCGATCCCTGGCACCGGAATGTGTGCGCCGATCCGAAACACGACTAGTGCCGCCAGCAAGAACCACAAGCGGCTCCATGGAAATCCGCTCGCCGCGCTTTTCGACAATTGAGGAGTAGTCGCCAATTGTTACTCCGGTTAAGCCGTCAGATTGGTCGCCAACTTACGCAACCGAGCCACCAACGGCTTCAATTGCGGCTTTGGCGCCCTTCGTTGCAATCAGTCCCTTGAGCACAACTTTCTTGGTGATTTCGCCAGAAGCGATTACACGCACAACGCGTGCCAACTCCGAAACGAGACCAGCCTGCTTCAATGCCAGGATATCGACTTCGCCCACTGGCAGCGTGTCCAGTTCCGACAGGCGAACTTCAGCCTTGTACGGGGTTGCAAGGGATTTGAAGCCGCGCTTTGGCAGACGACGCTGCAACGGCATCTGACCACCCTCGAAACCGACTTTGTGGAAGCCGCCGGAACGGGATTTCTGACCTTTGTGGCCACGGCCGGCGGTCTTGCCCATGCCGGAACCGATGCCACGGCCAACGCGCCGCTTGTAATGCTTGGCGCCGTCTGCCGGCTGAATATTATTCAATTCCATGATTTGCTCCGTTCGCAAGCCCGAGGGCTTACGAAACCACTTTCACGAGATACGATACTTTGTTAATCATGCCGCGAACCGCAGGCGTGTCCTCTAATTCGGAAACCGAATTAATACCGCGCAAGCCGAGGCCGCGAACGGTAGCACGATGTGATTCACGCGTGCCGATCAAGCCTTTGACCAATGTAACTTTGACTGTTTTTGCCGTCGTATTTTCCATGCGGATCACCTTAGCCCAAAATTTCTTCAACGGATTTGCCGCGCTTTGCCGCAATTTCCGATGGCGTGTTCATTTTGGCCAGGCCGTTCAACGTGGCGCGAACCATGTTGTACGGATTGGTCGAGCCGTTGGACTTCGCCACAACGTTCGTCACACCCATCACTTCAAAAATTGCGCGCATCGGGCCGCCGGCGATTACACCGGTACCGTCCTTGGCCGGAGCCATCAGGACTGACGACGCACCATGCTTGCCAGTGACTGTATGCTGAAGCGTACCGTTTTTCAAGCTGACCTTGATCATCTTGCGGCGCGCTTCTTCCATTGCCTTCTGCACGGCGACCGGCACTTCTTTCGACTTGCCCTTGCCCATACCGATGCGGCCATCGCCGTCACCGACTACGGCCAAAGCGGCGAAGCCCATGATACGGCCGCCCTTGACTACTTTAGTCACACGGTTGACCGCGATCATTTTTTCGCGCATGCCATCATCTGGCTTGTCGCTTTGCATCTTCGATTGCATCTTTGCCATGACGATTTTCCCTTAGAACTTCAGACCGGCTTCGCGGGCCGCTTCCGCAACTGCCTTGACGCGACCGTGGTAACGGAAACCGGAACGATCAAACGCGACTTCGGCAATCCCGGCTTTCAAAGCCTTTTCCGCCACGCGCTTGCCTACCAGCGCTGCAGCTGAAGCATTGCCACCTTTGCCGGACTGGCCAGCCAATTCCTGACGCACTTCTGCTTCGAGCGTAGAGGCCGAAGCCAAGATCGTTGCGTCCGGAGCAATAATGGTTGCGTAAATGTGCAAGTTGGTACGATGCACAGCCAGGCGATTCACTTTTAACTCTGCGATCTTGGCCCGGGTCTGACGTCCGCGCCGCAGGCGTGATTGTTTCTTGTCCATCGTGAGCCCCTATTACTTCTTCTTGGTTTCTTTAATCACTACTCGTTCATCCGAGTAGCGAACGCCCTTGCCCTTGTAAGGCTCGGGAGGACGGTAGGCACGTACTTCCGCTGCCACCTGGCCGACGCGCTGCCTGTCGATCCCGGTGATGATGATCTCAGTCTGGGTCGGGGTCGTAACGGTGATACCTTCCGGCATCTGGTGCACGACCGGATGCGAGAAACCGAGGGACAGATTCAGCTTGTCGCCCTGGGCCTGCGCACGATAACCGACGCCTACCAGATTCAGCTTCTTTTCGAATGCCTTGGTTACACCATTGACCATATTATTGACCAATGCGCGCACGGTACCCGACATCGCATTCGCCTCGCGACTTTCGTCAGCGGCTTCGAATACGAGCGTGCTGCCCTCTTTCTTTACCTTGACCTGGCCAGTCAATGGCAAGGTCATGGTGCCCTTCGGGCCTTTTACAGTGATCTTGGTGTCGGCAATGGTTACTTCCACACCACCTGTCACTTCGATCGGCATTTTACCTACACGAGACATGTTCCGCTCCTTAGGCCACGTAGCAAAGAACTTCGCCACCGACACCGGTTGCGCGCGCTTTGCGGTCAGTCATCACACCCTTGGGTGTCGATACGATCGCCACACCCAGGCCGTTCATGACGTTAGGGATATCGTTCTTGCCTTTATAGACGCGCAAGCCAGGGCGGGAAGCCCGGTCAAGACGCTCGATAACTGGGCGACCGGCGTAATATTTCAAACCGATTTTCAGCTCCGCCTTGCCGCCTGCTTCGGCGACGGCGAAATCCTCAATGTAACCCTCGTCCTTCAGGACGTTTGCAATCGCAACTTTTACTTTGGACGACGGCATGGTGACCGTGACCTTTTGCACAACTTGTGCATTGCGGATACGGGTCAGCATATCGGCGATAGGATCGCTCATACTCATTGCTTATTCTCCTATTACCAGCTAGCTTTGGTCATACCCGGGATTTCGCCACGCATGGCGATTTCACGGATTTTAGTACGGCCCAACCCGAACTTACGGAAAGTGCCACGCGGACGACCAGTCAATGCGCAACGGTTACGTTGGCGGGTCGGAGCAGAGTTACGTGGCAGCGCCTGCAACTTCAGGCGCGCTTCGTAGCGCTCTTCTTCCGACTTCGATTGGTCTTCAATGAAAGCCTTCAACTCGGCGCCCATGCCGGCATACTTCTTTACCAGGTCGGCACGCTTTTGTTCACGGTTAATCAATGACAGTTTTGCCATGGCAACCTCAGTTTCTGAACGGAAATTTAAATGCGGCGAGAAGCGCTTTTGCTTCGTCGTCGGTCTTTGCAGTTGTCGTGATGCTGATATTCATACCACGCAACGCGTCAATCTTGTCATACTCGATCTCGGGGAAAATAATTTGCTCTTTCACACCGATATTGTAGTTGCCGCGACCGTCGAATGAACGACCGGACACCCCACGGAAATCACGCACACGTGGCAGCGCAACCGTGATCAGGCGATCGAGAAATTCATACATCCGGGCGCCACGCAGGGTAACCATGGTACCGATTGGATAACCTTCGCGAATCTTGAAACCGGCAATAGCCTTGCGCGCCTTGGTGACGACTGGCTTTTGGCCAGCGATTTTCGTCAGGTCGCCCACGGCGTGCTCGATAACTTTCTTGTCCGCGACTGCCTCCGACAACCCCATGTTCAGGGTGATCTTGGTGAGACGCGGCACTTGCATTCCAGACTTGTAACCAAACTTCGTGGTCAGGTCCGCAACGACTTTTTCTTTATAAAATTCCTGGAGACGGGCCATGATCTCTTAAACCTTAACGACTTCGCCACTGGATTTAAAAACACGGACTTTCTTGCCATCCACATCTTTAAAGCCTGCGCGATCTGCCTTGCCAGTTGCCGCATTGAACAGCGCGACATTTGACACGTGAATTGGCATCGGCTTATCAACGATGCCGCCAGTATTACCAGTCATCGGGTTTGGCTTGGTCGCCTTCTTGGCGACGTTGATTCCCTCAACCACGACGTAATTTGCATCGACGCGACGCTGTATAACGCCGCGCTTGCCCTTGTCTTTTCCAGTCAATACGATGACTTCGTCGCTTTTGCGAATGATATCCATGTCAGCTCCTTACAGAACTTCTGGCGCGAGCGACACGATCTTCATGAACCGCTCAGTGCGCAGCTCACGAGTAACCGGTCCAAAAATGCGCGTGCCGATCGGTTCCAGCTTTGCATTAAGCAATACCGCAGCATTGCCGTCGAACTTCACCAACGATCCGTCCTGACGACGCACGCCTTTGGCGGTACGCACGACGACGGCGTTGTAGATCTCGCCTTTTTTGACGCGACCACGTGGCGCGGCGTCCTTGACGGTCACCTTGATCAGGTCGCCGATTCCCGCATAGCGACGCTTGGAACCGCCCATGACCTTGATGCACAAGACTTCGCGCGCACCAGTATTGTCGGCTACTTCGAGCCGGCTTTCAGTTTGAATCATAATATTCTCTTTCCCAACTTAACCCGTTTATTCCGCACAATGCGGGGTGACGGTCAGTCTTGGTCCCGTCAGCGCTCTTTTAGTCAAAGCGCGCCGATTAGGTGGACGATTTCCAAAACCACTTGCGATTACTTGCGATTACGGACGCTACATATTGCGGGGTATTTCGGTTCACTCTTACAAGGAAATAACTGCTCGAGCGAAGCCAAACATTATGGCAGCAAAACGCTGCCCCCGCAACAATTACTTAAACTATTTGCGCAGTCTGGACGACACGTGTGACGGTCCAGGCCTTGGTCTTCGAAATTGGACGACCTTCCTGGATTTCGACCGTATCGCCAGTCTTTGCCTCGTTGTTTTCATTATGCGCATGGTACTTGTTCGAGCGCATGATGATCTTGCCGTACAACGGATGCTTGACGTGGCGCTCGATCAATACGGTGACAGTCTTGTCCATCTTGTCCGACACCACTTTTCCGATCAGCGTCCGCTTGAGCGCTGGTTTCACTGGTTCGTTCATTATTTGGCGTCCTTCTGATTCATTACCGTCTTTACCCGGGCGATGTCGCGGCGAACCTTCTTCAACTGCGAAGTATTGTTCAGCTGCTGCGTAGCGATTTGCATGCGCAGGCCAAACTGCGCCTTCAACAAGTCGTTCAGCTCCTTGCTGAGAGCCGCCTCATCTTTACCGAGGAGTTCTGATGCTTTCATATGTCACTCCAATTATTGGCCGACTTGACGGACGACGAACGTAGTCAGTAACGGCAGTTTTGCAGCGGCCAGGCGGAATGCTTCGCGCGCCAGGGTCTCGTCGACGCCGTCCATCTCGTACAGCACTTTGCCGGGCTGGATTTCAGCCACGTAGTACTCCGGATTACCTTTACCGTTACCCATACGGACTTCAGCCGGCTTTTGCGAAATTGGCTTGTCCGGGAAAATACGGATCCAGATCCGGCCGCCACGTTTGATGTGACGGGTCATTGCGCGACGCGCTGCTTCGATCTGACGAGCGGTAATACGACCGCGACCTACCGCTTTGAGGCCAAATTCGCCAAACGAGACGGCGGTGCCGCGCTCGTGGGAAATGCCCTTGTTGCGGCCCTTCTGTTCCTTGCGATATTTTCTGCGTGCTGGTTGCAGCATGATTATTCTCCTGCTTTCTCAGCCGGGGCGCCTGGCGCTCCGTCCGGCTTCTTGGCACGAACTCGTTTAGCGGAAGCCGGAGCACCCGCACCTGGTGCGACAGCGGCAACTTGGCCTTCCGGACGGCGTGCCGGACGAGGGCGGCCACCTGGCTTGCCATCATCGCGACGCGGCGCGCGGCGCTTTTTCTCTTCATCCGACGCAACGTCGACGATCGGCGCTTCTCCGCTGGCGAGACGATCGCCCTTGTAGACCCACACCTTGATGCCGATGATGCCGTAGGTCGTAGCGGCTTCGCCAAAACCATAGTCGATGTCGGCCCGCAGCGTATGCAGCGGCACGCGGCCTTCGCGATACCACTCTTTACGAGCGATCTCGATGCCGTTCAGACGGCCGGACGACATGATCTTGATGCCCTGCGCACCAAGGCGCATTGCATTTTGCATCGCGCGCTTCATTGCGCGGCGGAACATGATCCGTTTCTCGAGCTGCTGCGCAATCGAGTCGGCGATCAGTTGCGCGTCGGTTTCCGGCTTGCGAATCTCTTCGATATTGACGTGCACAGGCACGCCCATCATCTTGGTGAGTGCCGTTTTCAGCACTTCGATGTCTTCACCCTTCTTGCCGATGACGACGCCAGGACGCGAGCTGAAAATCGTGATACGCGCATTTTTGGCAGGACGCTCGATGACGACGCGGCCGACCGATGCGTTTTTCAGCTTGGTCTTCAGGTAGGTGCGAACTTTCAGGTCTTCGTTAAGCATGGTGGCAAAATTGCTATTGCCTGCATACCAGCGCGAACCCCAGTTACGGGTAACTGAAAGACGAAAACCGATTGGATGTATCTTCTGTCCCATCGTAACTCCTTAATTTCCGACAGTCACATAGATGTGACAGGATTGTTTCGAGATACGATCGCCACGGCCTTTTGCACGCGCGGTAAAGCGCTTGAGGACCGAACCTTTTTCGACGTAAATCGTCGTGACTTTCAACTCGTCGATATCGGCGCCATCATTATGCTCGGCATTCGCAATTGCGGATTCCAGCACTTTCTTGATGATGACCGCGCCTTTTTTGGAGCTGAAGGTCAAAATATTGAGAGCTTGATCAACTTTCTTGCCGCGGATCAGATCGGCTACCAGCCGGCCCTTTTGGGCCGACAGGCGTACACCACGCAGGTTAGCTTTAGTTTCCATCATTGGACCTATTTCTTAGCCTTTCTGTCAGCAGCATGGCCCTTGAACGTACGGGTCAGCGCGAACTCGCCGAGCTTGTGACCAACCATGTTCTCGGAAATGTATACCGGCACATGCTGTTTGCCGTTATGCACCGCGATCGTCAGACCGATGAAGTCCGGCATGATCGTCGAACGGCGCGACCAGGTCTTGATCGGTTTGTTGTCACGAGTCGCTTGCGCGGTCTCGACTTTTTTCAACAGGTGGGCGTCACAAAACGGCCCTTTTTTTAATGAACGTGTCATGTTTTACCTTTTATTTCTTGCCGCGGCGCGAGACAATCATGGAAGTCGTGCGCTTATTGCGACGCGTCTTCTTACCCTTGGTCTGCTGGCCCCATGGCGAAACTGGATGACGGCCGGCTGCAGTTTTACCCTCACCACCACCGTGCGGATGATCGACTGGATTCATTACCA
>JAQGMO010000306.1 GCA_028292315.1 Herminiimonas sp. | reverse complement strand
GACCGCCAAACAGGATCGCAATGTCTTCCAGCATCTTGTCCTTGTACATATTGACGCGATCATGCTCCGGCAACTGCCACGTCAGGCCGAGCGCGTAGCCGCGCGGCATGATGGTGACCTTGTGCACCGGGTCCGCTTTCGGCAACAGCTTCGCAACGACCGCATGGCCCGACTCGTGATAGGCGGTATTGCGGCGCTCGTCTTCACGCATGACTGCCGACTTGCGTTCCGGTCCCATGATGATCTTGTCTTTTGCGTCTTCAAAGTCCTGCATGTCGACGAAGCGCTTGTTTCGGCGCGCAGCGAACAATGCCGACTCGTTCACCAGGTTCGCCAGTTCCGCGCCCGAGAACCCCGGGGTGCCGCGCGCCAGCACGTTGGCTTGCACGTCCTTGGCAATCGGCACTTTGCGCATATGAACATGAAGAATCTGTTCACGGCCGCGGATATCCGGCAATCCGACCATCACCTGGCGATCGAAACGTCCTGGGCGCAACAACGCATTGTCGAGCACATCGGCACGGTTGGTCGCGGCGACCACGATTACGCCGGAATTCGCATCGAAGCCATCCATCTCGACCAGCAACTGGTTGAGGGTTTGCTCGCGCTCGTCGTTGCCGCCGCCCATGCCGGACCCGCGCTGGCGACCGACCGCATCGATTTCATCGATGAAGATAATGCAGGGCGAATGCTTTTTGGCAGTCTCGAACATGTCGCGTACGCGCGAGGCCCCGACACCGACAAACATTTCGACAAAGTCCGATCCGGAAATCGTGAAGAACGGCACTTTTGCTTCGCCGGCGATAGCCCGCGCGAGCAGGGTTTTACCGGTGCCGGGAGGACCGACCATCAAAACGCCGCGCGGAATACGGCCGCCCAGCTGTTGGAATTTGGTTGGATCGCGCAGGAAGTCGACAATTTCACCAACTTCTTCCTTCGCCTCGTCGCAACCGGCGACGTCGGCAAAGGTCACCAGGTTGGTTTTCTGATCCAGCATGCGTGCCTTGGATTTCCCGATCGACATCATGCCGCCCATGCCGCCGCCGCCCTGCGATTTCTTCATGAAGAAAATCCAGACGCCAACCAGAAGCAGCATCGGAAACCATGAAATGAAAATCTGCGCCAGGAACGATGGCGACTCCGGCTGCTTGACATCGAACTTGACGCCGTTGTTGATCAAATCATTGATCAGGCCGCGATCGAGCATGGTGCCGGTGGCCTTGAGGATATTGCCATTATTTGTCATCACAACAATATTCTCACCGGCGATGGTCGCTTCCTTGATGTTTTTGGCTTTTATTTCTGCCAACAAATCAGAATAGGCAATTGGTGTCGCCGCCGAATCCGAAGCCCCGCCACGAAACTGGCTGAACATGATAAATATGACAAACATAATCGTTGCCCAAAGGGCAACGCGTGAATACTTGGGATTCAATAAAATCTCCTGAATAAGGATGATATGTAAGGATAACGGCTATCGGGCTATTTAAATAGAGAACTTTCAGTGCGGTTAGTTCGTAAAAATAGAAGCAATAGCGGCCTTAGTCCTGAGGTGCGGGCGATTTGCCGGATTTAAAGTACTGACGGGCAGATTGTGCGCATTGGCAATCCGCCAAGGCCTGCCGCGCAATGGCGTGCAATCTGCACCAGTCGTACTTGATCACAGGGTGGTCATCCCGGTTACGCGCCCTATATCCGACGCGCAAATTGTAGCAACCAGACGCATTACTGTCCGCGATGCCGCGACAGACTGCTGCGTATATTCGGCATGAGGTCAATTTGATTAGGTGGAGCTGCGACCGCGCAGGATGCGCGGGAGCTTGTGTCACGCAGGCGAGTGCGTTGCGCGACACATTGATCGAAGGGCTGCGCGCCGCCCAGGCCCCTTCTCAAAGTCGGAGTTGCCTGAGGGCCTTATCAGTCGACCGTGGCGCCCGAATCCTTTACCAGCTTGACCCAGAGTTTCGAGTCTTCCCTGAGGAATGCGGAGAACTCTTCCGGTGATGCGGACAACGCCACTTCGGTCGCCTCGCGCGCCAGGGCGGTCTTCACTTCCGGCCGCTGCATCGCGACCGTGGTTGCATCGAATAGTTTTTTAACGATGTCCGGCGGCGTGCCGGGCGGGGCGAAGAAGCCGTACCAGAATCCGAAGTTAAACTGCGGATAACCGGATTCCGCCATCCCGGGCAGGTCGGGCGCGAACGGCGAGCGCTGCGGTGTGCTCACCGCGAGCCCGCGCATGCGATTGGCCTTGATGAATGGCAGCACCGAAGGCGGCGTTCCGAAAGTCACTTGCACGTCGCCGGCAATCACCGACTGTACCGCCTGGGCCCCGCCTTTGAACGGTATATGCTGCATGTCTATGTCGGCGGTGCGGTTGAAATAAACGCCGCCCAGATGCGGCGCCGAGCCATTTCCTGAAGAGGCGTAATTGAACTTGCCCGGCGATTTTTTCGCTGTGGCGACAAGGTCGGCAACCGAATTGATTCCAAGGTTCGGACTGACGGCGAGGATCAGGGGCGCATTTGTTATCTTCGTGATCGGCACCAGGTTTTGCACCGAGTGCGACTGCTTCGGGCTCAAGGCCGGGTTGACCGATATGCTGCTCGGACTGGCGATCAGTATCGTGTAGCCGTCCGGCGCGCTGTTCCGCGCAACAAACTCGGCGGCCAGACTCGAGCCGGCGCCCGGCTTGTTTTCGACGACGACCGGCTGGCCAAGCACCTTGCTGAGCGCGTCGGCCGCGGTGCGTCCGCTGAAGTCGGCGGCGCCGCCCGGCGTAAAGCCAATGATGAGCCGAATCGGCCGGTTGGGGTATGCCTGCGCGGAAGCGGCGGCGCATACGCCGCTCAGCGCCAGGGCGGAAATGAGCTTGAAGATTTTTTTCATGTTGTCCCCTGTTTTATTGTTTTGACGGCACGCCCGCGAGCACGATTTTTCCGAGATGACGATTAGCTTCCATGTGCGCCTTCGCCGCCTCCAGCTGGTCAAAGGAAAAAATACGATCGACCACCGGCCGGATCTTGCCGGCTCCTATCAACGGCAGCACATCGGCGATGAAACCGGGCACCCCTTCCACACGCTGCTCCGCATTGCGCAGCTTGTTGGAGACGCCGAACAGCGTGAGCCGCTTGGCGTGCAGGGCCGCGAGATCGATTTCGCTTGTCGTTACGCCATCGACGTAGCCGACTGTGGCAAGCCGCGCCTGAAATGCCATCGTGCGTATGCAGTCGGCAAACACCGTGCCGCCGACCGTATTGACCACCAGGTCGGCGCCGTGGCCTTCGGTCGCCTGCATGACGCGATCGTAAAAGTCGCCCGAGCGGGTGCAAATGCCGACGTCGAGCCCGAGCGATTGAAGACGCTCGAGCTTGTCGGCCGAGCCCGAGGTCCCGATGACCTTTGCACCCAACGCTTTGGCGGTTTGCAGGCTGGCCACGCCGACGCCCGACGACGCGCCGGTGATCAGCACCCACTCGCCTGGCCGCAGCCGGCCTTGGGAAACCAGCATGTCGTACATGACCAGGAAGGTCAGCGGAACGCTGGCCGCCTCTTCCCATGACAGGCACGCCGGCACCGCCATCGCCTCACGCGCATCGAGCAGCGCATACTCCGAAAACGCGCCGGTCATGCGTCCCATGATGCGATCGCCCGCCGCGAAGCCGTTCACCCCGGCGCCTAGCCCGGCCACCTCGCCCGCGGCTTCCATGCCGATGGCCTTGGCCGCGCCCGGCTTGTGAATCCCGCCCGCAAGAAATTCGCCGCGGTTCAGCCCGGCCGCACGCACGCGCACCAGCAGTTGTCCCGGTCCCGGTTCGGGAATGGCGACATCGCGCAATTCCAGCGCGGCGCCCGATTCCGTGGTTTGCATCCAATATGACTGCATGACTGTCTCCTGTGTTTGTTTTTTATTTTCCGGTGAAAACCGGCTTGCGCTTTTCCATGAAGGCGCGCCGGCCTTCAGCATAGTCTTCACTTTCGAAGCAATTGCGAATCAGTTGCTGGCACAGCGCATGATCGAGCTCCGGCGACGGCTTCAGAATTTCAGCCATGATGGCTTTGCCGGCGCGCACCGTGATCGGCGCATTGTCCGCCATTGCCGAGGTATATTCGGCGAGCAATGACGCAAGCTGTTCCGGCGCGCAGGTGCGCGTGATTAGTCCAAGCGTCTTGGCTTCCTGGGCATCGATCCGCCTGGCCGTAAAAAACAGATCCTTGGCCGGGCCGACGCCGATCAGGTCGACCAGATTCTTCAGCGCGGAATACCGGTAGCCAAGGCCAAGGCGCGCCGCTGGAATCGAGAACACCGAGTCGGTGGAAGCGATCCGGATATCGCAACTGATGGCGACATTGACGCCGCCGCCGATGCAGTAACCGCGAATGCAGGCCAGGGTCGGCTTGCTGAACCGGTAGATGCTCATCAGCGATTCTTCGGCCATCGCCTCATAATATTTGACCGCTTCACGCGCGGCCCGCATGTCTTCGAACTGCGAAATATCGGCGCCTGACACAAACGACTTTTCGCCGGCGCCCGAAAACACGACCATCCGGATCGCTTCATCGGTTTCGGCCTGCGCCAGGAGCGGCGGCACGGCTTCCCACATGTCGACCGATAAAGCGTTATGGCGGGCTGGATTGTTGAAACGGATATGTAAGGTCGAGCCGTCGGACCAGGCCTGGACCCGCTCGGTCGGTGATTGATAGGGCTTGCTTTGCATGGCGAACTCCGGAACGAAATAAATAACCTGACTGCAGAATAATGCGCAACGCCGCAGCATGCGTTAAAACACGCCGGCCGCCTTCATCCGCGTAATCTCCTCACTGCCGTAGCCCAGTTCGGCCAGCACTTCTTCATTGTGCTGGCCGCGGCGTGGGGCGGCGCGCACGATGCTGGCCGGGGTCCGTTCCAGCTGCACCGGCTGACCGACATGGCGTTGCGGCCCGAGCCGCTCGGAAACCACCTCCTTGACGATTTGCAGGTGCTTTACCTGCGGCTCTTCAAATACTTCCTTCAGATTATTGATGAGGCCGCAGGCCACGCCACCGGCATTGAACTGTTCGATCCAGTGCGCGCGGTCATGCGCGGCAAGACGCCGGTTGATTTCGGCATTGAGACCGTCGCGGTTGACCGAGCGTCCGGCCTTGTCCTTGTAGCGCGGGTCATCGATCCACTCGGGTGCGCCGAGGATATTGCAGAAACGTTCCCATATTTTGGAGCCGAATACTGCGATGTTCAGATAGCCGTCGCGTGCCTTGTACACGCCGGTCGGGATGCTGGTTGGATGGGAATTACCGGCCTGCACCGGGACTTCGCCATCGATCAGCCAGCGCGCAGTCTGGAAATCCATCATGTAGACCATGGCTTCCAGCAACGACGTATGCAACCACTGCCCCTTGCCCGATTCTCCGCGTTCCAGCAACGCAACCAGGATACCCTGGGCGGCAAAAATCCCGGCACATAAATCCGCGATCGGCAAGCCAACGCGCACCGGGCCCTGTTCGGGCAGGCCGGTCACGGACATCAGCCCGCCCATGCCCTGCGCAATCTGGTCGAAACCGGGCCGTGCGGCATACGGCCCGGTCTGACCGAATCCGGAAATGCTGGCATATACCAGTCCGGGATTGTCTTTTGCCAGCGACTCATAGTCGATGCCGAGGCGGAATTTGACATCGGGACGAAAATTCTCGACCACGACATCCGCCGTCGAAATCAAGCGCTTGAGCGCGATGATTCCTTCCGACTCTTTCAGATTAAGCGTGATCGAACGCTTGTTTCTGTGGGTGTACTGGTAATCGGATCCATCCTGCCCACCCAGCGTATCGTCGCCGCGCATGTGTTCCGGCATCTGCACCTGGATCACGTCGGCGCCCCAGTCCGCAAGCTGGCGGCAGGCGGTCGGCCCGGCACGCACTTGCGTGAGATCGATGACGCGAAAGCGTTTTAGCGCGGCGGAGGCAGGCATATGAGGCATTGATGGATCTCCCGGTTGTCACGTTTGCAAGCATGTCAGTATTGCCCAAACGCTCCGAAAGTGTCAACACATTTGGCAATACTGTTCACTGTTTCGATAATTTAGAAGACGATCCGGGCAAGTTGAAGATTTGCCAAGGTATAATTTCGCCTTGCCGCACGAACTGATATGGATCAGCGGCGGGATGGGCAGCAACCAGGGAGATCGATCGGGCATGACGCAGACAGTGAAGCAAAAACCGGAGCATGGTTTGCCGCGTACGATCGCGGAGTCGCTCAAGCACCTGATCTTTACAGGGGAATTGAAACCGGGCGAGCGACTGAACGAGGCCGCGCTCGCATTACGCATGGGAACCAGCCGGGGACCGATACGCGAAGCGATCCGGATTTTGGCGGGGTCGGGCATCGTGACCGCAGTGGTCAACCGGGGCGTCTACGTGCGCCAGATCTCGGTACGCGAAATGCTCGAGATTTACGATTTGCGGGCGCTGATCTTCGGCTTTGCCGCGCAACGCGCAACCGAGAACCTCACCGAAGAACATCGCAGTCATTTTGAACGGCTGCTGGCCGACATGGATCAGGCTTGCGAAAAAGAGGATGGAAGCCGTTATTACGACCTTAACCTTGAATTCCATGCGCTGGTGCTGATGTTGTCGAATAATCAGCGCGCGCACCAGGCATACAATGATTATGTCAACGAGCTGCATTTATTTAGACGGAAGTACTTCAATTCTCCAGGCAACATGCGCAACTCCAACGTTGAGCATCGCCTGATCTATGAAGCTATTATTAGCGGCAACGCCAGCAAGGCGAAAATTATGGCCGAACGTCATGTATTGTCTGGACGTCATCGCCTGCTCTCCAGCGTCGATCCGGGCGGAGCCTGATGGTCGGCCCGACGCTGCCAACTGCAAACTTTGCTGCAATGCGGTATATTTAGCCGAACGCTTTCGGCGTTCCTGCGATAGCTGAAACTGTTGTCGATCACTAACCTATGCGAAACATGTAAAGAGCTTTCAATGAGTTTCCTGACCCTTGACCTCAATCTGTTGCGCGTATTCGATGCGGTGATGACGGAGCAAAACCTGACGCGGGCGGCGGACCGTCTCGCGACCACGCAGCCGGCCGTGTCCAATGCCCTCAAGCGACTGCGCGAAACGCTTGATGACGATTTGCTGGTACGCACCGCGCACGGCATGAAACCTACTCCCCGGGCCGAAGAAATATGGCCGGCGATCCGGCTCGCCCTGTCGGGTCTCGAAGCCGCGATCACGCCGGAAAATTTTGACGTATCCGAAACGCAGGCGGTGTTCCGGCTGGCGATGGCGGATTCGACCGCTTCGCATCTGCTGCCGTCGTTGATGCGGGCGATCAAGCAGGAAGCGCCGGGACTGGACATCCGGATGTTAACCCTGACCACGCGCGATCCGCGGCCGATGCTGCTGCAAAGCGTGATCGATATCGCGGTCGGTTCCTTCCCGGGCGTGGTGGCGCAGCTGACCGGCGGACAGGACGCGGCATCCTCGATCCGCCATCAGCGCCTGTATAGCGGGCAGGCTGTCTGCATCATGCGCAAGGATCATCCACTGGCGAAAGCGCCGCTGACTCTCGACAGCTACTGCGCCGCGCAACATGCGCTGGTGAGCTTTTCCGGGCGTCCGCATGGCCCGGCTGACGAGGTATTGGCTAACCTTGGCCGCAAGCGGCGCATCGCGCTGACCGTCAACCAGTTTTTCACGGTTGGCCAGGTAATCGCCAAGTCCGACCTGATCACGATCGTGCCGCGTCATCTGATCGCATCGACCGGCATGAGCGATGTAGTGGTGGCAAAAGAGCTTCCATTTCAATTGCCGCCGGTGCACGTGGACATGCTCTGGCATGAAAGGGACACGCGCAATCCGTCGCATAAATGGCTACGCAATAAATTAAGCTCCATCCCCAACGATATCGACTGAGAGTTCCAGCAAAATCCGCGGAGAGAAGCCATCCGGGTATCCGGGTATCCGGGTATCCGGGTATCGGCATCAGTACCATGACCGAAGCCAGGACGGGCTTCGATGAATTGTTGAAATGGCCGGCCTGACACGGCAGGCGACAGCCCGGTTTAAAATACCAGGCGCTGTCCCGATGCCAGCATTTTTTCAAAATCGTCCGGCGGCAAGGGCCTGCAAAAGTAATAACCCTGCATTTCGTCACAGCCATTGCGGCGCAAATACTCAAGCTGTTCGATGTCTTCGACACCTTCCGCAATCACCCGCAGCTTGAGATTATGAGCCAGGGAAATAATCGACATGACGATTGCCGCATCATCGGCGTCCCGCGCTATATCGGCAACGAATGAACGGTCAATCTTGAGCACATCGATCGGAAAACGCTTCAGATAGGACAGGCTGGAGTAACCGGTGCCGAAATCGTCGAGCGACAATTTCACGCCGAGCGCCTTAAGTTCAAGCATGATGCTGATGGCCTGATCGACATCCTTCATGACGAGGCTTTCCGTCAATTCTATTTCGAGGTAGTGCGGCGCAAGTCCGGTTTCACTGAGAACGGCGGCAACCATTCCGACCAGGTCGTTTTGTGTGAACTGGCGTGCCGATAGGTTCACCGCCACTTTCAGATGCGGCAAACCGGCTTCTTGCCATGCCTTGTTGCGGGCGCACGCTGTGCGTAAAACCCAGGCGCCGATCGGACCGATCAGGCCGGTTTCCTCGGCAATTCTGATAAATCCCGCCGGCGGCACGAGGCCCTGCTCCGGATGGTTCCAGCGGATCAACGCCTCCATGCCGGTCACCTGCCCGGTACGCAGATCCAGTTGCGGCTGGTAATAAAGCTCGAATTCCTCGCGCTCGATCGCCCTGCGCAAATCCGTTTCGATGCGCAACCGTTCCTGCACCATCGCATTCATGTCGGGCGTATGGAATTGAAAGTTATTGCGGCCCTTGTCCTTGGCGTAATACATCGCAATGT
>JAQGMO010000279.1 GCA_028292315.1 Herminiimonas sp. | reverse complement strand
GCATTGCTGCGCTTTCTTGCCTGGCGCTGCGCTGTCAAATCGTTTTGTTTGTCAGCAGCAGAGAGATGAGATTATGCGGCATTTTCTGTTTCGCGTCAACTGCTTCGTTTCGATTACTGCTTAAAACTTTGCACTACCATCAACGCTACAGTTGCACTTTTTTCACCTGCTTCTTACCTTTTGCCCGCTGCTGAAAACCTTGTAAATTCGTACTGCTTCAAGGCTGTTTCGCAACGGGAGGCGAACTATATCAAAGGTTGCGGAAGTTTGGCAAGCGTTTCTCGACAAATGCCTTCATTCCTTCCTTCTGGTCTTCCGTTGCAAAAGTGCTATGGAACAGGCGGCGCTCATGCAGCACGCCCTCGGAAAGCGTGGTTTCATAGGCACGATTCACCGCTTCCTTGACCATCATGACACTCGGCAGCGACATGGCGGCGATGACAGTCGCGGCCGCCAGCGATTCTTCTATCAGCTTGTCCGCCGGGACAATGCGCGAGACAAGTCCGGCGCGCTCGGCCTCGACGGCATCCATCATGCGCGCAGTCAGGCACATGTCCATTGCCTTGGCCTTCGATATCGCACGGGGCAGGCGCTGGGTCCCGCCGGCGCCGGGGATCGTGCCAAGCTTGATTTCGGGCTGGCCGAATTTAGCGGACTCCGCTGCAATGATAAAGTCGCACATCATCGCAAGTTCACAGCCTCCGCCCAGCGCATAGCCGGCGACTGCGGCAATGACCGGTTTTCGTATGCGTCGGATGTCTTCCCAGTTGCGGGTGATGTAGTCGCCTTTGTAGGCATCCATATAGGTGTAGTTTGCCATTGCGGCAATGTCGGCCCCGGCGGCAAATGCCTTTTCACTGCCGGTGAGGACGATACAGCCAATGTTTTCATCCTTATCGAACTGCGACAGGGCCTGTCCCAGCTCATCCATTAACTGGTCGTTCAGTGCATTCAGCGCCTTCGGCCGGTTCAGGCGAACCAGACCGACTTTGCCGTGTGTTTCTACAAGTATATTTTCGTATTGCATATTCGTCTCCGAAATTTGGCCGAATGGCCGAGACAGAAGTGTATCTGTTTGCGTGCCTTGGCGATTAGCGACACCCACTCGGCTTATTAATATTGCAGCGGCAGGTTGCACGGCTTAATCTGGATCAAAGCCTGACCCTTTTGCCTAAATACTATTGACGATAGGTATTCAAGCTGCGGAACAATATGGGATGAGCATGGTCGAATTATATTGGGGTTCCGCGGACGACGCTCCGCAGCCGTCACAGGCGGAGAATCGTATGACGCTTTTTGTAACTCCCACCCTCGCAACTACTATATCGGCCACTGCGCGGCCGACGAGCGTAAGTGCACTGAACGAATTGCATCGTGATGTAGCCGACACTCTCGCAGGCCTTTCAATTTCTGCTGCTGACGATTTCCTGGCGGGCTATCAGGCGCTCCTGTCGAAACTGGAGCGCATATTTTCAGCGGAAGAGCTATGGATGGAAGATACTGGCTTCCCTGCGCTAAAACACGAGATGGAACAGCATGGTCGTATATTGAGCGCATTGCATCATGTTCATTCGAAAGTGCTCGGCGGGGACCTGGCAGCAGGCCGCGAAGTGGTTGATGCGCTATTGCCGCAATGGTTTACCCTTCATTTAACGGCCATCGACAAGACATTGTCAATGTCGATACACCAGGTCCCGGCCGCGCAAGACGCGTCAATTTATCATCATTGAGCCGCCGGGAGTTTCGGCAATAGCACCCACATTATTCCGCGTTGCTTCATTCTGCCCGCCTTCTCCCCCGCCTCGGCGCCGAAACCCCAGAAATAATCGGCACGCACCGCATTTCTGATCGCGCCGCCGGTATCCTGCGCCATCATCAGCCTTTGCAATGGCGTCTCGCTATTAGGCTGGGTCGTCGCCAGAAAAACCGGTACCCCGAGCGGCACGAATTGCGCATCCACGGCAATCGACCGCTGCGCCGTCAATGGCACCCCGAGCGCGCCCTTCGGACCCTTTGCGGGGTCGGTCAGTTTTTCTTCCTTGAAGAACACAACGCTCGGATTAACGTTAAGCAATTCCTGCTGGCGCCCGGGGTTTGCGGCATACCAGGTCTTGATACCCTGCGCCGATGCCTGGTCTAACGTCATTTCTCCCTTGTCGACCAGGTAACGCCCGATCGATTTATAGGGATGGCCGTTTTGGTCTGCGTAGGCAACCCGTACCGTTTCCCTGGTATCCGCCAGCTGTACCCGGCCCGAACCCTGCACCTGCAGGAAAAACGCATCGATCGGACTGTCCACCCATAGCAGCTCATTTCCGGAAAGTGTATTCGACCGGGCAATCTCCGCTCTCGACGGATACGGCACCACCTTCCCGCCCGCAACGCGCCCGCGCAAGCGCATGCCTTTTAACTCCGGATATACGCCCGCCAGGTCGATGGTAAGCATATCGGCCGGGGCCCGGTAAAGCGGCGTCTGGTATAGTCCGCCACGCTTGCGCGCGCCGGTAAGCAAGGGTTCATAGTACCCGGTGACGAGGCCGTTGTCGGAGCCGTCCGGGTTGAAAACGCGATGCGGCACGAAAAATGCCTCGAAGAAGGTGCGGACCGCTTTAGCACTGGTCGCATCGACATTGCGCGCAATCGTGCAAGGCTCTTTCCACTCGGCTTTTTTGACAAGGACTTCGCAAGAGTTGATAAAGGCTGGCCAGGCTTCGCGCAAGTCATCCTTGTCCCAACCGGGCATGGCGGCAAACGCGGCCGGCCGCAGCACCGGGCCAGGTTTCGCCGTGGCCGGCACACCCGGTGCCGGAGCAGTTGGCGCAGGCACCGGAGCCATCGGTTTTTTTTCAGGTCCCAGCGTGGTGCAGCTGATCATTCCAAATACGACGCAGAGCGCCGATCCGAGTAAACTAAGACGTTTAAATAGCATTAAGGAAGCTTGATATGTGGTTGCTGATAGTTGAAGCCGGCATGGCCGTCTTCTTGCTGCTGTTTATTGTATGGTGGACCATGTTTTCGGGAAAGCGGCCGGATCACTCGCCGCCCCCAAAGAAAGCGCCGCCGCAAGACGACGTCAGCGAAAAATAATTGTAATTAACAATAATTGCAATCAATGCAAGGTGCGCGGCAAGGACAGGACGAACTCGGGAATTTTCGCCTTGAATTGTTCGCCATCTTCCGCCACGCAAAAATACTCGCCATGCATGGAGCCCTGCGGCGTCTTCAGCGACGTCCCGCTCGTATACTCGAATTGCTCGCCAGGCCGCAATAGCGGCTGATGTCCCACTACTCCCAGGCCGCGCACCTGTTCCACATGATTATTGGCATCGGTGATGACCCAATGGCGCGAGATTAGCTGAGCCGCAACCTGGCCGGTATTCTTGATTGTGATCGAGTAAGCGAACACATAATTGGAATGCTCTGGATCCGACTGATTTTCCAGATATTGAGTACGGACTGATACCGTTAATTCATAAGCCGCCATGTAAGTCCTTATTTATCCGCTTGTTCTTGACGCACCGATCAATGGTACCGGAAAGCCGGGATTGTATAGGTAATCAAAAGGCATCGAAAGTTCGATTGCACACGAAATCGGGAAAAGGTGCAAGGCATAACAAGGAGTTGGCAAGGTAAAATAAACGATTGCCCTGAAAAAATTTGAATTCCATGCCCACCTATCGCATTGCCCCCAGCATCTTGTCCGCCGACTTTGCCCGCCTCGGAGAAGAAGTCCGAAATGTTGTTAGCGCCGGCGCCGATATCATCCATTTCGACGTAATGGATAACCATTATGTTCCCAACCTCACTATCGGCCCGCTGGTATGCGAAGCAATCCGGCCCCATGTGCAAGTGCCGATCGACGTACACCTGATGGTCAAGCCGGTGGACCGTATCGTGCCCGATTTTGCAAAGGCCGGCGCCAACATCATCAGCTTTCATCCCGAAGCATCGGATCATCTCGACCGGACCCTGCAATTAATTCGCGACAATGGCTGCAAGGCAGGCCTGGTATTCAATCCGGCCACGCCGCTGCATTATCTCGATCACGTGATGGACAAGCTCGATCTGATCCTGATCATGTCGGTCAACCCCGGGTTCGGCGGCCAGTCCTTCATCCCCGGCGCGCTCAGGAAGATCGCCGCGGTGCGGCGGCTGATCGACGAATCGGGTCATGACATCATGCTTGAAGTCGATGGCGGCATCAAAATCGACAACATCGCCGAAGTGGCGCGCGCCGGCGCCGACACCTTTGTGGCCGGGTCGGCGATTTTCGGCAAACCCGATTACCGCAACGTGATCGATGCGATGCGCACTCAACTGGAAACCGTATGAATGCGCCCGGCCGCATCGTCTTGACCGGCATTCGGGCCGCAATCGTCGATCTCGACGGCACCATGCTGCATACCGCGCCTGATTTGCATGTCGCGGCGAATCGCATGCGCGCCGAATTCGAGCTGGCGCCGGTCACGCTCACAACCATCACGAATTTTGTCGGCAAGGGGTCGGAAGACCTGGTGCGCCGTTTGCTCGCGCTCGACTTTAGCCCGGCCGAAGTGGCGCGCCATTTCGATCAGGCACTAGCACATTACCAGCGTCATTATCATGCAATCAATGGCGATCACTGCGAACTTTATCCGGGCGTGCATGAAGGCTTGCGCATGATGCGGGAAAAAGGCTTGCGCCTGGCCTGCGTCACAAACAAACCGATCGCTTTCGCGGCACCCTTGCTGGAAAAAACCGGATTGCGCGGCTATTTCGACATCGTCTACGGCGGCGATTCCTTGCCAAAAAAGAAACCGGACCCGTACCCGATGTTGCAGGTTTGCGCCGATTTCGATTTGCAGCCGCACCAGGTGGTGGCCATCGGCGACTCGTCAAACGATGCCCAGGCCGCCCGGGCAGCCGGCTGTCGCGTAATCAACGTCCCGTATGGTTACAACCATGGTCAAGCTATACAAGAAGTCGATTCCGATGGTATAGTTGACACGCTGCTTGATG
>JAQGMO010000273.1 GCA_028292315.1 Herminiimonas sp. | reverse complement strand
TATCGGCGGCAAATGGGTGGAAGCGTCGAACGGCCGCACGCTGGGGAGAGGTTCTCCCAAGCGACAAACCGAATTTCGCCGCCTTCACGCGCAAGGAGCCGATTGGCGTGGTAGCAGCCATCACGCCCTGGAACTCGCCGGTCCTGCTGATGATCTGGAAGCTGGCGCCGGTGCTGGCGGCAGGCATCTGGCCCCTGAATCTGCAGCGCGCGCATCGGGTTGCCGCCAAGGTGCGGGCCGGCTCGGTGTGGGTCAATGCCTACCGGACGTTCGGCCCCTATGCGCCGTTCGGCGGATTCAAGCATAGCGGGATCGGACGCGAAAATGGCCATGAAGGCATGGCCGAGTACCTTGAAACAAAGTCCATCTGGATCGAGCTCACCGGCAAGCTGCGCGATCCATTTACCATTGGATAGCGCTCGGACAAGGATCGGATCGCCCTGCCGGGGCGATCCGGCCCGTTTCGGAAATCAAGCGGCGACGGGCGCCGCCCGATTTTCAGCTGGTTTTTTGGGCGACCATCTGCAGCTCCACCAGGGCGCCGTGATGCAGTTCCGGGACCGGCACCACTGCCCTCGCCGGTTTGTGCTGACCAAAGCGCTCGCTGTAAACACGGTTGAACAACGGCCAATTATCCACACCCACGATATAGGCGGTGCACTGCACCACGTCGTGTAGTCCGCATCCGGCTCCGGCCAGCACCCGTTCGCAGTGCTGCAGCGCGGAACGTACCTGCGCGTCGAACTCATCTGAAGCGCCGCCGGCCGCCATCAGCGTCGGCAGCATGCCCGATACGAATACAAATCCGTTTGCCTCGATCGCCTGGGAGTAGTGGCCGCCAGGCGCGGGCGCGTCGGCGCTGGAAATAATCTTCATTGCTGATTCCTTGTGCATGGGTAAATCGAAAGGTAAAGGACTGCTACCCTACCGCATCGGCGCACTCTTTTCGAGCGCCGGTCTTTCATACCGGCCATGAGAAATTTTCATTCCTGATGCCGCCTCAAAATTTTTCTTGGGGAAACCGCTACAATTGGCCTTTCGTGGCCCTGCGCGCTCGCCTATAAAGAATGAGACCAAATATCCCTTCCCTGATGAGTTTGCTTGCGTTCGAAGCCGCGTCGCGTCATCTCAGCTTCACGTCTGCTGCGCAGGAACTGGAATTGACCCAGACGGCAATCAGTCACCAGATAAAAAATCTTGAAGAGCGGCTCGGAACCAAACTATTTATCCGGCGCCGGAATGTACTGCAACTCACGCCCGACGCGCGCGAATACCTCGAGTCGGTGCGCGAGGCTATCGGCTTGCTGTCGATGGCGACCAAGCGCGCCAAGGGCGAGAAAACAAATGATCTTTTGACCATCAGCTGCCTGCCGACCTATGCGGTCAAGTGCCTGCTGCCGGCGCTGCCCGAGTTCCAGCGCGCGTATCCGGAGATCACCGTTCAGTTATTTGCCAGCGCGTCGTTCGACCAGTTCAAGCGGAAATCCCATGACGTCGCTATCCGGTATGGAACCGGCCGCTGGCCCGCGCTGCACGCCGAGCGCCTGCACGGGGAGGAATTCTTCCCGGTTTGCTCGCCTAAATTGCTGAATGAAGTCGGCGCCGGTTCAAATATTGAACAATTGGCGAGAATGACGCAGATCCGTACCTTTTTCTCGTCTACCTATCAGGACGATTGGCCGGTCTGGCTCGAGGCGTCGGGAATCGAATCGGTCGATTTTTCGGGCGAGGCGATTTTCAACCTCCAGCTCACATCGATGCAGGCGGCGGTGGAGGGCGTCGGCATTGCGATCGGCCGGACGCCGCTGGTCAATCCGGACCTGGCCAATGGTAGCTTGGTGGCCCCGTTTGACCTCCGGCTTGAAACCGCCTCGGCCTATTATGTCGTTTCACCGGCGGATAAGGCCCAGCTCGACAAAGTACGGCTGTTCCGCGAGTGGGCGCTGGAGCGGTTGCATGAATAATATGTTTAATCCACGCTCGTTTCATCTTTGAACCTTATACGATGGCGAATTCCCCGAACGTTGCCAAGTCGAAGCCGACCTTCCGGGCGGTCGGGGAACTGCTATGGGAATACCGCGCGCGCCATCCCGCGAAGCCCGCAATCGTCGACGTCGATCAGGGCAAGGTCATCACGTTCGGCGAGCTTGCGGCGGTGGTCGATACGCTCGCGATACAGCTTGCCCGGCGCGGCGCGCGACGCGGATCGCGGGTCATTCTGCTGGCCGACAACGGCATCGAAAAAATCCTGTTATGGCTGGCTATCTGGCGCGCGGGCGCGGCGGTCTGCCCTATCGATGTCACATTCATCGGTTCCGCGGCGTCTTCCACGCTGAGAGCGATCGGCCCTGATCTGATCATCGTCGCCGGCGACGGCGACCCGCCTGCGGTTTTCAGCGATGTCGCGGCCGGCGTGCTGCGCTTTCCTTCATGGCAGCCGGAGATTGCCGGCGGATCCGGCGCCGATGATGAACTCTGCTTTAGCACCGCCGCGGATGAAGAACAAACTCAGAAGCTGCCATCAGCGGCGATCGATGACATTGCATCGATGACATGCACGTCCGGCACCACCAGTTTGCCCAAGATCATTCTGTATGATCATGCCGCATTGTGGGAAAACGGCCAGGTTGCGATCGACTTCCTGGGCCTGACCGGGCGAGACCGCACGCTGGAATACCGTTCCCTGGGTTGGTATTCGCCACAGATCCTGAGCTTGATGCCCTTCCTGCAGACTGGCCTGACCTTGCATGTGGCGCATCGGTTTTCCATCAGCCGGCTGCCCGACTGGATTGAACAGTACCGCATAACCATGTGCGCCGGTGTGCCGACTGTCATCAACATGCTGTTACATCAGCCGGTGGCGCGCGCGGCGGAGCGTTTCTCCTGTTTGCGGATCATGACGTGCAGCTCGGCGCCGCTGTCGACGGCACAGTGGCTGCGCTTCGAGGAAATTTACGGTGTGCGCCTGCTTAATCTGTACGGCAGTTCCGAGATGGGATGGATCTGCGCCAACCGCCATGACAGGCGAAAGATCGGCACAGTCGGACCGGTGGTCGAATCGGTCGAGCTTCGCGTAGTCGATGACTCGGGAATGGCGTGCGCGCCGGGCGTGGAGGGTCAGATTATCGTGAATGCGGCCAAGGCGGCGGTCGGTCACCTGCGGGACGACGGCTCAGTCGAAGCGCTGCGCGGCAAGCCTTTAAAGACGCGCGATCTCGGCTTCATGGATCAGGAGGGTTACATGCGGCTCATGGGGCGCACCGACGATCTCATCATTCGGGGAGGCGTAAAAATTTCGCCGCTGGAAATTGAAGAAGCGCTGGCGGCGCATGACGGCGTGCTCGAAGCGGTCGTGGTCGGACTTCCCGACCCGATCTATGGCCAGCAGCCGGTCGGCTTCATCGTGCCCAAGTCGGGAATCAGGCTGGACGAGGCAGCCATCCTCGAACACTGCGCAAACAGCCTGGCACGTGAAAAAGTGCCGAAACGGGTATTCATCGTCGACGCATTGCCGCGCAGCGCGCGCGGCAAACTGTTACGTATCAAGCTACGTTCGGACTATCGGACGGCGCTGCAAAACCAGTAATTCGTCACGGCTCAATTTGCGGGTAGCGAAGCGGTCTGGCGCGTTGCCCGGAGGCGGTGCAGCAGGAAGTTCGGGCAGCATGCTGCCCGCCTGCGGAATGGCATTGCCTTGCAAGGCAATATCCCGTCAGCGAGGCAGGGTGGACTCCTGCCGCGCATCGGCAATGCGGCAATCGCCTTCGAGCAACCGACAGAACCCGAAAATTGCGCCGTGACGAACTACTTGAATCAGTCGAGCTTGCAGCCGGCCTCGCTATCCTGCAGCTGGGCCGACGCTTTTGCGTTTTCAACGCGCATTTCATCGGGAACCGGCACGCCGTTTTTAATCGCCGTCATTTCCGCGAGAATTGAAATCGCTATTTCCGATGGTGTCTTGCTGCCGATGTAAAGCCCGATCGGGCCGCGCAATTTGGCGATCTGGGCATCGGTCACATCGAATTCCTTGAGCCGCTCGCGCCGTTTCATGTTGTTGACGCGCGATCCGATGGCGCCAATGTAGAACGCATCCGATTTCAGCGCTTCCATCAGCGCGAGGTCGTCCAGCTTGGGATCATGGGTAAGCGCAACGACGGCGCTCCGCCGGTCGAGTTTCATTTCCACGACCAGGTCGTCCGGCATCGCATGAACCACTTCGACTCCCGGCACATGCCAGCCGGCCCGATATTCCTCTCGCGGGTCGCATACGATGACATGGTAATCCATGCCGACGGCAATCTGCGCGAGAAAACTGGATAACTGCCCGGCGCCGATGATCAGCAGCCGCCAGCGTGGTCCATGGACCGTGATCAATGCCGTTTCGGATACCTGCAGCGCGGTGCCGGGGCCAGCCGGCCCCAGGGTGACTTCGCCGGTCGACAGGTCGACGCGCCGCGCGACAAGTTCATGTGCCTGCAAACGCCGCAGCAGTTCAGCGATATGGCTTTTGTCCGACAGCGGTTCCAGCGCCAACTGGATAGTGCCGCCGCATGGCAAGCCGAAACGGTGCGCTTCGTCCGCGGTAATCCCATAGGTAACGATTTCCGGCAGGGCACGGACAATGCCTTCATTGCGAACCCGGTCGATCATGTCATCTTCAATGCAACCGCCGGATACCGAGCCGACGACGCGCCCGTCATCGCAAATTGCGAGCATCGCCCCTTCCGGCCGGGGACTGGATCCCCACGTCTTGATGACGGTCGCCAGCTGGCACCGGTGTCCCTGGCTGATCCAGTCGCCACAGGTTTTTAATACATCCAGATCAATGGTATCCATAGCTCCGCTTCCCAGCTTCCCAGCTCTTTTCAATTCCGTTTGCCATCCAGCCCTGAACGCCGTCAATTCCTTGCGGGAATCGACGACCATACCCTCATGATAGGACGGAATCGAAATTGACGCCATCAAGCCGAGTCCGGACGCATCCGGATACGCCTTATTCCGATTTGATATCGGCAGCCTTCACCACAGTGCGGTAACGGTCTGCGTCCTTCTTGATCCGGGCCAGGAATTCCGCCGGCGGCATGCCGCCGGTTTCGGCCCCTGCCGTTGCAAAACGCGATTGCACGGTTGGATCCTGGAGCGTGCGGCGGACTTCGCTATAGAGCTTGTCCAGGATCGGTTGCGGCACACCCTTCGGGGCAAACAGGCCGACCCAGTTGGACGCATCGATTTCCGGAACGCCGTTTTCACGCGCGGTAGTCCATGTCTTGTCATAGCTGGCGCGGGTGGCTGTCGTCAGACCGATCACCTTCACCTTGCCGGACTTAATATGCGGCACCACAGCGGGAATGGCTACCACGCCCAGCGGCACTTCGCCCGATGCGACGGCGGCAACCGCGGGCGCGCCGCCCTTGTAAGGGATATGCGTCAGCTTGACGCCGGCGGCCACGCCGAGCCATTCGCCGGCAAGGTGGTTGACGCTGCCATTGCCCGGCGATGAAAAAGCGAGCTCGCCTGGCTTGGCCTTGGCTGCCGCGATCAGTTCGCGGAAATTATTGTACGGTGCCTGGCTGTGGGCAACGACCAGCATCGGCGTATCGCTGATCATGGTAATCGGGCTGAAGTCCTTCTCGAGGTCGTACGGAATGATTTTCGCGAAGACTGCAGGGTTCACGGCAAACTCGCCGGTATGCGCCATCAGGAGCGTGTAGCCATCCGGGGCCGACTTGGCGGCGGCGCTGACCGCAATAAAGCCGTTTCCGCCCGGCCGGTTATCCACGATAATGTTCCAGCCAAGCCGCTCGGTCAGTTTCTGGCTCAGGATGCGAGCGGTAACGTCGACTACGCCGCCCGGTGCGAACGGCACCAGGAGCCGGATCGGCTTAGAGGGATAGTCTTGCGCCTGAGCCGTCGCGGCACCCAGCGCGAGAAGCACGACCGAAAGAAATTTAACTACTGAACGCATGCTGTTTTCTCCGAATTTCAGGCACGGCGCGGCAAAAATACCGGACCGTGCTCGATGTAGGTAAGTCGATTTAATTAATTTTTGATAGCGGGGACACTCGATCCTTGCCTCGTATCCGCCCTGAAACATGAATACCCGGATCGGGTGTTATTCGGAGTGAAAGATTGCACCATGACGCGCGTCGAGCGCAAGCGACCGTCTTTCATCCTGTGCATGAAAAAAATTCATTTTACCCAGGCGGCGGCATTGACTGCCAAGGAAAGGTCTTATTCAAAAGACGTTTGGCTTGACTGGCATACTTCGCGCCGACTGGCATACTTCGCGCCGCACTCGCGCCGTTGTCGCCAGAACTGCAAGTCGCCTTTGTTTACAGATCAATCGCCAGGGGTCAGGCCCGATCATTTGGCGAAGGCGAGTTGCTGCCTGGCTCGCGCAGGCTGCTTTATGTGTTCCAGCGGCAGACTGGATGTCTGCTTTATGGTTTTCAGCGTGATGATCGATTTGACATTGGCGACCCCCGACAAGCGCAGCAAACGCTTCGTCATGAACTCCGAGAATGAAGCCAGATCGGGCGTCGCGATACGCAATATATAATCGGCTTCACCGGTGACGGACAGGCATTCGAGCACCTCGGGTATGTCGATAATCTCTTGTTCGAACAGGTTGCCCTGTTCCCCCTGCCGTTCCAGGGTCACATAAGTAAACGCCATGACACCCAAACCCACGACTTCCGGATTAAGCACGGCGGCATAGTGAGAAATAATGTTCGCCTCCTCGAGCCGTTGTACCCGGCGGCTGACCTGGGAAGTCGAGAGGTGGACTTTTTCGCCTAAAGCCGCATTGGTTTCACGGCCATTGCGCTGTAAGGCCGCGAGCAATTCAATATCATATCGATCCACCATTACCTTGGTCATTTTTCTTTCCATCTGGTTCAATCGCGAACATTTTGTGCGCCACTTAAGGAAAATGGTACACATAATGCGCACAAATTGCACTGGTTGCACATTAAACTTTTAATTAATTCCAGTCCGCCCCAATAGTTTGTCCTGGCTTGCCAGGTGCCGCGCGGAAGGTCAACCCTTCGTATCAAGGTACATCACGATGTCCGATCTTTTTGATAATCCCATGGGCCTCATGGGGTTCGAGTTCGTTGAATTCGCATCGCCCACCCCTAACGTGCTGGAGCCGGTATTCGAGACAATGGGCTTTACCAGAGTCGCCCGCCACCGCTCGAAAGACGTGACGCTGTTCCGCCAGGGCGAAATCAATTTCATCGTCAACAATGAACCGAATAGCGTCGCGTCGTATTTCGCCGCCGAGCACGGTCCTTCGGCCTGCGGCATGGCGTTCCGGGTGAAGGATGCGCCCAGGGCCTATTCCCGCGCGCTGGAACTGGGTGCGCAGCCAGTGGAAATTCCCACCGGGCCGATGGAACTGCGCCTGCCTGCCATCAAGGGAATCGGCGGCGCCCCGCTGTACCTGATCGACCGCTTCGAGGAAGGGAAATCCATCTATGACATCGACTTCGAATTCATCGACGGGGTAGACCGTCATCCGAAAGGGGCAGGACTGAAGCTGATCGACCACCTGACCCATAACGTCTATCGCGGCCGCATGGCCTATTGGGCCGCCTTCTATGAAAAACTGTTCAACTTCCGCGAGATTCGGTATTTCGACATCAAGGGCGAATATACCGGGCTGACCTCAAAGGCAATGACGGCGCCGGATGGCAAGATCCGCATCCCGCTCAACTAGGAATCGTCGCGCGGCGCGGGCCAGATTGAAGAATTCCTGATGCAGTTCAATGGCGAAGGTATTCAGCACATTGCTTTATATACCGATGACCTGATCGGCACGCTCGATGAATTGAAAATGGCGGGGGTCCCATTCATGACGGCGCCGCCGGGCACTTATTATGAAATGCTCGAGGATCGCCTGCCGGGCCATGGCGAGCCGGTAAGCCAGTTGCAGACACGCGGCATCCTGCTGGATGGGACGACTGACGGCAATGGCAAGCGCCTGCTGCTCCAGATTTTCTCCAACACGGTGCTTGGTCCGGTGTTTTTCGAATTCATCCAGCGCAAGGGCGACGACGGATTCGGCGAGGGCAATTTCAAGGCGCTGTTCGAATCGATTGAACGCGACCAGGTGCGGCGCGGCGTATTGCAGGCATCGTAATGCAAAGGAGCCATATCGCATGAAGATCGACCGCATTCACCATGTCGCGTACCGTTGCAAGGACGCGAGGGAAACCGTGTTGTGGTATCAAAAAATGCTCAACATGGACTTTGTTCTGGCGATAGCTGAAGACGAGGTTCCGTCGACCGGCGCGCCTGACCCTTACATGCATATTTTCCTGGATGCGGGTAACGGCAATGTGCTGGCGTTCTTCGAATTGCCGACTCAGCCGGAAATGGGCCGCGATCCGAATACGCCGGCATGGGTGCAGCACATTGCGTTCAAGGTCAGCGATCGCGCGAAACTGCTTGAATTCAAGGACCATCTGGAAAAAAATGGCATTGACGTGCTGGGCGTAACCGATCATGGGATATTCCACTCGATCTACTTTTTCGACCCAAGCGGCCACCGTATCGAACTGGCCTGTCCGGACCCGGAGGAGGCGGAACACCTCAAGACGCTGGATGCGGTGAAGTGGGATATGCTGGACGAGTGGTCGCGCACCCGGCGCGCACCGAAACACGCGGCTTTTTTGCACAAGAACACGTTGCCGACATAAGGATAATGATGCGCACGCAATTCGACGAAACCATAGATCCGGCACTCACGAGCTGGGTCGAATCGGCCAATGATCCGGCCACGGACTTCCCGATTCAAAACCTGCCGTTCGGACGATTCCGCCGCAACGGCGAGACCGACTTCCGTATCGGAGTCGCCATTGGCGACCAGGTGCTCGACCTCAGGCTGGCAAAGTTGATCGATACCGCGGACATGAATGCATTGATGGGAACCGGGATCGCTGCGCGCCGCGCGCTGCGGCTGGCTATTTCGCGAGGACTGCGGCAAGGCAGCGGCCGGCAGGATGTGTTTCGTAATGCCCTGATCGCGCAGGCTGATGTGGAAACCGGTGTGCCATGCCGGATCGGCGACTATACCGACTTCTATACCGGCATTCATCACGCCACCACGGTAGGCAAACTATTCCGGCCAGACAATCCACTGCTGCCCAATTACAAGTGGGTGCCCGTCGGTTATCACGGCCGGGCATCCTCGATTGCCGCCAGCGGACAGCGTTTCCATCGTCCGCATGGCCAGACCAGTGGGCCTGAGGACGCCGCACCGTCCCTCGGCCCGTCGCGCCGAATGGATTACGAACTGGAACTTGGCATATTCGTCGCAGAACCCAATGCGCTCGGTGAGCCGGTTGCTATCGAGGCTGCCGAGGAGCGCGTGTTCGGCCTGACTTTACTCAACGACTGGAGCGCGCGCGACATCCAGGCCTGGGAATATCAACCGCTCGGTCCGTTCCTGGCTAAAAATTTTGCGACGACGGTGTCGCCGTGGATGGTGACCATGGATGCGCTGCAGCCATTCCGGATGCCGTTCCAGCGCCCGCAAGGCGATCCGGAACCGCTGCCCTACCTCGATTCACCGGCGAACCGCGCAGCGGGCGGCGTCGACATCAGGCTCGAGGTGTGGCTGCAAACCGCGCGCATGCGCACAGCCGGCGAGCCGGCGCAATTGCTGTCGAGTTCGAACTACAGTGACGCGTACTGGACTGTGGCGCAACTGGTGGCGCACCACACTGTCAATGGCTGCAACCTCCAGAGCGGCGACCTGCTGGGCTCGGGAACCTTGTCGGGGGCCGGGGCGAATCAGGGCGGGTCCCTGCTGGAACTGAGCCTTGGCGGTAAACAAGCGCTGTCACTGGCTAATGGCGAAACCCGCAGTTTCCTCGAAGATGGCGATACGGTGATCCTGCGCGGCTATTGTGAAAGGCCTGGGTTCCGGCGTATTGGATTCGGCGAGTGTGCCGGCACGTTGCTGCCGGCACGTTAATTACAGGTTTAGCGCGACGAGCCTGAAACCAGGCTCAGTGTCCGTGCTGTTTCTCGTACTCGTCGGCTTCCGCCTTGGTAGCATGGACAATACCGTCGGGATGCTCCGGCGGGGTATATAGGGTGTAAAGCCGCATGGCCGCGCTGGTCGAGGTATTGATGACATTGTGTTCGGTACCGGCAGGAATCACCACGGCTACGCCATCTTCCAGCTGGTGCCTTTCGCCATCCAGGATGGCAACGCCCTCTCCTTCCTCGACCCGGATAAACTGGTCATGTCCTTCATGGTGCTCCATTCCAATTTCCTCGCCTGGCTGCAGTGTCATAATGACGAGCTGGCTGCGCGACGTGGTGTAGAGGACTTCGCGGAAATTGTTACCCGCAAGCGTCTTTTCTTCAATATTAATGCTGTAGCCTGACATGCTTCCTCCTGAGAACAGTTTTCGAGGCCGTAAAGTAGCCGCGACTCGTCATAAATAGTAAAACAGGACGGTCGCGGCTGCACGAACGGGGATTGGGAACGGGCGATTTTATAGGAGACAGCCAGTAGCTGCATATGCTGAATGGGTTGGCGACCGTATCAACCTGCCGCTCTGGACATGGTGATTTGCGATGGGCCTGGACTAATCAGGCAAGCAAGCGGAAAGCACAGGCCTGCTCATCTTCGCGTTTCATGCAGCGTCACTACCGCCCAGTTGTCGGCGGCCACGGTCCCAAATCTTCAGCCACGGGGCCATTGTTATCGGCCGCGTATGCTAAGTAGAAGGCAGGAGGAATTGGTGCGACCGACAGGAATCGAACCTGTATTGCGAGCTTCGGAGGCTCGTATCCTATCCGTTGGAAGACGGTCGCCAGGATTCAGCATTCAACATTCAACAACGTTGAATTATTATATCTATTTACCGCATCTACCGGGGTGCATCTACCGGCCGACGCGGAAAACTAAGTGCTTGATTCTCTTCACCTTATCAACCTCTTACAACCGGCTTCGGAGGCCGATACGCTATCCACTGGGCTACAGCCGCAAGAGTGGAACGGTGACGAGGCTTGCAGGATACCGTTTTTCTGGCCCGCCGTCCATGGAAACCACGGATTTTCCGTTCCAAAGCAGAACCATTACGTCTATAATCAAGGGTTTGGCGGATTATTGCTTGCGGATTAACCAATCGGCAAACTTCAGCCGCGCTTTAGGCTTTCGAAAAAGGTATTGAGGAAATAATGAGCGACGCACATAACGAACACGAATCCGCAATCAAAACACCGAAGCAGCTCATTGCCGCAATCGCTGCGAGCTTTGTGATTCCAATCATCTGTATCGTCCTGCTGGTCGAATATGTTACTACCGATTCCAAGGTCGGTGCCGGATCGGCCAGCCAGACACCTGAAGCAATTTCGGCGCGTATCAAGCCGGTCGCCGATGAAGGCTTTACCCTGCGGGACGTCAATGCGCCGCGCCAGCTGCAAGCCGGCGCCGATGTGTACAAGGCCGCCTGCGTCGCCTGCCATGGCACCGGCGCCGCAGGCGCACCTAAGGCCGGTGATGCGGCTGCCTGGTCTGCACGTATCGCGCAAGGCGTCGACGTTTTGGTAAAACATGCGATCGAAGGTATCCGCGCCATGCCTCCCAAGGGCGGCAACCCGGATCTGGACGATGTCGAAGTAGCGCGTGCCGTGGTGTATATGGCCAACGAGTCCGGCGCCAAGTTCAAGGAACCCGAAGTCAAGGCGGCACCCCCCGCCGCCGCAGCGGCGCCCGCTGCCGGAACCGCGCCGCAAGCGGCTGCTGCGCCTGCCGCGGCAGCACCGGCAGCACCGGCAGCCGCTCCGGCGCCCGCCGCCCCCGCGACGGTTTCCGCGGATGCCGGGAAAAAGGTTTTTGACAGCGCTTGCGTTGCCTGCCATGGCACCGGTGTCGCCGGCGCGCCGAAAGTCGGCGACAAGGCTGCATGGGCTGACCGGATCAAGCAAGGCCAGGCTGTGCTGAACGAACATGCGATCAAGGGCTTTCAGGGCAAAGCCGGCGTGATGCCGCCAAAAGGCGGATCGTCCGCATCGGATGACGAAATCAAGGCGGCCGTGGATTACATGGTAGCGGCATCGAAATAAGCACTTGCTTTCCAAGCATGAGAAGCCGGCCATGATGGCCGGCTTTTTTATTGGCGCAAAACTTGGTTTCGAGAGATACGGCTGTGTACGCCTTCTGATTCATGCCGAATGATTGGATGAAACCACAGGAGAGAATTTGTTGAAAGAAGTGGGTGCCAGCGGCCGAATATTGCTCGAAAAGACCTATGCCGGTAGATTGTTTGATGTCATTGTTCACCCGGATGACTGAGTGGAACTTGTTCCGATTCGAGTCGTTACGGCAACCACCTCGTGAGAACCTGCGAGCATTGAGTTGCCGGATGCATGGTTGCCTTCAGGAGGTTATGCCAGCCGCACAAGACGGGATTTGGATAATCGCGCCGCGCTAGAGCACTATTCTCGCCAAACGAGCAAGAAGGCACTGCGGCAGAACCGTTGCAGCGCTATCTTTCTGAATATCCGGAAATATTAAGTAGTGACCATGGCGCGCTTTGAATTGTAAGAAGCGATCGACATGTAAAGCCATTGCTGCGCCAGTGCATGCATCGTGCCTAAGCTGCCGGTTTACCCAGCGACATCATTTCGTTTTTGTTCGACTGCCTGCGCCTATCGCTGCGGCTGCCCCTGTTGCGGCGCCTGCGCCGTGGCCTGCTGCTCCGCTACATATATTTCAACGCGCCGGTTTTTCGCACGGTTCGCTTCATTATCATTGGGAACCAGAGGCTCATGCGAACCGCGGCCATCAATCCTGAAGCGATTTGAGGCGGCACCCCGGCTTATCAGGTAATCTCGCGTGCGCGCAGCACGATTAACGGATAAAGGATCATTGACGGCGTCACTGCCCGTATTATCGGTATGACCGACGATCGTCACGTTCGTGTTGGTGTGTTCAACCAGGCTGGTTCCGAATTTATCAAGGACCGGCCGGAAGTTTGGTTTGATATCGGAGCGGTTGCTGTCGAATGAAATATCGCTCGGGATATCGAGCTTCAGCCGATTGTCCTGGGTCTGGCTGACCTGCACGCCGGTGCCCTGGGTTGCCTGCTCCATTTCCCGTTTCTGCTGCTCCATTCTGCTCGACCAGATGTTGCCAACCAGCGCGCCCGCGGCACCGCCGAGCACCGCGCCGGTCGCGGTACGTTTTCCGCCTCCGCCGCCAGTGCTGGCCCCTAAAATTGCACCGAGGCCCGCACCGGTACCGGCACCAACTGCGGTGCCGCGCTGAGAGGGCGACATATCGGCACAACCGGGAAGCACCAACGATGCTGAAACGATGCTGATAATCGCAAATGGCCTATGCACAATACACTCCCGGTCGATGAATATGAGCCGTTCGACCGACAGAGATTGCGGAAGTTCGTCCCCCGCAAGCGATCAGTCGCGAGTACGCGTCGTGTAAAGTTGCCTGGCCGCGGAATTGGCTTGCCGTACCTTCTTCCAGCGAAAGACAAGGAAGCCGATGCCCGCGACGGCAAGCAGCGAGGCCGACCCAACAACCACCGGCTTGATCAAATCCCTGCGCCGCGATAATGTCGAGAAACCGCGGGTAAGCAGCGGCAGCAGCAAGGGCGTGAGTATCTTCAGGTTAGCGGGGTTAAAATTTTTCAAGCCCTGCATACTGAACACCCTTTCGAATACCGCGTGGCCATTTGCCGCCAAGTGATCGAAAGCGGTTTTGGTCAAGGTATCGATCCGCATGCCTGACAACACTTCGTGCCTGGCTTCCCTCAGGCCGAGCCGATACATCGCGCCTTCGGCAATCAGCATTTTTTTTCGCTGCTCGACAGTAGCGGATGTTTTGGATGATATGTTGCTATCCATGATTGACCCTGGTGTGTGCGCTGCTGCTAGAGCAGCGAATCGCGATCGCTGCGCAATTCGGACATGGTGGCGGGCATCGACAGCTTGCCTTGTGCGAGCAGGGATTTGACATAAAAAAATAGGCCAGCTGCGGCCGCTGAAAACAGGACCGCAAGCAGCAGGAGAATTTTCCAGCCGATCGACGGCCATGCCAGGACCACGATCACCATGGACCAGTAGGCAATCGCAAACCAGGCTACAACAAACCCCAATGCGCCGACCAACAAGACCTTGAGAAGATTGGTGCGAACCTCGGACAGTTCGAGCGCGGCCAATTCAATCCGGCTTACCACCAGGCCAAACATATTTTTAGCCAGTCCGGCCATGCCCGCAATCAGGCCTGGCTGGTCCTTCGAAATCGGCGCTTGCTGATTTTCCATGGCGTATACGCTGCGCCGACGGTCTACTTGCGTGCAATCAGCATGCCGACCAGGACGCCCACTCCGGCCGAGATCGCGACTGCCCTCCATGGATTTTCGCGTACATACACATCCGCCGAGTCTGCCACTTCCTTGCCTTTTTCCATCGCGACTGCCTGCACATCCTGTGCCTTGGCCATGGCGGTGTCGAGCAAGGTCAAGCCCCTGGCGCGCAATTCTTCAGCCTTGACGCCGGTTACCGATGTAGCCTCGCGAAATAAGTCCTGTGCATCCTTGATTAAGGTTTTCATATCGGTTCTCACAGTTTTCAAATTGGTTTCCAACATGACGACGCTCCCAAATACTATGGTGTAGGTAAACGCAACGTAACACGTGCCGGCATGACAGCCGATATGAGTACGTCAAGACAAATAATATCAAATCTGCAAGATCGCTGAACACTTTTTCTTTGCTTTTGCGCAGGATTCTGTGGTGTGCGATCCGCACGTGCCTGTATGCGACGCAGCCGGGGCCGCAACGCATGTCACCAAAATAAAGCAAAGGAAACAGGAAATCGGTGCGCTAACGAACATATCGCGCAACCATCACGCAACAACCATCACGCAACAACCGTCACGCGCCAACCGCCACAGTGCCGGTTAAGTTACGCAGCGCACAGTAGAATGCACAAGCTGTCCTTGCGTGCCTGCCTCACATCCCGGGCGTGCAATCGGTGCAATGCTCAATCTCCGGCAATCCATGCAACAGCTTGTCGGCGGCGTCGCGCAGCGCGGTGCGCAAGCCTTCCTCGATCACGGGATGGTAAAACGGCAGCTCGAGCATTTGCGCCACCGTCATGCCGCTCTGGCACGCCCACGCCAGCAAGTGCGCTACGTGTTCTGCGCGCGGGCCGATCATCTCGGCGCCGACGAAGCGGCCGCTGCCAGTCTCGGCAAACACGCGCAGCAAGCCGTGGTTTTGCAGCATGACGCGGCTGCGGCCCTGGTTTTCAAACGAAACTTCGCCTTTGACGATGCGGCCCGCCGACGGGTCTTGCGCCGTCTGTCCGACGACCGCGATCTGCGGATCGCTAAAGGCGATCGAAAGCGGTACCCGGCGCAATCCGGGCTGGACATCCGGATAACGAGCCGCATTTTCACCGGCGATACGGCCGCTGTCGGCGGCTTCGTGCAGCAACGGCCGGTCGCTGGCGGCGTCGCCGGCTATGAAAACGGGACCGTCGCCGCACTGCGCGGTGTGTGCATCGAATAACGGAATGCCATCCTTGTCCAGCGTCAGACCGCTGTGCTCGAGGCCGAGCTGTTTCACGTTTGGTATGCGGCCGGTGGCCGCCAGCACAAATGCGTAGCGCTCGGTGCGCTCATCAGCGCCGGCGGAACGCGAGCGCAGCGTCACCATGTCGCCGTCGCGCGTGAGTCCCGCGACCTCGGTATTGAGGCGCAGGTCAAGCTCCGCGCCCAGGGCTTTAACGGCACTCGCAAGTACCGCCTTATCCTTCAGTTGAGCCAGGCCGCCCGCGCGTCCAAACAGCGCAACCCGTACACCCAGCCGATGCAGCGCCTGTCCCAGCTCGAGGCCGATGATGCCGGTGCCGATGACAGCGACCGATTCCGGAAGATCGTTCCAGTCGAATAGTTCGTCGCTCGTTACAAGCCGCTCGCCGATCGCCTGCAATTCCTGTGGGCGCTGCGGACTCGAGCCGGTCGCAATCACGATCCGCCCGGCATTGACTATCGTGTGCTCATCGACCTGCAGCCGTCCTGCATCGATAAACCGCGCATGGCCATGCAAGCGATCGGCCTGCGGAATTTTTTCGACGCCTTCCAGCACGAAGCTGACGAAGCGGTCACGCTCGGTTTTCACACGCCGCATCACTGCCGGTCCATCGATTACCGGCGGCCCGGCGTGTACCCCGAAGTTAGGCGCCAGTGAGATCATGTGCGCCGCTTCCGCCGCGGCGATCAGCAATTTGCTCGGCATGCAGCCGACGCGCGCGCACGTTGTGCCGTACGGTCCGCCTTCGATCAGCAGTACAGTCTTACCGTGCGACCTGGCGGCGCGATACGCGGCAAGGCCGGCCGTCCCGGCTCCAATGATCGCTACATCGACCGTCCTTATGTCCATTACGACTCCCGGGTAATTAGAGTTTTACGCAAGGTTGCGACGGCCGGCCGGGTTCATGAAACCGCCTTTTCCCGCAATTCCGCAATATCTTCCATGCTGCCGATCTGGATGACGATCGGATTGAGCGTGATTGTCGGCTGTGTCGGACGCCACGCAAACAGCCACTCCTTTTCTTTTGCATGATCGCTGGTCCGCGAAAACGCCTTGCCCAAAGGACTGGGAATGCCATAGGAAATGGCGGCGTCGATGCCGGCCCAGGTCGGCAAAACCCGTTGCACTGCGCGGTGCACGCGTTCCCCGAATTCTTCCGTATTGTGAATCACCAGGCAGCAATCGGCGCCGCCGAATTCGCCGAACAGCGACGGGTCCCATTCCCTCGCGAGGCTCAGTGTCAGGTAGCCCGCGGTCGCGGCGACACGCGCGCCAGTCCCCTGAAACGGCCGCAGCCGCGGATTCCCCAGGCTATCGTCGAGCATTGGGCGCAAACGGAATTCCCCCGCCGTTAAAGCGCGTTCCAGCCAGCGCCGTTCGGAGTACCGGTATAGCTTTGCCGGCCGCTCGCAATCTACAGCTTGCATAATTTTCCCGAAAAGTTAAAGCCAAGGTGAGAAACGGCGCCAGGAATCAAATCATTGATCCATTTGCGGTAGCGCGATCGAGCGTAACTGAAACCGGCCGTCGCTGTTGAACAGCCAGGACTCCGATAGCTCCAGCCGATTTTGACGCAGCAGGTGCAATGGTGGCTTTGGAAACGGCGCGGTATTCTTCAGCGTGGCCATGGCGGTCACTTCGTTCGCACGATCGCGATTGGTCCGGACGATTTCGCTGCGTACCAGGTTGCCGCCGCCATCAATGACATATTTCACCACGATCACCGAGCGCAGCAGCGCCTGCGGCCGCGTAGTATAAACCTTGGTCGAATTGACTTGGACTATACGCTCCGCAATGTCTTTTTTGTATCCATCCACCGTGGCTGCGGTCGACGTGGCGTCAGGCGTGGTCTCCACCGCCGGCTCACTGACCGGCCGCTCGGTCTTGACGCTTGTGGCAGTGCCGGCTTGGTCAAGCGACTTGCCTGAACAACCTCCAAGAAGCGCCGCAGCCACAAAAATGGCAAGTTTGTTTTTCATGATAGTCCGTAAATCAGCCTGTGCCTGCCATATGAATTAGCTTCAAGCAATAACACGGAAGCTCTAAATAAAGAGTAGCAAAAGTTTTTTCAATGTACAGCAAATCAATTGTAATAGTTAATTTAGCGCAATCCTTCGTACATGCGACGATACTGCAACGACGCGGCCGGCGCCGCGTATTCCGCAATCGCGCGGGCCGTCCTTTTTTCATGAATGGCGGCCACGGGAAAAAAACGGCATAAATTCATAAAGACTCTGGTCATTACCGTCAATTTCCTGTAAGCTTCGACCCCTCAAGACGTGATGACACACGCAGCTGTTTTGATTCACCATGCAGAGCATCCGGGTGCTTAGCTCAGTTGGTAGAGCGGCGCCCTTACAAGGCGTAGGTCGGGAGTTCGAGCCTCTCAGCACCCACCACAGGTATGCATGTGAAGTCGGCACGATGAATTCAGCTCAGGAACAGTCAAGTA
>JAQGMO010000265.1 GCA_028292315.1 Herminiimonas sp. | reverse complement strand
GCGCCGAAAGGGTGCGGGCCGTGATGATGCCGTCGCCGTATACTGCCGAGATTTCCTGGATCGATTCCCGCGATATGGTGGAGCGGCTAGGCGTCCGCTATGATGAAATTCCGATCGGCGCCTGCTTCGACGCCTTTCGCGCCGCCCTGGCGCAGGAGTTCAAAGGTCTGCCGGAAGACGCGACCGAAGAAAATATCCAGGCCCGCATCCGCGGCACCTTGTTAATGGCGCTGTCGAACAAGCATGGCTCGATTGTCCTGACGACCGGGAACAAAAGCGAAATGGCGGTCGGTTACTGCACGCTGTACGGCGATATGGCGGGCGGTTTCGCAGTAATCAAGGATATTGCGAAAACGCTGGTATACCGGCTATGTGCCTACCGGAATACGATTTCCGATATCATTCCGCAGCGTATATTGACCCGTGCGCCATCGGCGGAATTGCGACCCGGGCAGGTCGACCAGGATTCATTGCCGCCGTACGAAGTGCTGGATGCGATCATGCAAATGTACATGGAAGAAAATCAAGGCATTGCAGAACTTCTCGCGGCCGGTTATCGTAAGGAAGACGTCGACCGGATTGTCCGGCTGATCAAGATCAATGAATATAAACGGCGCCAGGCGCCGGTCGGGATACGAGTCACCCACCGGGCATTCGGGCGGGACTGGCGTTATCCGATTACATCACGGTTTCGTGAATAGAATTTGTCCGCAATTTGGATTTGTCTGCAATTTAGCATAGGGAGCTACCGTGAAAGAAATTACTGCGATTATCAAACCGTTCAAGCTGGACGAGGTTCGCGAGGCGTTGGCCGAAGTCGGCGTGTCAGGGTTGACAGTAACCGAGGTGAAGGGATTCGGCCGTCAGAAAGGCCACACGGAGCTTTATCGCGGCGCCGAGTATGTGGTCGACTTTCTGCCCAAGGTAAAGGTGGAGGCCGTGGTGGCGGACGACGTCGTGGATAATGCGGTGGAAGCGATTATCAAGGCGGCGCGCACGGGCAAGATCGGCGATGGAAAGATTTTTGTCCGGCCGGTGGAACAGGTGGTGCGGATCCGCACCGGGGAAACCGGCCCGGACGCGGTTTAAACGCTGCAGGGTTGACGGGGTAACGGGATTTCCGGGCAGCGTGCTGGCCGGGCTCCGCGGCTCTGTCTCTAAGCCTTCAGAAGCACCATCAGGGCGCCCGCGCCGCCATCGGCCGCCCGCGCCTGGCAAAACGCAATCACTTCTTCCTTCTGTGCCAGCCAGTTCCTGACCTTGTTCTTCAGCACCGGCTCCTTGTTGACCGAGCCCAGGCCCTTGCCGTGAATTACGCGCACGCAGCGCACGCCGCGCCGGGTGGCGTTGCGCAGGAATTCGGCGAGCGCTTCGCGCGCCTCATCGGTTCGCAGGCCATGCAGATCGAGCTGGCTTTGCGTTACCCAGTGACCGCGCCGCAGTTTGCGCAGCGTATCCTGGCCAATGCCGTTGCGCGCGAAACTCAGCGCCTCGTCGGTGTCGAGCAAAGTCTCGACGCTGAATTCATCCGATAACGATTGTTCCAGCGCGGCCTGTTCGTCGGCCAGGTGATGCCGCGCGATCGGCAACGGCCGCGGGGCCGCGACCACCACCTTGTCGGCCGTGGGCAGTGGCGCCACTTCGCCTATGCTGCGGCGGAACAGGTCGGCGTCGCGCTTTGCCTCCTGTTCGCGGCGCTGCCGTTCGGCTTCAGCTTGCCGGCGCGCTTCCTGCTGTGCCTTGAGATCCTGGCGCAGCGATTTAAGCGCGGCGAAATCCTTGATGGGAGTGCCCATGGTAAATCAATCCAAAATTGGCAGCCGGCCGTAACCGGCTGCAGGAGCAGCATGTTATTGCAGGCTTTCCAGATAACGTTGCGCGTCCAGTGCGGCCATGCAACCGGTGCCGGCGCTGGTGATCGCCTGGCGGTAAACATGATCCTGCACGTCGCCCGCCGCGAACACGCCTTCGACGCTGGTCATGGTCGCCATGCCCTCGACGCCGCCGTGCGTCTTTATATAGCCATTCTTCATGTCGAGCTGGCCTTCGAAAATCCCGGTGTTCGGCTTGTGGCCGATCGCGATGAACACGCCGTGCAGCTTGACCGGCGTGACGCTGCCATCGATGGTCGACTTGATATCGATGCCGGTGACGCCGGAACTGTCGCCTGTGACTTCATCCAGTGTGTGGTTCCATTTCACCTCGATCTTGCCTTCCGCGACTTTCGCCATCAGGCGGTCAATCAGGATCGGCTCGGCGCGGAACTTGTCGCGCCGGTGAACCACGGTGACCTTGGTGGCGATGTTGGCCAGGTACAGCGCCTCTTCGACCGCCGTATTGCCGCCGCCTACGACCGCCACTTCCTGGCCCTTGTAAAAAAAACCGTCGCAGGTGGCGCAGGCGGAGACCCCTTTGCCCATGAATGCCTCTTCCGAAGGCAGGCCCAGGTACTGTGCCGAGGCGCCGGTCGCAATGATCAGCGCGTCGCAGGTGTACTCGCCGGAATCGCCGATCAGCCGGAACGGCCGCTCGGCCAGCCGGGTAGTGTGGATATGATCGAAGATCACTTTGGTGTCGAAACGCTCCGCATGCTGCAGCAGGCGCTGCATCAGCTCCGGTCCCTGCACGCCCATCGGGTCGCCTGGCCAGTTTTCGACATCGGTGGTGGTCATCAGCTGGCCGCCTTGTTCGACGCCGGTGATCAGCACCGGTTTCAGGTTGGCGCGCGCGGCATAGACCGCGGCGCTGTAGCCGGCGGGACCGGAACCAAGGATCAGGACGTGGGCATGTTTGGGGGTAGACATAAATGAATTTTCTGTGTTGGTAAATTGACGATGGGCGAATATGGAAACCGACGACACTAAATGACAACACCGGGACGCCCCTGATTCATTAAGATATAGCGTCAAACGGCGAAATTTCAACCGGTTCCGGATTTATCGGTTTTTCCACCCTAAAACTGGTTAAGATTATAGTCGAAGCCGCCGATTAGGCTCATGCATTGAATTGTCTGCACCGATTGTCAACACCTTTGGCCGGGTGTAACCAGCTTTTAGCGACAACGCCGGGGCATGGCGGTGGCCCTGAAGGTTCGGCTTGATACAATAGCATCACGACTTATGACTAGAACAACGCAAACCTACACACGCAATACCAGTCCGCCCGTCCCGCTGCCGAACCGGCTGGTGCGACTGATTTCGGAAGCGAAATGGCTGGCGCTGACAGCCGTCACCTTGTACCTGATCCTGATTTTCCTGACGTATGCCAAAGCAGACCCCGGCTGGTCGCACGCGGCCGCGACGCCGCGCCTGTATAACTGGGGTGGACGCCTGGGCGCCTATCTGGCAGACCTGATGCTGTTCATTTTCGGCTTCTCGGCATGGTGGTGGTGCGTGATGCTGTTGCGTTCGGTCTGGACAGGCTACCGCAGGCTGTCGCACAAATTCCTGCTGGACCAGGCGCCTCAATCGGACCCCGAACATCAGCATGAAAAGCTGATACGCGGCGCCGGCTTCGCGCTGCTGCTGACCGGCAGCGTCGGACTCGAATATGTGCGGATGTACTCGCTTAAAGCGCAGTTGCCGCGCGCGCCGGGCGGTGTGCTTGGCGACCTGATCGGCGGCGGCGCGCAGACCGCATTCGGTTTCACCGGCGCGACCTTGCTGCTGCTGCTCCTGTTCATCCTCGGTTTCAGCCTGTATTTCCACGTGTCGTGGATCGCGGTAGCGGAACGGATCGGCGAGGCCGTGGAAGGCGCGATCGAATCGCTCAGGAATCTGTACGCCGCGCGTGAAGACCGCAAGGTCGGCCATGTCGCTGCGGTCAAGCGCGAAGGCGTGGTGGTCCAGGAGCGTGCCAAGGCGGTCGATGCGCCGCCGGTCCGGATCGAACCGCAGATGGTCATGGTGCCGAAATCGGAACGGGTCGAAAAGGAAAGGCAGGTTTCGCTGTTCACCGATCTGCCCGATACCAACCTGCCGCCGCTGTCCCTGCTGGATGAGGCGCTGGCGGCGCAGGAAACAGTCAGCATCGAAACGCTGGAGTTCACCAGCCGGCTGATCGAGAAAAAACTATCGGACTTCGGGGTCGAGGTAAAAGTGGTGGCCGCTTATCCGGGTCCGGTGATCACCCGTTATGAAATCGAGCCCGCCATCGGCGTCAAGGGCAGCCAGATCGTCGGGCTGGCGCGCGACCTGGCGCGCGCGCTCTCGCTGACATCGATACGCGTGGTCGAAACCATCCCCGGCAAGAATTACATGGGGCTTGAATTGCCCAATCCGAAGCGCCAGATCGTGCGCCTGACCGAGATCCTCGGTTCCAAGGTCTATAACGACGGGGTCTCGAGCCTCACCATTGCGCTCGGCAAGGATATCGCCGGCCACCCGGTGGTCGCCGATCTCGCGAAGATGCCGCACCTGCTGGTCGCCGGCACCACCGGTTCCGGTAAATCGGTCGGCATCAATGCCACGATCCTGTCGCTGCTTTACAAGGCTGACCCGAACCAGGTGCGCCTGATCCTGATCGATCCGAAGATGCTCGAGCTGTCGATTTACGAAGGCATTCCGCACCTGCTGGCGCCGGTGGTGACCGACATGCGGCAAGCGGCCCATGCGCTGAATTGGGCGGTCGCGGAAATGGAGCGGCGCTACAAGCTGATGTCGAAACTCGGCGTTCGCAATCTGGCCGGCTATAACCAGAAGATCGCCGATGCAGAGAGGAGCGAGCAAAAGATCCCGAATCCGTTCAGCCTGACGCCGGACGCGCCGGAGCCGCTTGAAAAGCTGCCGACGATCGTAATCATCATCGACGAGCTGGCCGACCTGATGATGGTGGTCGGTAAAAAGATTGAAGAATTAATCGCGCGTATTGCGCAAAAAGCCCGTGCCGCCGGCCTGCATCTGATCCTGGCGACGCAGCGGCCTTCGGTCGATGTGATCACCGGCCTGATCAAGGCCAACATTCCGACCCGCATCGCGTTCCAGGTCAGCAGCAAGATCGATTCCCGCACGATTCTCGATCAGATGGGGGCGGAAGCCTTGCTCGGCATGGGAGACATGCTATACATGCCGCCCGGGACAGGGCTGCCGATACGGGTGCACGGCGCCTTTGTGTCCGATGATGAAGTGCACCGCGTGGTGAATCACTTGAAAGCACAGGGCGAGCCCAACTACATCGAGGGCATACTTGAAGGCGGCGTCCTGGAAGAAGGCGCGGATGGCGCCGCCGGTGCCGAGGGCGCCGGCGGCGGCGAGGCCGATCCGCTGTATGATCAGGCGGTGGCTATTGTGCTGAAAAACCGGCGCGCCTCGATCTCCCTCGTGCAGCGCCACCTGCGCATCGGCTACAATCGCGCGGCTCGCCTGCTGGAACAAATGGAGCAAAGTGGTGTCGTATCGACAATGCAATCAAACGGCAACCGCGACATTTTAGTGCCGGCGGGAACCACAGAATAGGACCAATTTTGACTTTAGACCGATTCATGCAACGATCTTTTACCCGTGTTTCCAAGGGCCTGCCGCGCGCCGGCTTGCGCGCCGGCACAGGCATGCTGCTGGCCGGCATGCTGGCGTTGCCGATGACGGCGCAGGCGGCTGCGCTCGATCAATTCAAATCGTTCGTCGCAAGCACCAAATCGGCCAGGGGCGAGTTTACGCAGCGCCTGGTGAAGGCTGACAAGGCGGAAAATGGCGGCGATGCCGGCAACAGCGGCATGAAAGTGTCGAATGCTTCGACCGGCACGTTTCAGTTCGCGCGACCCGGCAAATTCATCTGGGTTTATCAAAAGCCCTATGAGCAGTTGCTGCAGGCCGATGGGGAAAAGCTGTACATCTATGACAAGGACCTGAACCAGGTCACGGTCAGGAAACTCGGCAATGCGCTGGGCTCGTCGCCGGCTGCAATCCTGTTTGGCAGCAATGATCTCGAAAAGAATTTCACGCTGAAGGAAGCCGGCACGCGGGATGGCACGGAATGGCTGCAGGCCACTCCGAAGGCGAAGGATACGACGTTCGATACGATTGGAATCGGCATGCGGGAAGGTGTGCCGGTTGCCATGGAGCTGCGTGATTCGTTTGGCCAGGTATCGATTTTATCGTTCACCAGGTTTGAAAAAAACCCGGTCCAGGCCGAAAACCAGTTCAGGTTCGTCGTGCCGAAAGGCGCGGACGTTTTTCAACAGTAGCAGTGAGACCAACCCGCGCAACACAGGCGGAAAGTGCGCACCGGGCTATCCTGGACATGCCGGTCGCTGCATTGACCGGGTGGCTGCTTCCTCCTGCCGCAGCCGATGTTGCCGGCCGGCGTAGTCGCTTTTCGCAGAGCTGATTCCCGAAAATTTAAAGCATGGCTGACCTCTTCAAAACCGAGCCTCGCCCACCACTGGCGGAAGCGCTCAGGCCAAAACATCTGTCAGATGTGTTCGGACAAAGCCATCTGCTGGGAGAAGGCAAGCCGCTCAGGCTCGCATTCGAGGCCGGCAAGGCGCATTCCATGATCCTGTGGGGACCGCCGGGTGTGGGCAAGACGACCCTGGCGCGACTGATGGCGAATGCCTTCGACAGTGAATTCATTGCGTTGTCCGCGGTCTTTGCCGGCGTCAAGGATATTCGGGCGGCGATGGAACATGCGCAGGACAACCTGAACCAGCACGGCAGGCATACCCTGCTGTTCGTGGATGAAATTCACCGGTTCAACAAGTCGCAGCAGGATGCGTTGCTACCCTTTGTCGAGTCCGGCCTGGTGACGTTTATCGGCGCCACGACCGAGAACCCCAGTTTCGAAGTCAACTCCGCCTTGCTGTCGCGCGCGCAGGTATATGTGCTGAAGTCGCTGACCGAGGCCGAGATGAAGCAATTGTTTCAAAAGGCCAGGCAGGTCGCGCTTGCGCATCTCGAGTTCGACGAACTCGCGGTGGATACGCTGGTCGGCTACGCGGATGGCGATGCGAGGCGGTTCCTGAATTTGCTTGAGCAGGCCGAGACGGCGGCAACATCGTCGGGCGTGCGCCAGATCGATGCCGCATTCGTGGAAAATGCCCTGACGCTGAACGCGCGGCGCTTCGACAAGGGCGGCGACAATTTCTATGACCAGATTTCCGCGCTCCACAAGTCGGTGCGTGGTTCGAATCCGGATGCCGCCCTGTACTGGCTGTGCCGGATGCTCGACGGCGGGGCGGATCCACGCTATCTTTCGCGACGCATCATCCGGATGGCGTGGGAAGATATCGGTCTTGCCGATCCGCGCGCGATGCAGGTCGTCAATGATGCGGCCGAGACCTATGAGCGCCTCGGCTCGCCGGAAGGGGAGCTGGCATTGGGCCAGGCCGTAATTTACCTGGCCATGGCGGCCAAGAGTAATGCCGGCTATAACGCGTTCAACCAGGCCATGGCATTTATCAGAAAAGGCAAATCGAGCGAGGTGCCGGTGCATCTGCGGAACGCGCCGACGAAGTTGATGAAGGAACTGGGGTACGGGCATGCGTACCGCTATGCGCATGATGAACCGGAAGCCTACGCTGCCGGTGAAACCTATTTTCCAGACGGGATGCCGGAACCGGGCTGGTACAAGCCGGTGCCGCGCGGCCTGGAAGGCAAGATCGCGGAAAAGCTGGCCTGGCTGCGCGAACTGGATAAAAAAGCCGGCAAGCAATAAGTATAATAAAACGCAACAGGCACAAACAGGCACAATAAGCGGCGATTGACCGAATCGGTCTCTTGCTCCGGGAACAATATCGCCGAGCATCCCGCCCTTGGTACAATGGCGGTTTTGAAATCACAGCCCGCCTTCGCCATGATCGATATCCAACTTCTCCGCAAAGACATAGACACTGTCGCCGCGCGCCTGTCCGCGCGTAAATTCCAGCTCGACGTCGCCGGCTTCAACGCGCTGGAAGCGGAGCGCAAGCAGATCCAGACCCGTACCGAGGAATTGCAGGGCAAGCGCAATGCCTTGTCAAAACAGGTCGGCATGCTGAAAGGGAAGGGCGAAGATGCTTCCGCCGTGATGAACGAGGTGGCCGGCATCAATGACGAGTTGAAGACCTCGGCCGCGCGGCTGGAAGAAATCCAGGCAAAGCTCAGCGAATTCATGCTGACCATCCCGAATCTGCCGCATGAATCGGTGCCGGCCGGCGAGGACGAGGCCGGCAATGTCGAAGTGCGCAAGGTCGGCGCGCCGCGCGCATTCGATTTCACGGTGAAGGATCATGTCGACCTCGGCGAAAAGCTGGGCCTCGATTTCGACACCGCCGTCAAGCTCACCGGTTCGCGCTTCGCCGTGATGAAAGGCGGCATTGCGCGCCTGCACCGGGCGCTGGCGCAATTCATGCTCGACACGCATGCCGGCGAGCATGGCTACACCGAGTGCTATACGCCATACATCGTCAATGCCGAGTCCCTGAAGGGTACCGGGCAGTTGCCGAAATTCGAGGCTGATTTATTCGCGGCCAGGAAAGGCGGGCAGGAAGGCGAGGGCGAAGCGCTGTACCTGATCCCGACTTCCGAGGTGCCGCTGACGAACATGGTGCGCGACCAGATCGTTGCCGCCGATGCCTTGCCGGTCCGGATGACGGCGCATACGCCATGCTTCCGTTCCGAGGCGGGGAGCTATGGCCGCGATACCCGCGGCATGATCCGTCAGCATCAGTTCGACAAGGTCGAGATGGTGCAAGTGGTTCATCCTGAAAAGTCGTACGAGGCCCTGGAGGAAATGGTCGGGCACGCCGAAAACATCCTTAAAAAGCTCGGTCTGCCGTATCGCGTCATCACGCTGTGCACCGGCGACATGGGCTTTGGCGCGGCGAAGACTTACGACCTCGAGGTCTGGCTGCCGGCGCAAAAAACCTATCGTGAAATTTCATCGGTCTCGAACTGCGAAGCGTTTCAGGCGCGGCGTATGCAGGCCCGCTTCCGCAACGCCCAGGGTAAACCGGAACTGGTGCATACGCTGAACGGCTCCGGCCTGGCAGTCGGCCGTACTCTGGTGGCGGTGCTGGAGAATTATCAGCTGGCCGATGGCAGCATCGATATTCCGGAAGTTCTGCACCCGTACATGGGTGGACTGAAAAAACTGGCGCCGGCGGCATAAGGAAAGCCGGAAAGCCGGAAAGCCGGTACCGGCGCCCGGGACATCGGGATGATGAAAATCAAGATGCAAGGGTTCCTTACCGGATTTCTGTCTGTTATAATCTAGCGCTTTGCAGCACTTGTTGCCGTAAAATGTAGTAAATGACCGAGTAAGGAAAGGTGGCAGAGTGGTCGAATGCGCTGGACTCGAAATCCAGTATACGGTAACCCCGTATCCAGGGTTCAAATCCCTGCCTTTCCGCCAAAATTCAGTAAGCCCTGTAAAGCAGGCACTAGTCGCAGGCCTCAGGTCGTAAGGCCATGACGGTTATCCTATGCAAAGAGGCACCTGGTTAAACCCGGTGTCTCTTTTTTTTTTGCCGCCGAATCGACGCAGGCAAAGCGGGTCCATGTGCTCGGCGACGCGATCCAGACCGCTCCCTTAATGCCGAAGTCGGCGCATATGGCAAACCAGCATGCCAAAATATGCGCGGCTGCCATCATCGATCTGCTGAATGACAGGGCGCCGGAGCAGGCCCCGGTAATCACCAATACCTGCTATAGCTTCGTTTCCGATAACGAGGTCATTCATGTGGCGTCGGTCCATGCCTACAATGCCGGGGCGAAGACCTTGACGGTGGTGCCAGGCTCGGGCGGCCTGTCGAAAGCGGCCAGCACGCTGGAAGGTGTGTATGCAATGGATTGGGCCCGCAACATCTGGGCCGATTCCTTGATGTGACTGCGCTGGCTGCACCGTGATCGTCGGGTGTAGTTCCCGGACATTATCGTTCGTGCATGATTCCGCAAGACATATGCGAATCTGTCGTGGCCGTCACCCCTCCATGTTCCCCGGCGTGAATAAAACCCGTGACATGAATACCTGAGAATGATCAAGGGCGCGCACTGACTATTGGTGATAATCGATGAAACCAAGAGTAAGGGCGTGCATCCTATGGACCAAGTCACCGACAAGCCGGGCGCAGGTCGTTCATTCTCGCAAGGCATGTCTTCCATTACATGCTACGAGAATGAAATTCCTGATTTCGTTGAGGCAGAGCTGGCCCGGCTGCATGGTCATATTTTTTCATCGCTGGTCCAATTCAAAACCTACGATGGATTGGAAGGGGCGAGCACCTATGTAGCCCGTTCGGACCGCGACGCGATTACTGCGATTCTGCTGTTCCAGCGCGACGGCGGAACGGTGCGGGTGCTTAATCAGGGAATTCCGATTGAAAATGATGAACTTTGCCGCTTTGCGCGCACGATATTTTCCAGGTATGCCTTGGTCGACGCAATTTCATTTTATGCGGTGCGAAGCGCGGTCCACCGCATGCCATATCCTTATCAGCAATTCAATTGTTCGGATGATTATGTGCTGACTTTGCCGCGCACAGCGGAAGCTTACCTGGCAAGCCTGGGAAGGACTACCCGAAAGAACATCAAATATTATTTGAACAAGCTCAGGCGCCACTTTCCATCCTTCCATTATTCGGTTTATGGGAATGCGGACGTTGATGAGCACACGGTGCGCAGCATCATTGCCTTTAACAGGGCGCGGATGATTGGCAAAAACAAGGTCCCGGGCATTAATGAGGAAGAAGAGCGGCGGATTCTGGAACTCGCCAAAGCATGCGGATTTATCGGTGTTATCACTATCGAAAATCAAATCTGCGCCGGTGTTATCGGTTATCGCGTTGGTCAGAATTACTTCATGAGTGTCATTGCTCATGATTCCAGATATAACGGTTACAGCATCGGCATAATGTGCTGCTATCTGACCATTTGTGAATGCATAGCGCGCGGCTGCAAGGAATTTCATTTTCTGTGGGGCCGGTACGATTATAAATTCAACCTCGGCGCGGTACGGCACGGTCTCAATGTGCTTGTCCTGTACCGGTCCCGCTTGCGGCTTTTCCTCAACGGCGGGATGGCATTAAGAATTGCATGCAATGGGCTGATGCAGCAAGTGAAGTCGAGCCTGCTAGTGAATGGAATCAAGGGAAACCAAGGAAACAACGGAAACAACGGAAACAACGGAAACAGCCATGACAGTTCGAGCTTTGTTTCAACCCTTGCCTTCCATCTCATAAAAACGCTGCGCAGCCTGAAACGACTCTCGCCCGGTCATCCGGCGGAAGGCGATAAGTGATGAACGGCAGCTCTCCGGGAGTATCTTTTCCCGAACAAATCTCGGTCACATGTTACGAAGCCGAAATTCCTTCGTTCATCGAGGCTGAAATGGACCGCTTGTACCAGAATGTCTTTTCATCGCTTGATCAACTCCGGACCCATGGCCGGTTGTCCGACAAAATCAGCACTTATGTCGCAAGGAGCAAGAGTGACAAAATTGTCGCAATTTTTCTGTTCCAGCGCGACGGGGCCACGGTCAGAGTGATTAACGAAGGAATGGAGATTGGCAGTGTTGCGGTAACCCGGTTCGCCCGTACTATTTTTGATGCCTACAGCGCGGTGAGCGTTATAGCATTCCATGCGGTACGGACGGCGATCGGGGGAATCCCGTTTCCGCATCAACGGTTCAATTGTTCGGAAGACTTTGTCTTGACGCTGCCCGGCACGGCGGCTGAATACCTGGCCGGCCTCGGAGCGAGCACCCGCAGTTATATCAAACGTTACCTGAACCGCGCCAGGCGAGTGTTTTCTTCATTTCTTTATCAGGTGGTCGAGAAAGAGGAAGTCAGCGAACAACTGGTTCACGACATTGTGCACATGAACAAAGCCCGAATGCAAGGCAAGGGCAAGGTCCCGGGTATCGACAATGATGAAACAGGGCGCCTGTTCAGACTTGCGCAGCTACGCGGGTTAACCGGTGTCGTTATGATAGACGGTCGGCCCTGCGCGGGTGTCATTACCTATCGTTCTGGCATGAATTATTTCATGGAAGTGGTTGCCCACGATCCGGCCTATGACGACTATCGCCTTGGAACGCTTTGCTGCTACCTGACCATTTGTGAATGCATTGCCCGCGGCGGCAAAGAGTTTCATTTTTTGTGGGGCCGCAATGATTATAAGAGCCGGCTTGGGGGCGTGCGGCGCGACCTCGACGACCTTGTAGTCTATCGCTCGCCTGCGCAATGGCGGCGCAACTGCCGCCTCGTTTTGCGGACGTCGTTCCACGGCCGTCTTCGGCAGGCGAAGCTTTGGCTGGGAAAGAACGATCCGCATCATCGCCCCGTGCTGGAAGCGATAGTGCGGAAAGTGCGGGCTTTAAAACGATAACGGATACAAGGGACTGCGCCGGCCGGCGCCTGTCCCTCTCTTACTCTGCGCCCCCGAGTACCTGTTGCGGCGCCCGCATGCCAATCACCATATCGGCGGCATTTTTACCGGCCAGGAACGCATGATCCGAATTATAGTACTCCCACTCGCTATATCTGCCGGAGAGGATAATGTCATGCGCGGCCATCCATTTTCTGATGCGTTCCACATTTTTTGCCCGGGCATGGTCGTACAATACGTATGCGTAAGGCATATCGACCAGGTTTGAGGTGATCAGCCGGTCTTCGGGCCGCATCAGTCCGACCTTGATCAAATCTTCCACACATCGGTCAACCAGGGCCTGGCCGTCGACCGGGAGCGGTTTGTGCTCGGAATAAGATATCTCGCATGTCAGTCCGAAGCCGCCGGGTGGATTGCAATGCGGGCTCGCATTGCCCTGCACGAAAATGCGGTGGAAGATGGTATCTTCCGGGTAGTATATCCAGTGTTTGTCAGTCAGGTTTTCGCGCGCGACGCCCAAGTTTACGCACCGTATTGAAATATGCTTGAGACCCTGGGCCGCGGCGTGTAGTTCGTCCGGCGCATTGACGCCGATGATTCTGACGAGCTCCGGCAACGGCATGGTGCTGACCAGCTGGTCATAATAGAACCGCCGTCCATCGCTCAAAGCCAGCAGTTTTTGTTGAGGCAGGATTTCCACTACGTCCGCATTGGTTTCGACGTTGCCCTTGATATGCGGCAGGAAGCCATTCACCAGCGCTTCAAATCCGCCATTGAGCGGATAGCCAAACCGCGCATTCGGCCCCATCGGTTTCGCCACCGGTTCCAACGCGCCTTCGATGATTTCATTCAGGTCGGGCAGCGGGACACGGCCGCCCAGCCACGAGGTTTCCATCTCGGTAAGCGGCACGGTCCACAGTTTGCGGTTATAGGG
>JAQGMO010000257.1 GCA_028292315.1 Herminiimonas sp. | reverse complement strand
TGCCTGTTGATCGACATCCGGTCCTTGAACGCGCACAGCAAGCGCCGCCTGATCCTGATACAGACCGGCGAGGAGCGCCTGGCACTCACCCGTATCGCGCGGCACTTCGCGAATATCGATTGCGGCGTCGGCGGACCGGAAGGTAATTACCGGCAACGCCTTTATCTGTTCAACAAGTTCGTTCCAGGCACCGGCGCGGAACGCAAAGCAATGCTTAAACGCGCGATCAGGTTTGTCGAGTGACTTCTAAAAAAATTCTGAAAAGCTGTGACTTGAATACAACATTTTTCCAAGTATCCGATTCGCCTCTAAAGCCATCGTGGCCCAGCCCGCAAATCGGCACCGCAGTTGCTTCCTTGCATTTAATGTAAATCATCCGAAGCAAACGGATGAGTTATAGAAATTTCAAAAGGATACAAAGATGAAAAAATCACTGATCGCACTCGCAGTCCTCGGAGCCGTCGCAGGCGCAGCATCTGCTCAAACCAATGTTACGATTTACGGTGTTGTCGATGCCGGCATCGGTTACCGGGACAATGGCAATCCTGCCGGCAAGACACTGAGCCAGGATAGCGGCGTGCAGTCCGGCAGCCGCCTGGGTTTCAAAGGTAGCGAAGACCTCGGCGGCGGCTTGTCCGCAATCTTTACTTTGGAAAACGGCTTCAATGTTGACGACGGTTCGCTGGCACAAGGCGGACGCCTGTTCGGCCGTCAAGCCTGGGTTGGCCTGAACGGCGGCTTCGGCGCCGTTAAATTAGGTCGTCAAACCACTGCGCTGTACAACGCGCTGCTGCAAGTCGATCCATTCCAGATCAATCTGGCCGGCAATGCACAACGCGTCTTCGGCTACGGTCTGTATGCCGCGGATCCCCTGAGCCGCACCGATAACACGATCAGCTACTCGACCCCTAACGTCGGTGGATTCTCCGGTTCGGTCAGCTACGGTTTCGGCGAGCAAGCCGGCGACAACTCGGCCAAACGCAATGTCGGCGTCGGCGCCGCTTATGTAAACGGCCCGCTGAACGTGCAGTTCGCTTATCAAGACTCGGCCACTGCCGGACTGACCACGCAAGTCACGTCGACGCTGGGTCTGCCTGCCGCTGCTACCGCCGATCTGAAGGCTGCATTCATCGGCGCCACGTATAACTTTGGCGTTGCAAAAGCGCACCTTGCCTTTGCCGACAACAAGCTCGAGCTGGCCGGTGAAACCGTGAAAGACCGCAACTGGCTGGCTGGTGTGTCCGTTCCGGTCAGCGCAGCCGGTACCGTGCTCGCATCGTATATCCGCAACGACGTCAGGAATGCCGACAACGCACAATCGGACCAGTACGCAATCGGTTACACCCATGCGCTGTCCAAGCGTACCAACCTGTACACGTCGTATTCGTATCTGAAGAACGACAGCAACGTCGCAGTGAACGCCTATTCCGGCGCTACCGGCGGCGAAACCGTACGCGTGGTCAACGTCGGCGTGCGTCACTCGTTCTAATCAGTCGATAGACCCGGAAGCGCCTTGCGCTGAGACGGCCTGAACCGGTCTCGCTTGCGCGAGCCTGCAACGCCACGAGTTCCTCGTGGCGTTTTTTGTTGGTGCGGCATCACGCCTCGATGCAGCCGGCGAGCGTTCAAGGGAATCGGTTCTACCGTCTCCGCGCCTGTTATTTCCAAAAAGCCATTTCAAGCGCGGTCTTGTAAAAAAGCCCGGACGATTATTTTCTCCGCTATTTTCGGGGCACACTGCCCTGCCGTTTTTCAGACCCTTTGAAAAAATTCCCTGTAGTGGAACCCGCATCCCGAATTCGTTACTAAAAAGAATGCCCCGCGCGCCGCAACGCAGCGCGGCCCTTCGCCACTATTACCTGGATGATTCGATGCCTGCCATGCTCATTACCTACGATGGTAAAAATCAATGGCTGGACTTTGGCAGGCTGACCAGGGCGATCAAGAAGTATGAATGGGTCCGCCTGACCGACTACAGCTATGCCATCGCCACCAACGCCTCACCGCACGAGGTATTCAATACCCTGCGTCCCTGCCTTGACGATTCGGCAAATCTGTACGTGATTCACCTGAAGAAGCCGTTTACAGGCTTCGGGCCACAGAACGTGAACGACTGGCTGGTGAAGCACATGGGGGATTGATTGCAAACGGTATGCAAATCCGCGTAAAATGCGGCAAATCACTCTCAGGCACCGCGCAACCAGGTGCCTTTTTTATTTCTTGAAGATTTGAGCATGCCCGATAACAAATCCCCTGACGAGCACGGCAAGCCGATGTTCTACGATCCCGAAGACCGGCGCATTCGCAGTTTTGTCACGCGGGCCGGACGCCTTTCGGCGGCGCAGTCGCGCGCGATCGAAACCCTGGGTCCGCAATTTTGCCTTCCTTATGCCAAGGCGCCGCTCGCGTTCGACCAGGCATTCGGACGCACCGCGCCGACTATCCTGGAAATCGGGTTCGGCATGGGAGAGACCAGCGCGAAAATTGCCGGCGCCATGCCTGACAAGAATTTCATCGGTGTGGAAGTGCATACGCCGGGCGTCGGCAGCCTGCTGAAATTGATCGGCGAACAGGGATTAAGCAATCTGCGGCTGATCCAGCATGATGCGTTTGAAGTGCTCACGCATATGATCGCACCGGCCTCTCTGTCCGGGATACATATCTTTTTCCCCGATCCATGGCACAAGGCGCGGCACAACAAGCGGCGCCTTGTCCAGCCGCCGTTCGTCGCCTTGCTGGCGACACGCATTGCGCCCGGCGGCTATTTGCATTGCGCTACCGACTGGCAGGATTATGCGGAGCAGATGCTGGAGGTGCTGAACGCGGAACCGGCGCTGCGCAATACCGCGCAGTCCTATGCGCCGCGCCCTGACTACCGTCCGGTCACCAAGTTCGAAAACCGCGGTCTGCGGCTGGGGCACGGGGTGTGGGACCTGGTGTTTGAAAAACGCGGTGACTGACGGAGTATCCGGCTACCCAGCTACCCGACTATCCGGCCGCGTCATCGCGCAACAATGCGCAATCCGCTCTACGATGCCCGAAGCTCGGCGATCAGGGCAATAATCTCTTCGCCATAGGTTTCCAGCTTTTTTTCACCGACCCCGGACACGCCGCGCAAATCGCTTAACGAAGCCGGCTTCGCCTTGGCGATTTCACGCATCGTCGCGTCATGGAAGATCACATACGCCGGCACATTATGCTTGCGCGCGGTTTCCACCCGCCACCAGCGCAGCCGGTCGAAAATCGTTTGCTCTTCCGCCGATAAACCGCTCTCGACATAGCCGGCTGTCTTGGCCGGCTGCCGCCGCTGCTTCACCGGCTTCTGGTATTGCCGCAGCTGGACCGGCTTCTCGCCGCGCAATACCGGTCGCGCGGCATCCGTGAGTTTCAAGGCGCTATAGGCATCATGATCGACCGCCAGCAGGCCGAGCGCAATTGCCTGACGCAGGATGGCGCGCCATTCCGCTTCGCTGCGGTCCGACCCAATGCCAAAAGTCGATAGCTTGTCATGCCGCCACTGCCTTACCTTTTCAGAGTCGATCCCGCGCAATACATCCAGCACATGACCGGCGCCGAAGCGCTGGTCGACCCGATAGACTGCGGACAGCAGCTTTTGCACTTCCACCGTTCCATCGAAAGAGATGGGCGGATTGAGACAGGTGTCGCAATTGCCGCACGGGGAAGCGTCTTCGCCAAAATAGTTAAGCAGCCGCATGCGGCGGCAATTGAGCGTTTCGCACAGGCCGAGCATCGCATCGAGCTTGACGCTTTGCACGCGCTTGAACGTTTCGTCCGCATCTGATTCATCGATCATGCGGCGCTGCTGAACCACATCCTGCAAGCCATACGCCATCCAGGCGCTGGCCGGCGTGCCATCGCGGCCGGCGCGACCAGTCTCCTGGTAATAGCCTTCGATGCTCTTGGGTAAATCGAGATGGGCGACAAAGCGCACATCCGGCTTGTCGATCCCCATGCCGAAAGCGATCGTCGCTACCATCACGATGCCCTCTTCGCGCAGGAAACGAGCCTGATTCCTGGTGCGGTCCTTGATATCCATCCCGGCGTGATACGGCAGCGCCGTCATGCCGCTCTCGTTGAGGAATTCGGCAATCTCTTCCACTTTTTTACGCGACAGGCAATACACTACCCCCGCATCGCCGGCGTGTTCGCTCTGGATGAAATCGAGCAGCTGCTTGCGGCCGTTGACCTTTTCCACAATCTGGTAACGAATGTTGGGCCGGTCGAAGGAAGAGACAAACTGGCGCGCATTTTCAAGCTGTAGCCGCCTGATGATTTCATCGCGTGTCTGCTGGTCCGCAGTGGCCGTCAGCGCGATCCGCGGCACCGTGGGAAAGCGTTCGTGCAGCACCGAGAGCCTGATGTATTCCGGGCGGAAGTCATGTCCCCATTGCGACACGCAATGCGCTTCGTCTATCGCGAACAGCGCAATCTTCGATGCTTCCAGCAAGTCGAGGCAACGCGGCGTCATCAGCCGTTCGGGTGCGACGTATACCAGATCGATGTCGCCGTTACGCACGCGGCGTTCGATGCGCGACGCTTCCTCATAGGTCTGCGTGGAGTTCAAAAAGGCGGCGCGCACCCCGAGCTCGGCCAGCGCGTCGACCTGATCCTGCATCAACGCAATCAGCGGCGAAACCACGACGCCCACGCCATCGCGCAGCAACGCCGGAATTTGATAACAGAGCGACTTGCCGCCGCCGGTCGGCATCAGTACCAGTGCATCGCCGCCCTGCGCCAGAACGTCGACGATCTCGGCTTGCTGACCGCGAAATGACGAATAACCGAAAACGGTTTCGAGAATATGCAGCGCGCGCGCGCCGGGATCGTCCCGTGTATTCATTTTATTCGGCCCATACGACCCATCCGGCGTAGGCACTGACGATGATGAACAGCCCGAACACGATCCGGTACCACGCAAAGACGGTGAAATCATGTGTGCTGATATAGCGCAGCAGCCAGCGTACGCAGAAAAAAGCGGAAATGAATGCGGACAATCCGCCCAGGCCGAACATCGGCAGGTCAGCCGCCGACAGGATCGCCCGCTCCTTGTAGACGGAATAAACGGTGGCGCCCATCAGGGTTGGAATCGCCAGGAAAAATGAGAATTCTGTCGCGGCCTTGCGTGACAGGCCGAACAGCATGCCGCCGATGATGCTGGCGCCGGAGCGGCTGGTGCCGGGAATCAGCGCGAATGCCTGGGCGCAGCCGACCTTGAAAGCATCCAGCATGGTCATGTCGTCGATCGATTCGATCCGTGCGGCGCGCGGGTTGACCTTGTTGCGGTGTTCCAGCCAGAGGATGATCACCCCGCCGATGATGAATGCGAGCGCTACCGGCACCGGCTTGAATAGTTTTTCCTTGATCAGCTTGCTGAACATCAGGGCCAGCAAAACCGCGGGCAAGAATGCAATGACAATATTCAGCACGAACTTGCGGGCAGCGGCATCGTTGAAAAAACCGATGGCCACCTGGCTTATCCTGACGCGGTATTCCCAGCAGACGGCCAGCATGGCGCCGGCCTGGATCGCAATCTCGAACACCTTTGCTTTTTCGCCAGTGAAATTAAGAAGGCTGCCGGCCAGAATCAAGTGGCCGGTTGAAGAAATCGGCAAAAATTCCGTCAATCCTTCGACGATGCCCATGATGATTGCCTTGAGGGCGAGAATCGGATCCATGCGTGTTGTTGTCGTGATGATAAAAAAAGAAAAACCGGCTGGCAAGAATGCCGCAGGTTAAGGAAGCCAGGTATCGATCCGAGAAATAACGATGATTTTCAGACAAGTACTTGGGACGGCGCTATTTCGCCGGCTCAAAGGTTACCACGAGGCCGGTCGATTTTGTGGCGATTTTGGTTGGGAAAAACGTGACGCCGGCATACCGGAATTGGTCCGGCCTGAATGTGTAGACCGGCACATCGCGCAAGAGCTGTTCGGCCAGCAAGCCGCCGATCCGCGATATCTGCCTGGTAGTAACCGGGTCGACGCCTTCGATCGCAAAATTATCCACCCGCGGTTCGGCTAGCATTACTGCACTGCGGCCCTGGTCGAGCGCGAGCGATCCGGATAAGGCGAGGCTTCCTTTCCAGGTCCGGTTGACGAAGGGCGGCCTAATGGAGGCATCGAATGTCATCAGCACGCGGTTGGTTTCCGGTTCCAGGCTCAGCCTCGGGTTGCTGACGGTGACATCAAATACATCGAGAAAGCGGTTATTGAGGGGGAACCTGCGATCGAGCGTTTCCTGCAGCGTTGCCAGCGGCACGTCGATGTCGCGCGGCCCGGTCAACGCCGCGCAGGCCGCCACCAGCAAGGCTGCCGCTCCAATAAGTAATGCAAGCAGTTTATGGTTCATTAATTTTCCTTGGACATGCATTCAGACCGAGGTCACCTTGTCCAGGTGCGCCAGATATCTCAAAGCATGTTCACTTGTCGTGCCGCACATTTCCCGGGAGGGCTGCAAACTGCCGCAGACTGCAGGGCGTTCAGGCTGTCCGAAAATCCGGCAATGATTGTGCGTATCAAGTTGGACGCAGCGTACCCCAGCCGGCTTGCCCTTCGGCATGCCGGGAATCCCGGATGAAATGGACGGCGCGATACAGCAGGCACCGCAACCGGCGCGACAGGACAGTTGATCATCATTCATACCGCAACGCCTGTATCGGCAACAGGCGCGATGCCTTGCGCGCCGGATAGTAGCCGAAGAAAATACCGATGGCGGCGGAAAATCCGACTGCCAGCACGATCGACTCCGGCGATAGCTCGGTGGCCCAGCCGGCGAACTCGGCAATCAGGAACGATCCACCCACGCCGAGCACAATGCCGACAAAGCCGCCGATCAGCGAGAGCGTGATCGCTTCCACCAGGAACTGGGTGAGGATATCGCTGCCCCTGGCGCCGACCGCCATTCGCAAGCCGATCTCGCGCGTGCGTTCCGTGACCGACACCAGCATGATGTTCATGATGCCGATCCCGCCGACCAGCAGCGATACCGATGCCACCGCGGCCAGCAGCAAGGCCATGACCCGCGATGACTCTTCCTGCGCCTGCAGCATTTCGGTCAGGTTGCGGATCGTGAATGCGTCGTTTTGTCCGGGCTGGGTACGCTGGCGCTGGCGCATCAGTTCGCGAATCTTTTCTTCCGCCTCTTTCATGTTCGCGCCTTCCAGCACCTTGACCTGGATCGTATGCACGCGCCGCAGTTTGCCCTGGGTGTTGCCGACCAGGCGGCTGCGCGCGGTAGAAAGCGGCACCATGACCACGTCATCCTGGTCCTGACCAAGCGCGCTCTGCCCCTTGCGGTTCAGCACGCCGATGATGGTGAACGGCACATTCCTGATGCGCATGGTCTGGTCGACCGGGTCCATGTCGCCGAACAACTGGGCAGCCACGGTCTGGCCGATGATGGCCACCTTGCCTGAGCCGCTCAGTTCGGGCGGTTCAAACATGCGGCCCGACGCCAGCGCCCAGTCGCGCGTGTCGAAATAATCGGGCGTGACGCCGTAGACCTGGCTGGCCCAGTTATTGCCGCCAGCGATCAGCTGGCCGGAATTTCTGGTCACCGGCGCGGCCAGCTGCACTTCCGGTATTTCAGCCGCGATCGCCACGGCATCGTCTTCGGTGAGGTTCAGATTGGCGCCGGCGCCGAGCCGTACGCCCGAAGAAGTGGTCGATCCCGGGATGATGATCATCAGGTTCGAGCCGAGGCTCTTGATCTGTTCCTGGATGCGCGCCTGCGCGCCGCCGCCGACCGCGATCATGGTGATCACGGCAGCGACACCGATGATAATGCCGAGCATGGTCAGGGTCGAGCGCAACAGGTTGACGCGCAATGCATTGAGCGCGATGCGCAGCGTGGCCAGCAGGCTCATGTGATTTCCTCCATGCCCGCCAGCTGCGCCTGCGCATCGAGCGGCGCATTCGGTTCGTCGCTTACCACGTGGCCGTCGCGGAAGGTGATCATGCGCGACGCGAAAGCCGCAATATCATGCTCATGGGTGACGACAATAATGGTCATCCCTTGCCGGTTCAGTTTTTGCAGCAATGCCATGATTTCAATGCTGGTGCGCGAATCGAGCGCGCCGGTCGGCTCATCGGCCAGGATCAGCGATGGATCGTTGACCAGAGCGCGTGCAATCGCAACCCGTTGCTGCTGGCCGCCGGACAGTTGCGCCGGATGATGATCGACGCGTTTTTCCAGCCCGACTTCGGTCAGCCGCCGCATCGCGCGCTCCTTGCGCTGCGCTGCCGGCAGCGCCGTGTACAGCAGCGGCAGCTCGACGTTGTCGAGGGCGCTGGTCCGCGCCAGCAAGTTGAATTGCTGGAAGACGAAACCGATGCGCTGGTTGCGAATTGCCGCCAGCTGATCGCTGCTGAGGCCGGCGACATCTTCACCGGCAAGCAGGTACTCGCCCGAACTGGGCGAATCGAGACAGCCGACCAGGTTCATGAAGGTGGATTTGCCGGAACCGGATGGCCCCATGATGGCAACGAATTCGCCGTCGGCGATCGATAGCGACACACCACGCAGCGCAAGCACATGGTTGGTGCCCATCATGTACTCTTTCACCAGCTTACGGGTTTCGATCAGCATTGCCATGCGTTTTGCCTGAGTTGTTGCCTGTGTGATTGACTGAAACAGCCATCGGTTAAAACATGCGCGGGCCGCCCTGGCGGCCGGCCGGCCTGGAACCGGCGGCGGCCGGCGGCAGCGCGGCGCCGATGATCACTTCCATGCCTTCGCTGATTTCGGAAGATATCACTTCCGTCATGCTGCCGTCGCTGAGCCCGAGGCGCACATTCAGCTCTTTCGGCTGACCTTCGGCATCCACGGTATAGATGCGACCGCGGGCGGTCGCGCCGGTACGGCGCCCTCCCTGCGCGGCCATGATCTCTTCATACTTTTGCTTTTGCGCCGGGGTCAGGATTTCGGCAATCTGCGCGCGCATCTCCATGCGAATGCGCTCGCCGGCTTTCTGCCGGTCCGGCGCTTCACGCGTCGCCATCATCTTCTCGCGCATGCCGCTGAAAATCGTGTCGAGCTTCGCTTTCTGGGCCTCGTTCAGTTCCAGTTCCTTTTCCAGCCGTTCGCGCATGGCCCGGTTCTGTCCACCGCCACCGCCACCGCCGCCGCCGCCTTCCCTGCCGCCACGCGGCGCGGCGTCGTCGGAAGGTGCGCCAGACTGGCTGTCAGCCGCACCGGACCTGGGACCCGACGCCGCCGCGCCGGGCGGTTTGTAGCGCAAGGCCGAACTGGCGACCTTCAATACGTCGCTGCGGCTATCCGTCACGACGCGCACATTGGCGGTCATTCCCGGCAATAATTCCTTGCCAGGATTCGGCGCGCTGACTTCGACCATGTAAGTAACGACATTCGATACATTTTGCGCCGCCTTGCGAATCTGCTTGACGCCGCCTTCGAAGGTGCGGCCCGGAAACGCATCCACGGTAAAAGTCGCTTTCTGGCCATCGCGTATGCGTCCGATTTCAGACTCGTCGATCGCGGTGTCGACCCGCATTTCGGTCAGGTTTTCCGCAATGATGAACAGTTCCGGCGCCTGCAGGCTGGCGGCGACGGTCTGCCCCTTATCGACGCTGCGCTTAATGACGATGCCGTTGACCGGCGCCCTGATCGCGGTGCGCTCGAGATCGATCCTGGCCTGCGCCAGCGAGGCTTCGCGTTGCCGGACCACGGCCGCCGCCGCAATGGCATTCGATTCGGCGACCTGCACTTGCGCCTTGGCCGCCTTGACCTGTTCCGCCAATGCATTGTAGGTAGCCAGTACCGTGTCGCGCTCGGCGCCCGAAATAAATCCTTTCTCCATCAGTTGCTGTTTCCGATCGAGATCGCGCTTGGCATTCGCAACATTGACTTCCACCTGTCCGGCCTGGGCGCGCTGCGCCGCGATCGTGGCTTGCTGCGTCAGCGTTTGCGCGCGCGCCGAATCGAGATCGGCCTGCGCTTGCCGTACCCTGTGTTCGAAAGTCTGCGGATCGATCCGCGCGATCAGCTGATCCTTCGTTACTTCACTGTTGAAATCGACATAGATTTCCTTCAGTTGCCCCGATACCTGCGATCCGACCTGCACCGACACCACCGCAGCCAGCGTGCCGGTCGCCGATACGCTGGCGGTGACGGCGCCTTTCTCGATTTTCGTGGTGCGGAAGGCCGGCACGGCATTTTTCTCGGCCCAAAACTTGTAGCCGGCAGCAATTGCCACGGCGACAAGCGCGAGCGCAAACCAGATCCACCATTTTCTAGAGGCGTGCATAGACGAATGCCATTAAGGTAAACAATGGCCTGATTTTACTGGCATTTGCAGCGGCTGTTATTTCAGCGTTGTAACGGACTGTATCGTCTTTGGGCTAAATCGTAACGAGTTGGTAAAGTTAGTGCCTATGCGGCATTACCATGATCAGATCAGGGAAGTTTCGTTTTGACCGCGCTTGACAATACCCTCACACGCTTGACGTTGCCTCATTACGCGCTTATATTACTGACTCACTAGTAAGTTATTAAGTTACTTATCATTATGGAATATACTTCCCAGTCCAAGCCGCGTTGGGCCCGGCGCAAGGATGCCCGTCCCCAGGAGTTGCTGGCGGCGGCGCTCGACCTGTTCGTGGAACGCGGCTATGCCGCCACGCGGCTGGATGACGTCGCGGCCAAGGCTGGCGTATCAAAAGGCACCTTGTACCTGTATTTCACCAACAAGGAAGAATTGTTCAAGGCGGTGGTAAGCGAAAATCTGTTGCCGGTCCTGGATGAAGCGGAAGGCATCATCGACGCTTATGACGGACATAGCGCACAGTTGTTCAGGGAATTCATACTGGGCTGGTGGGAGCGCATAGGCGAAACCAGCCTGTCCGGCATTACCAAGCTGATGCTGGCGGAATCCGGCAATTTTCCCGAGGTCGTCAAGTTTTACCATGATGAAGTTATTTCACGCAGTAATGCGCTGATCATCCGCATGCTCGAACGCGGTATCGCGCGCGGCGAGTTCCGGCCCATCGACACTGCCCGCGCGCAGCAGGTAATCGTGGCGCCCGTGATCATGCTGATGCTATGGAAGCACTCGTTCAATGCCTGCCAGATCGAACCGATCGCGCCGCATGAATACCTGGAGTGTTTTATCGATTTGATCTCGCATGGCTTGTTGAGCAATGCGCCGGATACAACGCCTTCGAAACGCGCCTGATGTTAAAACGTCGAAATTTCTGGATTGTCCTGCTCGTCTTTCTGATCGCCGTGGGCGGCGCCGCTGCCATGGCGAAGAAACGCGCCCAGCCGGCGGTGCCCGCGGTGCCGGCCGAACCGGCCGCGCTGGAGTTTTTGGCGAGCGACGTGACGCAGGTGCAAGCCCGCGATCTGCGCCAGACCCTTGCCCTCTCGGGCTCGCTGCGCGCGGTAAACCAGGTCGCAGTCAAGGCCAGGGTCGCCGGCGAAGTGCGTGAAGTCCTGGTGCGGGAAGGCGAAGCGGTCAAGGCCGGCCAGGTGCTGATCCGCATGGATGACCCCGATTACCAGGCCCGCCTGAAGCAGGCCAAAGGCGCGCTGGCAGCGGCCCAGGGCCAGCTCGAGATTGCTGCCAAGGCGCGCGACAATAACCATGCGCTGCTGGGCAAAGGGTTCATTTCGAAGAACGCTTTTGAAAATGCCGAAAGCCAGTTCGCGATTGCGCAAGCCAATGTCGATTCCGCCCGCGGCGCGGTCGACGTGGCGCAAAAGTCATTAAGCGACACCGTGATCCGCGCGCCGATGTCAGGCCTGGTAAGCAGCCGCACGGTTCAGCCCGGGGAAAAGGTATCCGCCGATAACAAACTGCTGGACGTGGTCGATCTGCGCCAGATGGAATTGGAAGCGGCCGTACCCACGTCCGACATCATGCATATCGCTTTGAATCAGGAAGTGCTGCTCAAGGTCGAAGGATTGCCGTCGCAGATTTCCGGCCGCGTCGCGCGGATTAACCCGGCCACGCAAACCGGCTCCCGTTCGATCCTGGTCTATATCCAGATCGATAATCCGCAGGGCCTGCTGCGGGTCGGCATGTTCGGCGAGGCGCAACTGACGCTGGCGAAAAAAACCGGGGTGCTGACCGCGCCGCAGTCGGCGATCCGGGATAACGCCGGCAGTTCCCACGTGTATGCCATCGAAAACGGGCTCCTGGCACAAAAGCAGGTCACGCTCGGCATAAGGGGAAATGACGGGACCGGCGACGCAGTCGAAATCACCGGCGGCCTCGCGGACGGCGCCCGGATCGTCAGGAACAATCTCGGCAATCTGCGGGTCGGTACCAGGGTCAGGATTGCACCGGCGCCGAACTCCCCGGCGGCGGCCGCGGTCATGAGCACGGCGGCCCGGTGAAACAGCAGCAGCCCCCAGGATAACGCCATGTGGTTTACCCGTATCAGTATCGGCAATCCAGTATTGGCGACCATGATGATGGTCGCCTTTGTGGTGCTCGGCCTGTTTTCCTACCAACGCCTCCAGGTCGATCAGTTTCCGGATGTGACCTTTCCGGTGGTCGTGGTGCAGACCGACTATCCGGGTGCTTCGCCTGAAACCGTCGAATCGGATATCACGCGCAAGATCGAGGAAGCGGTCAACACGATCAATGGCATCAACAGCCTGACTTCACGCTCGTATGAAGGCGCATCGGTCGTCATCATCGAGTTTGCGCTGACGGTCGATCCGGCCCAGGCGGCGCAGGATGTGCGCGAGAAGGTGGCGCTGATCAAATCGGTGTTCCGCAAGGAAGTCAAGGAACCGCGGGTGACCCGCTACGATCCAGCCGACCGCCCCATTTTTTCCGTATCGGTGAGCAATGAAGCCGGCGCAGCGCAGCGCAGCCTGCGCGACCTGACTACGATCGCGGACCAGGTGGTGAAGAAGCGGCTTGAAAATGTGCGCGGCGTCGGGTCGGTGACCCTGGTCGGCGGCGTCAAGCGAGAAATCCAGATCTATGTCAAGCCGAATGAAATGGAAGCGCTCGGCATCGGCGTCGACCAGGTCATCAATGCGATACGCAGCGAGAATCAGGAATTGCCGACCGGCGCGATTCGCTCGCTGTCGGATGAAAAGGTGGTCCAGGTCCAGGGCCGGATCAAAAACCCGGAAGACTTCGGCCGCATCATTGTGGCGCGGCGCGGCGGCCAGTCGGTGACGTTGTCGCGAATTGCGACGGTGGTCGACAGCCAGCAGGAGCAGGAAACCCTGGCGCTCTATAACGGACAGCGCACGCTGGCGCTAGACATCCTGAAGGCGCAGGGCCAGAACACGATTGAAGTGGCAGACGGCTTGCAGCGCGCGCTGGCGGAACTCGCGCCCACCATGAAAGCCCTGTATCCGGGCGTCAGCGTGCAGGTGATCAAGGACGGCTCGCGCCAGATCCGGGTCGGCGTCGAAAACGTGCGCCGCACGCTGATCGAAGGCGCGGCGCTGACGATTTTGATCGTCTTCCTGTTCCTTAATTCATGGCGTTCGACCGTGATCACCGGGTTGACGCTGCCGGTCGCCCTGATCGGCACCTTCCTGTTCATGGACATGTTCGGCTTCACCATCAACATGATCACCCTGATGGCATTGTCGCTGTGCGTCGGTCTGCTGATCGATGACGCGATCGTGGTGCGCGAAAATATCGTGCGCCACGCCGGCATGAAAGTGGATGGCCGCTTCAAGAGCCACAAGCGGGCGGCGCTCGAAGGCACCGCGGAAATCGGCTTGGCGGTGCTTGCGACCACGCTCTCGATTGTGGCGGTCTTCCTGCCGGTCGGCTTCATGGGTGGCATCATCGGGCGCTTTTTCCACCAGTTCGGAATCACGGTGACCGTGGCGGTCCTGATATCGATGTTCGTATCGTTCACGCTGGACCCGATGCTGTCTTCAATCTGGCCCGATCCCGCCATGCATGGCAAGAGCAGACATCGCGGAATCTATGCCCGGACCGTAGGCCGCGTGCTCGACGGGTTTGAAGCACTGTTTCAACGGCTCTCGAACAGCTACCAGGTCGCCCTGGCATGGTCGCTCAGGCACCGCCTGCTTACCCTGGCGCTGGCGGCGCTCACCTTCGTGGCGGGGCTTGCGATTCCGGCCAGCGGGCTGATCGGCAGCGAATTCGTGCCGCAGGCCGATTACTCGGAAACCGGCGTGACGTTTTATACGCCGGTCGGGTCGTCCCTGGAATTCACCGAGAGCAAGGCGCGCCAGGTGGAAGCGGTGCTGCGCGAATTCCCGGAAGTGCGCGACCTGTACACCACGGTCAACACCGGCAGCGCGCAGGGCAAGAACTATGCGACGGTATTCGTTCGGCTCACGCCGCGCGCCGAACGCGAGCGCAGCGCGCGCGATTTGAGCATGCCGCTGCGCACGCGCCTGGCGCAGATCGCCGGCATCAGCGTGACGCACATCGGCACGCTCGATGGCGTCGGCGGCGACAACAAGCAGATCCGCCTGAGCCTGCTCGGGCCCGACCTCAGGCAGCTGGCCCGGCTATCCGAAGAGGCGCAGCGCAAGCTCAGGTCGATTCCGGGCGTGGTCGACCTCGACTCCAGCCTGAAAGCCGACAAACCGACCATTTCGGTCGAGCCCAGGCGGGACGTCGGCGCCGACCTCGGCATCGGCGTGGCGCAGATCGGCAATGCCCTGCGGCCGCTGCTGGCGGGCGAGTCGGCCAGCACCTGGCGCGCGCCCGATGATGAAAATTACGATGTCAATGTCCGGCTGGCGCCCTCCGACCGCAATAACACCGACGATCTGCTGCGGCTGATGCTGACCAGTTCCCAGACCGGCGCGGACGGCGCGCCCAGGATGGTGCCGCTGCGCCAGGTGGCGAGCATCACTCCTTCCATCGGCGCCAATCAGATCAACCGGCGCGATCTCAACCGGGAAGTCGAGCTGTCCGCCAACGTGGTCGGCCGCTCGGCCGGCCAGGCCGGCGCCGACGTCAAGGCCGCGCTCGACAGCATCGACTGGCAGCCCGGATATCGCTATCAGATCGGCGGCTCGGCCAAGAACATGAAGGAATCATTCGGCTACGCCCTGTCGGCGCTGGCGCTCGCCATCATTTTCATCTATATGATCCTGGCGTCGCAGTTCGCCAGCTTCCTGCAACCGCTGGCAATCATGTCGGCCCTGCCCCTGACCCTGATCGGGGTCTTCCTGTCGCTCCTGCTGTTCCGTTCCACCCTGAATATGTTCTCGGTGATCGGCTTCATCATGCTGATGGGGCTGGTCACCAAAAATGCGATCCTGCTGGTCGATTTCGCGAACCAGGCGCGCAGGGCGGGCGCCGAACGCGTGCCGGCCCTGCTCGAAGCGGCGCATGTGCGCCTGCGCCCAATTCTGATGACGACGTTGGCGATGGTATTCGGAATGGTGCCGCTGGCGTTCGGACTCGCCGAAGGGTCGGAGCAGCGCGCCCCGATGGGCCAGGCGGTAATTGGAGGTATTATTACTTCATCGATACTAACTCTTGTCGTGGTGCCGGTGATTTATACTTATCTGGATGATTTTGCCGGCTGGGCGCGTCGCAAGTGGCGCGCAAGCGCCCGCCCCGCCGAAACACCACGCGGGAGTGTGGCAGTCGTCGCGCCGCATGCGGGTAATGATGATGCTGTTTGATAGAATTCGTATTTTATTTAACTGTTGAGCCTTCAATGAATATCGAGCAAGCCCGCTTTAACATGATTGAGCAGCAGATCCGTACCTGGGATGTGCTGGACACGCAGATCCTCGACCTGCTGCTGGTCGTCAAACGCGAGGAATTCGTTCCTCCCGCTTGCAAGAGCCTCGCATTTGTCGATACCGAGATTCCGCTGCCGTGCGGCGAAAACATGCTGGCGCCGAAATTCGAAGCCCGTATCCTGCAGGAAGCCGGGATCAAGAAACATGAACATGTGCTCGAAATCGGTTCCGGTTCCGGTTACATGGCTGCGCTGCTGGCGCACCGGGCGCGCCATGTCACCACGGTGGAAATCGAGCCGGAGCTGAAATCGATGGCGGCGGAAAATCTGGCGGCCTACGGCGTGACCAACGTCGATGTCGTGCTCGGCGACGGCGCCCGAGGCTGGGAAGGCAGCGGCAATGCCGGCGCCCCTTACGACGTCATCGTCATTTCCGGATCGCTGCCGGTGCTGCCCGACGCATTCCTCAATCAGATCAAGATTGGCGGACGCATCCTGGCGGTGGTCGGCGAAGAGCCGGTCATGTCGGCGCAGCTGGTGACGCGCGTATCCGATATCGCTTACAACACGGTTACCTTGTTTGAAACCAGCGTCAAGCGCCTGCGTAACGCGGTTTCTCCGTCCCGTTTCAAATTTTAAGGCTAGTTCATGCAGCATTTGACCCCGCCCCAACTGGCCGAGTGGATGGCCGACCCGTCGCGCCCGAAGCCTCTGGTGCTCGATGTACGCGAGCCATGGGAGTTCCAGACCTGCCGTATCGAGGGCGCCACGCTGATCCCGATGAACACGATCCCCGCGCGCCATACCGAGCTTGATCCCGACGCGCCTGTCGTCTGCCTGTGCCACCACGGCGCGCGCAGCATGCAGGTCGCGGCTTTTTTGGAGCGCAACGGATTCACGCAAGTGAGCAATCTGACCGGCGGCATCCATGCCTGGGCCGGGCAAGTCGACGCCAGCATGCCTACCTATTAAAACAATATCAACATCCCTGACATCGTCCTGACCGACTACACCGGAGAATTCAATGCGCTTGACCCTTATCGCCACGCTGCTCGCCAGTACCGTTCTGTCACTGGAGGCGCATGCGATCGATTTACTGCAGGTTTACCGGGAAGCCCTCGGCAATGACGCGGTGTACGCCAGCGCGCGCTCTTCCCTGGTGGCCGGCGCGGAGCGTTTGCCACAGGGACAGGCCGGCCTGCTGCCGTCGATCGGCGTCGGTGGCAGCTACAACCGGCTGGTGGCTGAATCGACTGCGGGCGCAGTCACGGTCGATCGCAGGGCAACCTCCAATGGTTATACGATATCGCTGTCGCAGCCGCTGTTCCGCGCGGTTAACTGGGAAACCTATCAGCAAAGCAAGCTCTCGGTTGCCTTGAGCGAAGCGCAATTCGCGCAGGCCCAGCAGGATTTGATCTTGCGGGTATCGCAGGCATATTTCGATGTGTTGAGCGCGCAGGATGTGCTGGCGTCGGTGCAGGCGCAAAAGACTGCCATTACCGAGCAACTGGCATCGGCGAAGCGCAATTTTGAAGTTGGCACGACGACCATTACCGATACCCATGAAGCGCAGGCGCGCTTCGACCTGGTAGTGGCGCAGGAATTCGCCGCGCTGAACGATCTCGAGATCCGGCGCACCGCGCTGCAGCAAATCATCGGAAAACCAACCGGCGAGCTCGCCACGCTGCAACCGGGACTGAAACTGACGCCGCCGCAGCCAGCCCAGATCGAGCAATGGGTAGACAGCGCGGAAGAGCGCAATTACAACGTGATCGGCCAGGACCTGTTGCGTGAAATCGCCCAGCGTGAAATCAGGAAAAACCGGGCCGGACATTATCCAACGGTCGACCTGGTCGCCAGCCGCAGTCGCAATGATCAAAATGGGAGCACCCTGAGCTCGGGCAGCAGCGTATCGACGTCGAACAACCTCGGGGTGCAATGGAATATTCCGATTTTTTCAGGCTTTGCGGTAACCAGCCGGGTGCGTGAAGCGATCGCGCTGGAAGAGAAGGCGCGCGCTGATCTTGAAAATGCGCGCCGCACGGCCGCCCAGAACGCGCGCCAGGCTTTCCTCGGCGTGAACAACGGCCTGGCGCAGGTTCGCGCGCTGGAAGCGGCTGAAGTGTCGAGCCAGTCGGCTCTGGAATCGAACCGGCTAGGCTACCAGGTCGGCGTGCGGATCAATATCGACGTGCTGAATGCGCAGCAGCAGCTATTCGTGACACGTCGCGATCTCGCCCGGTCACGCTATGACACCTTGCTGAACGGTCTCAGGCTGAAGGCGGCCGCCGGGGTGTTGAAGGAAGAGGACCTGGCTGAGGTAAACACGCTGTTGCGCTGAAGAGCAGTGAAGCAGGGAATTCGGGCAGCATGCTGCCCGCCTGCGGAACGGCATCGCCTTGCAAGGGAACGCTCCTTTCGTGCCCGGCGCCCCGAATCAACTCGCGCCTTCCGCACACCAATGCACCAACCGCTCTAGTTTTTATTCCGCCTCAACGACGGCGCGTTGCGCAAGGTTTCGAGGCAGGCATCCACCAGACGCTCGGCGTCGCCGGCGAGATCGAAGCTTGCCGGTGAAAACAGCCAGTTGTTCAGCAAGCCATCGATCGATGCATGAAAGACGACGCTGGCGAGCCTGGTATCCAGATCCTGCGGTAATTGCCCTTTTGCCACGGCATTGCGGAGCGTCCGTTCAAGATTGTCGGTGCCCTGTGAAAAGCATTCAAGCTCCCTCAAGGCGATGGGATCGGCTGCATCGACATATTCGCATTTGTGGAACAGGATATCCAGCACCTTGCGCAGGTGCGGATTGTTCACCGTGTCGCGCATTATAAAAATGCATGTCTGGCGCAACTGGCCAAGCGGATCAACCGCTTGCTCGTCGGAAGTTTCCGCGACCATTGCTTCCATCGGCAGGCGCACCCGTTCGCACATCGCATCGAACAAATCGCTTTTGTTCTTGAAGTGCCAGTAAATTGCGCCACGCGTGACGCCCGCGGCCTGCGCGACGTCAGCCAGCGATGTGCGCGCAACGCCATTGGCATGAAACACACTTTCGGCAGCGTCGAGTATCCGGCTGCGCGTTTCAAGGGCTTCTTCCTTGGTACATCTTGCCATGCCAAATGCATCCTTTTACATCATTACGTCACTAAACAGTAACAGGTGGACAGAACGAGTTATTCTGACAACAATCCATTTCCAACAACAATCCCGCCTATACATACATCCATGAATGTATATATAATAGCGTACTTTAAGGTCTTCAGCAAAATCGATCTGCCTACCGGCCGGCAACCAGCCCGGTTCATTTCATCATTACCGTGCGAGATATTTATGCGTTCTTATAGTCGTCCCCTGCGCCTCACTGCATCCGTTCTATTCACACTGTCCGCACTTTCCGCCTGCGGCCAGAAAAAGGCTGAGGGACCGCCGCCTGGCGCGGCCATGCCTCCGCCTGAAGTCGCAGTCGTCACCGTGGCGCCTAAAAGCCTGACTGTCACCACTGAATTGCCGGGCCGTCTGGAAGCAAGCAGGGTTGCGCAGGTCCGGGCACGCGCCGCCGGTATTGTGCTGAAGCGGGAATTTCGCGAGGGCAGCGACGTGAAAGCGGGCACAGTGCTGTTTCGCATCGATCCGGCTCCGTTCAAGGCAACTTATGAAAGCTCGCAGGCAACGGTTGCGCGGGCCGAGGCAAACCTGGCGCAAGCCAATCTGAAAGTGCAGCGTTATAAACCGCTGGTTGAAACCAACGCGATCAGCAAGCAAGAGTATGACGATGCGCTGACGGCCCAAAAACAGGCTGCCGCCGATGTCGCCACCTCGCGCGCGGCGCGCCAGACCGCCAGCCTGAATCTCGGCTATGCCACCGTCACCGCGCCGATTTCGGGCCGGGTCGGCCGCGCCCAGGTCACCGAAGGCGCGCTGGTCGGCGTCGGCGAGGCGACGCCGCTGGCAACGGTCCAGCAAGTCGATCCGATCTATGTCAACCTGACCCAGTCCAGCACCGAAGTTTTGCGGCTGCAGCGCGCACTGGCGGCCGGCCAGCTGACCGGCGTGGGCAAAGGCCAGGCCAAGGTCACGCTGCTGACCGAAGACGGGCAAACCTATCCGCATCCCGGCAAGCTGCTGTTTTCCGATCTCTCCGTTGACGAAAGCTCGGGCGCAGTGACGCTGCGCGCGGAATTTCCGAATCCTGACCGCTTTTTATTACCCGGCATGTATGTACGAGCCCAGCTCGGGCAAGCCGTGAATCAGCAAGCAATCACGGTGCCGCAGCAGGCTGTGACCCGTACGCCCGGGGGCGCCTCGGTCATGCTGGTCGGCCAGGACGGCAAGGTCGTTTCCCAAACTATCAAGGCCGATACCGCACAAGGCGACAGCTGGGTAGTGAGCGAAGGACTGAAAGCGGGCGACCGCGTGATTGTCGAAGGCTTGCAAAAAGTCAAACCGGGCGCCCCGGTCAAGGCGATCGAATGGAAAGGTCCGGCCGCCGCGCAGCCAGCTTCCGCTAATGCCGCGCAGCCGGCTTCCGCTACTGCCGCCCAGCCCGCCACTGCGGCGCAGGCAGAGTCGAAATCCAAGTCAAATTAAGGGAGCACCCGCATGGCAAAGTTTTTTATCGATCGCCCGGTGTTCGCGTGGGTGATCGCTTTATTCATCCTGCTGGGAGGTGCACTATCGATCTCCAGCCTGCCGATCTCGCAATATCCGGCGATCGCTCCACCGACCGTCGTGGTGACCGCCGTTTACCCCGGCGCATCGGCGCAGACGCTGGAAGACAGCGTGACAAGCCTGATCGAACAGGAAATGAACGGCGCTGAAGGACTCGAGTACATCGAATCGCAAAGCCAGGCCAATGGCCAGGTGCAGATTACGGTAGCGTTCAAGCCGGGCACCAATGCGGACCTGGCTGCGGTCGATGTTCAAAACCGCATCAAGCGGGTGGAAGCGCGCCTGCCGCAAGCGGTGACGCAGCAAGGTGTGCAAGTCACCAAATCGCGCAGCAACTTCCTGTTGTTCACCACCCTCTCGTCATCCGATGGAAAACTCGATCCGATCGCGTTGGGCGATTACCTGTCGCGCAATGTCATCAATGAAATAAAGCGCGTGCCGGGCGTCGGCCAGGCCCAGCTGTTCGGCACCGAGCGCGCCATGCGGATCTGGATCGATCCAGCCAAGCTGGCCGGCCTGAAACTGACGCCGGCCGACGTCGCCACCGCCGTGCGCGGCCAGAATGCCCTGGTAGCCTCCGGCACGCTCGGCGATTTGCCCAGCCCCGGCAGCCAGCAGATTACCGCCAGCGTCGTCGTGTCCGGCCTGCTTTCCACCCCTGAGGAGTTCGGCAAGATTGTATTGCGCGCCAATCCGGATGGATCGGTGGTGCGCCTGCAGGATGTGGCGCGGATTGAAATCGGCGGCCAGGCTTACGGCACGTCAGCCCGGCTCGATGGCAAGCCGACTTCCGCAATCGGCGTCCAGCTGTCGCCGACCGCGAATGCGCTCGGCACGGCCAAGGCGGTGCGCGCCAAGCTCGACGAGCTGTCGAAGTACTTCCCGCCCGGCGTCACCTACGATATTCCTTACGACACTTCCAAGTTCGTCCAGATATCGATCGAGGAAGTCGTAAAGACCCTGGTCGAAGCAGTGATACTGGTGTTCCTGGTGATGTTCCTGTTCCTGCAAAACATACGCTATACGCTGATTCCGGCGATCGTGGTGCCGGTGGCCCTGATGGGCACGCTGGCATCGATGCTGATGTTCGGCTTTTCGATCAACGTCCTGACCATGTTCGGCATGGTGCTGTCGGTCGGCATCCTGGTCGACGATGCGATCGTGGTGGTTGAAAACGTGGAACGGATCATGCAGGAAGAAGGGTTGCCGCCGCGCGAAGCGACACGCAAGGCGATGGGCCAGATCACCGGCGCCATTGTCGGCATGACGCTGGTACTGATCGCAGTGTTCATCCCGATGGCTTTCTTCGGCGGCGCGGTTGGCGCGATCTATCGCCAGTTCTCCATGGCGATGGTGGCCTCGATCATCTTCTCGGCTTTCCTTGCCATGACATTGACGCCGGCCCTGTGCGCGACCCTGCTCAAGCCGGTCGACCCCGATCATCATGAACGGAAAGGCTTCTTTGGCTGGTTTAATCGCCGCTTCAACCAGACCACGAACGGATACCAGGGCTTCGTCGCCAAAATGCTGACCAAAACCGGCCGCTACATGGTCGTCTATGGATTGATCCTGGTATGCGTAGGTTTGCTGTACGTGCGTCTGCCATCTTCGTTCCTGCCGATGGAAGACCAGGGCTTCCTGGTCACTAACATCCAGCTGCCGCCAGGCGCGAGCGCCAACCGGACGCTGGACGTGATCAAGCAGGTCGAGGATTATTATCTGAAGCATCCTGCTGTCGAGCACGTGGTTGCCGTCTCCGGTTTCAGCTTTTCGGGAAATGGCCAGAATGCCGGCCTGGCGTTCGTCCCGCTCAAGGACTGGAGCGTGCGCGATGCAAGCCAGTCCGCCTCCGCCATTGCGGGTCAGGCTTTCGGGGCGTTTTCGCAGATCCGCGATGCAATCGTGTTTCCTGTCAATCCGCCGCCTATTCCCGAACTGGGAAACTCGACCGGATTCACATTCCGGTTGCAGGATCGCGGTGGCCTCGGTCACGACGCATTGATCGCGGCGCGTAACCAGTTGCTGGGAATGGCGGGACAAAGCAAGGTGCTCACCGGCGTTCGCCCGGAAGGACTGGAAGACACGCCCCAGCTGCAACTGGACATCGATCGCGACAAGGCGAATGCGCTCGGCGTCTCCTACTCCGACATCAACACCACCCTGTCGGCGTCGCTGGGCTCGGCCTACCTGAACGATTTTTCAAGTCAGGGACGGCAGCAGCGGGTCATCATGCAGGCCGATGCGGAGGAACGCCTGCGGCCGGAAGACTTGCTCAACCTGTACGTGCGCAGTTCGAAGGGAACAATGGTGCCGTTGTCCGCTTTCGCGACGTCGCGCTGGACGGTCGGACCGGTGCAGCTGATCCGGTACAACGGCTATCCGGCGGTAAAAATCTCGGGCAATGCGGCGCCTGGCCGCAGCACCGGCGAGGCGATGGAAGAAATGGAAAAACTGACAGCGCAACTGCCGCAAGGCTTCGGCTTTGAATGGACCGGGCAATCGCTTGAAGAAAAGACCTCCGGCTCGCAAGCGCCGGCGCTCTATGCCCTGTCCCTGCTGGCGGTGTTCCTGGTGCTGGCTGCCCTGTATGAAAGCACGTCGATACCCGTGGCGGTGATGCTGGTGGTGCCGCTCGGCATCCTGGGCGCGCTGCTTGGCGCCACGATGCGCGACATGCCGAACGACGTGTATTTCAAGGTCGGCATGATTGCCATTATCGGGCTGTCGTCGAAAAATGCGATTCTGATCATCGAGTTTGCAAAAGACCTGCAGGCGCAGGGCATGGGCCTGACCGATGCGACGCTGCGGGCGATTCGCCTGCGGTTCCGGCCGATCCTGATGACATCGCTGGCGTTCATCCTCGGCGTGCTGCCGCTGGTCATTGCAAGCGGCGCCGGTTCAGCCAGTCAGCGCGCGATCGGCACCGGCGTCATGGGCGGCATGATCACCGCCACGTTGCTGGCGGTATTCCTGGTGCCGGTGTTCTTCGTCGTGATCCGCTCGATCTTCAAGGGCAGCGAGCGCCAGCGCAAGATGTACGCTGCCCATCTTCAGGAAAACATGGGAGAGCAGAATGCTTGAATTTTTACCGCGACGGCTTACCGTCGCCATGCTGGCCGCGGGCGCGCTCGGCGCCTGCTCGCTGACGCCGGAGCTGGTGCGTCCGGAACCGCCGGTGGCGGCGGTCTATCCGGCTGAATCAGGCGGCCAGGCGGCAACCAGCCTCGGCTGGCGGGAATTCTTTCCCGACCGGCGCCTGCAAACCCTGATCGCGGCAGCGCTGGAAAACAATCGTGACCTGCGCACGGCCGCGCTGAGGATCGAGGAAGCGCGCGCGCTGTATAACATCCAGTCCGCCGATCTGCTGCCCAACCTCGGTGTCGGCGCAAGCGCCGCGCAGTCGCGCACGCCGGCCGGATTGTCGCCCACCGGCGCGGCCGTGATCGGCAGGAGTTACCAGGTCGGTCTCAGCCTGGCTTCCTTCGAACTTGATTTTTTCGGGCGTGTGCGCAGCCTGAACCAGGCCGCGCTGAACCAGTACCTGGCCACCGATGAAGCACGCCAGGCAATTCAGATCAGCCTGGTGGCGCAAGTCGCCAACGCCTATCTGGCCGAACGCGCATTCGCCGAGCAGCTCGGGCTGGCGCAACGCACCCTGGACTCGCGCGAAACGGCTTACAAGCTGGCCAACCAGCGCTTCGAAGTCGGCGCGTCCTCGGCGCTCGACCTGCGCCAGAACGAGGTTCTGGTGCAGTCGGCGCGCGTTTCATTGCTGACGCTGGCCCGCCAGCGGGCCCAGGCGGAAAATGCATTGACGCTATTGGTGGGCAAGCCGCTGACCGATTTGCCGCCGGCGCAGACGCTGTCGGCGCAAAACCTGGTCACCGATATTCCAGCCGGATTGCCATCCGACCTGATCGCGCGCCGGCCCGATATCCGTGCTGCCGAGCAGCGGCTGCAGTCAGCCAATGCCAACATCGGCGCCGCCCGCGCGGCTTTCTTTCCGCGTATCTCGTTGACCGCGGGAGTAGGCACCGCGAGCACGGCATTGTCCGGCCTGTTCGATGCCGGTACATTTACCTGGTCATTCGTGCCGCAGCTGGTGCTGCCGATTTTCGATGCCGGAAGAAACCGCGCCAACCTGGACATAACCCAGGTGCGCAAGGATGTCGCGGTCGCCGACTATGAAAAAACCATTCAGGTCGCATTCCGGGAAGTCGCCGATGCATTGGTGGCGCGCGGCGCCCTGGACCAGCAGATCGCGGCGCAGCAGGCTGTTCAGGCAGCACAGGCGGAACGCCTGCGGCTGGCCGATCTGCGCTTTCAGAACGGCATCGCGAGTTCGCTCGAAGTGCTCGATGCGCAAAGGGAGTTGTTCACAGCGGAGCAATCGCTGGTGCAGACCCGGCTCCTGCGGCTGACCAATGCGATCGACTTGTATCGGGCGCTGGGCGGCGGCTTGAATGAAACGGTGTCGTTGACCTCGACCAATCGATAGGCTTGGCCGTTTAAACGCCTGCCGCCCTGGTCAGCGCGCCGATGTGAAAGGCGCAGGCTGGGGCGGCAGACGGCGCAATCCGCTATATTTTCCGCCCGCCCCAAGTCTGTCAATCCGGTCCCGGGTGTGCCTTTTGGGCCACTTCCCTTCCCTTCCCTTCCCCCCTTCCCTCGCCTTTTGCCTTTTGCCTTTTCCTTTCTCCTTACCGTTTCTTCCTAACATTTCTAACAATATTTTGCCAGGCAATTGATATTGCATATAGTCAAGTTCGGTCACCGAACTTATCAGCATTCCCTGGCGAGTAGCGCCGAT